>JAEZZG010000058.1 GCA_023442485.1 Actinomycetes bacterium | reverse complement strand
CCGTCGTCCTTGTCGATCTCTGCTAATTCGGGAATGCCGGGTGATAGGGTTGTGATGTGAGATGTTGACTGCCAGGATTACGACCTTGGGGTTCATCTTGCATCCAGACGGGGAACACGTCCTGATGTGCCATCGGATTGGCCGCGACTGGGATGATCAGCACGGCAAGTGGAACGGACTTGGGGGCAAAGTCGAGCAGAATGAGGACGTCGCCGCTTCGATGAAGAGGGAGCTGGCTGAAGAGGCCCAGATTGACGTCACCTCGATGAAACTGCGCGGAACAGTGTCGTGGCCGGGATTCGGGGCGAATGGGGAGAACCACTTTGGTTTCATCTTCGTCATTGACGGATATATCGGCAAGATTCCGGCTGCTAACGCCGAAGGCCCGCTTGAATGGAAGACTATCGCCGAGATTGACTCCCTCAACATCTGGCCGGGGGACCGCTATTTCCTGCCGTACGTTTTTGACCCAGACGTCGATCAATTCCACGCCTGTTTGCCCTATCGGGACGGCGAACCGGTTGGCTGGTCGGTCACCGTCCTCTAACCCGGTCGAACCCCAACAAGATAATTGAGTCTATCGGGCTCAACTTTCCCTCGTTTTCTTGGCACTTAACTTGATTGAGTGCTAATCCACGACTACATTTTGATTAGCACTCGGTCAGTTCAAGTGCTAGTTGATGGTTCTTCGGTAGCCCGATCCCATTGCTAGTGCGGGGCCGAGGATGACTTCCGGGGCGGCACCGCGACGACGTCTCGGGGCAAAATGACACTGATTTTTAGACCTATCAAGAGAAAGGGGTTTGACGTGGCAGCCACGATCAAGCCGCTCGAGGATCGCGTCCTTGTAGAGCCTCTCGAAGCCGAAACCACCACCGCCTCTGGCCTGGTGATCCCCGATACTGCAAAAGAAAAGCCTCAGGAAGGCAAGGTTATTGCTACTGGCCCAGGGCGGGTCGATGACAAGGGAACCCGCATCCCGATGGATGTTGCCGAAGGTGACATCGTGATCTTCTCCAAGTACGGCGGCACCGAAGTCAAGTACGACGGCACAACCTACCTGCTGCTCAACGCCCGCGACATCCTCGCAGTGGTGCAGAAGTAAGCGAGGGAGAGAACTCAAATGGCAAAAATCCTTCAGTTTAATGAGGAAGCTCGCCGCTCTTTGGAGCGTGGCGTGGATATCCTCGCTAACACGGTGAAGGTGACGCTCGGCCCCAAGGGTCGTTATGTTGTCCTCGACCAGAAGTTTGGCGCGCCAACTATCACCAACGATGGCGTGACCGTCGCCAAGGAAGTTGAACTCAAGGATCCTTACGAAAACCTTGGTGCTCAACTGGCCAAGGAGGTCGCTACCAAGACCAACGACATCGCCGGTGACGGCACCACGACTGCCACCGTCCTCGCTCAGGCTCTCGTTCACGAAGGTCTGCGCGCGGTTGCCTCTGGCTCATCTCCGGTCTCGCTCAAGCGCGGGATCGATAAGGCTGTCGAGGCCGTCGTTGATGAACTCCACAAGAATGCCAAGCAGGTCGAGATCACCAAGGATATGGCTGACGTTGCCACCATCTCCTCCCGCGACGAGCACATTGGCTCCATCATTGCCGACGCCTTCGACAAGGTGGGCAAGGACGGCGTCATCACCGTTGAAGAATCCAACACCTTCGGCACTGAACTCGACTTCACCGAGGGCATGCAGTTCGACAAGGGATACATCTCTCCCTACTTCGTCACCGACACCGACCGCATGGAAGCTGTCCTAGAGGATCCCTACATCTTGATCCACTCAGGCAAGATCTCTTCGATGAATGATCTGCTTCCGATGTTGGAGAAGGTGATCGCCGCTCATGGCACCTTGTTCATAGTGGCAGAAGATGTCGACGGTGAAGCCCTCTCGACTCTGGTGGTGAACAAGATTCGTGGCACCTTCACGTCGGTTGCGGTCAAGGCCCCCGCTTTCGGTGACCGTCGCAAGGCCATGCTCGAAGATATCGCCATCCTCACCGGCGGTCAGGTCGTTGCTGCTGAGGTCGGCCTGAAACTCGATCAGGTTGGTCTCGAGGTGCTCGGTCGGGCTCGCCGCATCGTTGTCACCAAGGATTCCACCACCATCGTTGATGGAGCCGGTGAAACCGCTGAGGTTGAAGCCCGCGTGGCCCAGCTCCAGGCCGAAGCCGCCAGCACCGATTCTGATTGGGATCGCGAAAAGCTCCAGGAGCGCATCGCGAAACTCGCCGGTGGTGTCTGTGTGATTCAGGTCGGTGCCGCCACTGAGGTGGAACTCAAGGAAACCAAGCATCGCATCGAAGACGCCGTGTCGGCGACCCGGGCTGCCATTGAAGAAGGCATCGTTGCCGGCGGTGGTTCTGCTTTGATCCACGCTAGCCGCGTCCTCGATGACTTCCTCGGCTTGACTGGCGACGAGAAGGTCGGCGTTCAGATCGTCAAGAACTCCCTGGCGGAGCCGTTGCGCTGGATCGCCGAGAATGCTGGCAAGCCAGGTTATGTCACCACCTCGAAGGTTGCTGAGATGGAGGTCGGCGAAGGCTACAACGCCAAGACCGATACCTACGGCAACCTGATTGAGCAGGGTGTTATTGACCCAGTCAAGGTGACTCGTTCCTCGCTGGCTAACGCTGCCTCGATCGCGTCCTTGCTGCTGACCACCGAGACTCTCGTGGTGGACAAGCCCGAAGACGATGACGACGAGAAGTAGCTAATTCCCCTCGTTTGCTCAACCCCGTCTCCGGACGGGGTTGAGCTCTTTTACGGCCTAGGTCGTGCTAAACCGGCCAAATTCTTGGCTTCAAGTCGGGCTTTGGACACGATTGGTTTACGGTTCCGCTTCTACCTGGATTGATCGCGAACTCATCGGATATTATCGACGGTTGTATCCGCCATTGAGCCTCGATTTCTCACCAGCTGGAGGGTCATGCGCCAGCGCGTACTGATAAGCAGCATCCTCGGGTTTCTCGGCACCCTATGCGTTTCGATTCTTTCCTTCGTGTTGTGCCGTCCGGGGCAGTCGTGCGTGCCCATCCACGGGCTAGTCTGGGACTCCCTCTCCCTCCTCGTCGCCCTCACCGGTCTCGCCTTGACCGTGATCGCCTGGTTCCTCGTGCGTGAGTGTCGTCTTAGACAGCAATGGATGATCTTCGCCATCTGGATTCTCCCGCTCCTCTTTGCGCCCCCGGTGCTCTCCCATGACGCCTGGGCCTACGCCGAACAGGGGTTACTGTGCATCATGGGGATTGACCCCTACGAGATGCCAATGGGGGCCTCCGGTACCCAAATCGGGGCCAACGTCGATATGTTTTGGAAGGGGACCACCACCGTCTACCCTCCGTTCACCTTGGTGATTCAATCCTGGATGGTGACCCTGGGCCAACATGACCCTTACTGGTCTGTGATCGCGATGAGGATCCCGGCCCTATTGTCAGTCATCGTGATCGGTCTGGGCATGTCTGACATTGCCCGCAGGGTCGGACGCAATCCACGCACCGCGTTGTGGGGCCTGGTCCTCAACCCCTATGTGGTCTTCCACTTCGTCGGCGGTGTTCACCATGACGCGGTCGGCGCCGCCCTCGCTGTTGCCGCCATGTGGTTGACGATCCTCGGCAGACAAAAGAAACTGCCGCTGTGGCTGGTTGGGTCTGTTCTAGTTGGTTTGGCGATGGGAATTAAGCAGCCACTAGGGTTGACCGCCATCGGTGTTGCCCTGTTCCCGATCGCGCGCAGGAATCTTGAACCGCGCACCGCATGGCGGATGCTATGGAAGCAAGCGCTATGGCGGATCGGAGTCGCCGTGGCGATTACGATTGGGGTCTTCCTCCTGGTTTCGGTGGTCTCCGGACTCGGGTTTGGTTGGCTGGACGGTTCAGGAACCCCCTACAAATACCCGACGATTTCGCCATCGGCACTCGTTGGAGAAGGTTTAGCCGTCGTGACCGGGATCTCCCGTTTGTTCTGGATTCGGCTGATCGGCTTCCCCGTTCTAGCTGCCGGATGTGCCTACATCCTGGTCCAGATGTGGAAGTTTGGCCTCACCGACCCGATCGGTTATGTCGGTTTCGGCCTCGCCGTATTCGCTTTCTCCTTCCCCTCCTTACATCCGTGGTATCTCATCTGGGGTGGTGCCTTCCTGGCTGCAGCCAGGGTAAACCGATCCCAGGTCTCCATCATCTTGTCAGTGTCGATCCTGCTCGTCCTCGAACCGATGCTGACCGAATATGGCCCCTTCGAGCTGTGGTTCGCGGTGCTAGTCAGCGTCGTCAGCTTCTTCCCGCTCTACCGTCTGATCAAGAACTCGTTACCGTCAATCAACCGACTAGTCGTCGATAGTTCGGGAAAGGCGATTGCCGAGGTCACCGAACCTGACCATTTCCCGGGTGAAGCTCCAGACGAGGACGCACCAGCCCACCAGGTCAACAAGGCCTAGCTGGCACATCCCAGTCAAAGAGTGGTTCAGCGTCGGGGTGGGCTTGACGATGATGCAGCTCGGGAATCACCCTCTCCACGAGCATAGGGGCTAGATCATCGGGCAATGGCGAATCGATGTCCACCCAGCGCAACTGGGCGATTTCGTGATCAATACCAGGATCCGAGATCGCCACGGTACACAGATAGGTGGTGCAGTGAACATCCATGCCGGGCTCATTGGCTGCCGCTGTTTGCCACAACCCCAACAAGGTCAGGTGCTCCGGGCACACCTCGATACCGACTTCTTCTTTCGCCTCGCGCACTGCCGTCTGGAGTGGGGTCTCCCCAGGTTCAGGCTTGCCGCCCACCAACATAAATCTTTTTGTTCCGCACTTTCGTACCGTCAACACTTCGCCTTCCAGATTGCGGAAGACCACAGCGGAGGTGTAGATCACAGTCACCGAACCATCCTACCTGGGGATGTGTGCCGCCTAGCCAGATAATTGTGGCGGCCACCGAAGTGACCGCCACAATCATCACGCCTCGGATCACAGATGGTCTCCCGAGGCAGACCGAGCCACCTTGGTTGGTGCGTCTGTGCCAAACGAGACACTGGCAACTAGGGTGATCTCGGCGAGGCTAGGGCTAGGGCAGGACTGCGATCTTGATGCCCTCTCCGGTTCCGACGAAGTTGATGGCCTCGTGGACCTTGTCCAGGGGGAAGGTGTGGGTGACGAGTTTGTCCATCGGAATCTTGCCAGATTCGATCAGTCGCAAAGCCCGAATCTGGTGCTGGCGGCCAGAGTTTGACGCCCCTAAGACGGTGAACTCCCCGTAGTGGATCAGGTTCGGGTCGATCCCGGCCTCTTTGCCCTTCGGGAAGCCAGCGAAACAGCTTACTCTGCCGCGTTTGCGGACGCAGTGGAAGGCCTGGTTGACCAGGGCAGGAACGCCAATGGCTAAGACTGCAACGTCAGCACCAAGTCCGTCAGTGGCGTCGAGAACAAATTGTTTCAGATCTGTTGCTGACGGGTCGACAACCATGTCTGCGCCGAGTTCTGTTGCCTTGTCACGGCGAGTCTGGGAGGTCTCGGAGATGATGGTTGTGGCCCCGGCCGTCTTCGCCAGGAACATGTGCATCAAACCGATCGGGCCGGCACCGATGATCAAGACGGTTTCGCCGAATCTGGCATCGTATTGATCGAAGCCGTTGATGACGCAACTGAGTGGCTCACTCAACGAGGCGGTGGTGTAGTCAACTGAGGTGTCGAACTTTGCCACGCCGCCGCGTTGCAATGCGGCAGCCGGGAAATTGACATATTCAGCCAGGCCGCCATCGACGTTGTAGCCGTAGATCGCTGCGTCGGGGCACAAGTTTTCCCAGCCTCGCTTACACATGATGCACACCCCGCACGGAATCATCGGCATCACGGCGACGCGATCGCCGACTGCGTAGCCGGTCGTCCCTTCGCCGAGTTCGACGATTTCACCGGCCATCTCATGCCCCAAGATGCACCCCATCCGCATCCCCGCCGTCTTCTCGCCGCGCAGGATTCGTCCGTCCGTACCGCAGATGGTGTTGGAGTGGACTTTCATGACCATCCCGCCCGGTTCAGCCACCGGGTCAGGAAAATTCTTGATCTCTAGCTGGTGTGGACCTAAGAATGCTGCACCTATCATGGGTTTTCCTCGCAAAATGTCAGTGTGTGATTACGCGTCGAAGCGAGTGTGAGTGATCTTCGACAAGGTGGCCAGACGATCTTCAATCTCACCCGCCTGCCATGCGTTACGGCCGAAGATGAGGCCACGGGCACCAGAGCGAATCGCGCCTTCAGCGGCCTTGGCGACCTCGTCCATCCCGCCGACAGCCCCGCCAAGAGTCAGCACCGGAATATCTCCTACTTCTTCAATCAGAATCCGTTCTTTCTCTTCGTCACCGAGATATTCGGTCTTGAGTGCGTCGGCCCCGATTTCTGCCGCCTGACGGCAGACCTTGCGCAATAGTTCAAAATCGTGCTTGTCAGCGATCTTGTTCCCCCACAAGACCGACTCGACGATGACGGGTAAGCCAACCCGGTGAGCCTTGTCGATCACAGTCGCGACGGCTTCGATGTTGTCCGGGAACATCTCGTCATTGCTAACTCCGGCAATCAAGTAGACGCACATGGCGTCGGCGCCCATTCTCAACGCATCGGCCGGGTCCAGAATCTGACGGTGATGCTCGCCGAAGGATTCCTTATCGCTGGGATCGAGTGAGGACCAATCCCCGCGGACGATGACTGCGGGGGCCTCGCGGTGGGCGAGTAGGCGTGACGCTTGCTGCAACATCCCCTTGGTGAGTAGCAAACCGTCTGGTTTGCCGGCGATGATGCTCTCCAACAGCCGCACCGGATTCCCCATGCCGTGAGGGATCGGAAGTGCTTGGCCGTGATCGAAGGCGACGATGAAGGAACGCCGAGTGTCCTTATTGAATAGTTTTCCTAGTCGAAGCTGTACCCCAGTCATATAAAACCTCTCTACGGTAAGTATTTCGATGCGGTGATGATCGTCGGTGATCAGCACCGGGTAAATGCACAGAACTGTGCGAGAGAGATCTCGCACAGTTCCGCTGTCACAATCTACGCTCAGACCTCGCCGACCGGCCTAGACTTCTAGGCCAGAGGGGATGATCGCTCACCCGCCCGGCAAGGGGAAAGGCGAAGTCATCTTGTGTTTTTGTATACGCCTAGTATATCGGCGAGCGCTGGGCGCGCGCCCGCCTACGGCTATTTTCTGTCACTAGTGACCCTGGACACCGTAGCCTTGGATATTGCTCGTCGAATCGGCTTCCTCTTCGTCAGAGAGCACCTTGATCGGCAAACCCGTCGCCATGGCGCGCAACTGAATCTCACAGATGTACTCGAGATAGGGCAGCAAGTCGAATGCCTTCTCCAAGGTCTCACCCAAGGTGATCGCGCCGTGGTTGCTCATCAAGCAGCCCTTGCGATCGCGCAGAGCTTCGGTGACGTTGATCGCAAGCTGGTCGGTGCCGAAGCGGGCATAGGGGGCAACTCGAATCTTGCCGCCGAACATCGTCGAGTAGTAATGAGACATCGGGATCTCGTCAACAACCAAGCCAAGGGCGGTCGAGGCGTAGGCGTGGTTATGCGTAATCGCCTTGACCCACGGGTAGGCCTTATACACACTCAGATGAAGTGGAAGTTCGGACGACGGATTGAGCTTGGCGTCGACGGGATTCCCGTCCATGTCATGTATTCCCACCATCTCTGCAGTGAGAACGTCATACTCCACGCCCGAAGGCGAGATAGCAACCTGGTCGCCAACCCGCACAGACACATTCCCGGCGGTGCCGACGACAAGGTTCTCCGCCTGGAGCCGCTTACAGGTATCAACCACGGCTTGACGTTCTTTTTCCAATAGCATTTTTATCTCCTTAGATATTGGTGTTTGGAAAACAATGAGTTGGCTAGACCTGCAGCGCAGCCAGAGAATGAATCGTCCCCGCCGTCTCCTGATAGAGGTCGATATATGCCTTGAACATGGTGTCGTAGATTTCCTTGTTCTCCGGATTGGGTTCGACGATGTGATCTGGCTCATTCCAAGATGTGTTTTCGTCTGCCAAACCGATAGTCATCGCAGCCAACATGCAGTCACCGAAGGAGGCGCCGATGGTCACCTTCGGGATGATTTGTGGTTCGCCGAGAATGTCGGAGATGATCTGTGGCCACAACCCGCCCTGGGTGCCGCCGCCGACAGCAACCAGCTTCGAGCACGACGCCCCTGCCTTGCGCATAACCTCAAGCAGATGGCGGGTGCCGAAACCGGTTGACTCCAGCATCGCCCGGTAGATTTCCTTGCGCCCGTGGGTCAGATTCAATCCGGCGAGAATACCGCGAGCATTGGGATCGGCGATGGGAGTGCGTTCACCAGAGAAGTAGGGCAGACACAACAGGCCATTTGCACCCGGCAGAGCCTCACCGGCCTCAGCAGTCATCGATGCATGGTCTTTGCCGACGAGATCGCACACCCACGTCGTCAAAGAACCCGTCGTCGACATACCACCGGCCAGGTTTGAGGTTCCGGCAAGCATACCCGAGCACGACCACAACGAAGCCTCGGTCATGGGGGCATCGGAGACGGAGTTGATCACCATGGTCGAGCCGTACATCAACATCACGTCGCCAGGCTGGCAGACGTCAATGGAAAGGGATTCACCGAAAGCATCCAAGGTGCCAACCGCGACGGGAGTGCCTGGTTCGAGACCGGTGATACGGGCAGCATCTTCGGTAACCCGGCCAGCGATCTCATTCGACCAGTGCAGCTCGGGCGGTTCCAACCCAGGAGCGATATCAGCGAAGGCCTCTTCAATCCATTCTCCGGTGAATGGTGAATAGAGCGGCTCACACATCGAGGCGGAGAGGCGATCCAAGACGTAGGCGCCAGTCAGGTGGTAGATGCAGTAGGTGTGGGCCATGAACCAGCGACGGGTCTTAGCCCACACTTCGGGCTCATTCCGGCGGACCCACAAGATCTTCGGGCCGACCGACTGAGAGGTGATGTCGTTTCCACAGTTGTTGAGGACCCAGTCGCGCCCGTACTTGTCGGTTAGTTCGTCAATCTCTTTCATCGCGCGGGTATCGACGCCATAGAGGATGGCGGGGCGCAAGGCGGTGCCGATTTCGTCGGCGGGGAGGAAGTTGGGGCCAATCCCGGAGATGCAGACTGCGCGCACCTTACCTTTGGCGCGGGCGGTGAGGTCACGCAGGATGGATAGACAGTCGCCCCACCAGATTTCGTCGGCGTCATGCTCGGCGTACCCAGGGCGGGGGAATGATGTTTGATGGCGTTTGACGCTGCTAGCGATGACCGTGCCGTCTGTCTCAGCAAGGACACCCTTGGTAGAACCAGTACCGATGTCGATTCCAACGACGAGTTCAGTCATGAGACCTTCTCCTCACTTCGGCTTCGATGCCGTTGTTGGGCAGTGATGTGGATAAGCGTTGATCGGTGTCGGAGGTGACGAGGAGCACATCGCCTCCGACGGTTTTTATTCTTGCCGGGACTAGGAGAAGTTCTCATAAGTTCAGCAAAAAGAACAAATGTTCATCTTGGCGGGGTGGGGAAGGGGTGAAGGGGGAGTTAAATCCGGTGGGAAGTGAGGGCCACGCAAGTCAGAGGTGCGGCCGAATTCTTAGGTGCCGGTCTCCATCCTGCGTCGAAAGGCTATGTTGTGGACGTCGTCTTCATCAGTGACGTCGGTAACGTAGATTTAGCCTTGTCCGTGGTTCGCGGGCCGGCTTTTGGTGTCGATAGACTGTTCACATCCGTCCAACGAGAGGCAACCAGTGTCCGATCAATGTGCTGCAGATTTCCTGTCCCCAAACTCTCACTCTTCCGACGAAGACCTAGTTCCGGTGTCGGTGCCGAGCCCCTTCGGCTGTCTTGGGCTGACCTTCGACGATGTCCTCTTGATGCCGCAGTGCTCGGACGTGATCCCCTCCGAGGTGGACACATCCACCCGGTTGTCGAAGAACATCGTCTTGAAGACCCCGCTGCTTTCTGCCGCGATGGACACCGTCACGGAGTCCCGCATGGCGATCCAGATGGCCCGCGAGGGCGGGATCGGTATTCTGCACCGCAATATGTCAATCGAGGAGCAAGCCCACCAGGTCGATCAGGTGAAACGTTCTGAAGCTGGCATGATTGCCGTCCCGATCACCATCTCACCCGACGCCACCATTAAAGACGCCGATGACATGTGCCACACCTACCGCATCTCCGGGGTGCCGGTCGTCTCTGACGACATGACCTTACTCGGGATCATCACCAACCGCGATATGCGCTTTGAGACTGATCCTGAGCGCAAGGTTGGCGATGTGATGACGCCGATGCCGTTGGTGACCGGTTACGTCGGAATCCCCGGTGAACAGGCCCTGGCTTTGTTGGGTAAGCACAAGATCGAGAAGCTGCCCCTTGTTGATGACCAAAACAAGTTGAAAGGGTTGATCACCCTCAAGGATTTCGTCAAGACCGACAAATACCCCAACGCCTCGAAGGACAATCAAGGCCGGCTCCGGGTCGGCGCAGGTATCGGGGTTTTCGGTGACGCCTGGGAGCGGGCGATGAACCTGGTCGAAGCCGGGGTGGACGTGTTGGTGGTCGATACTGCCCACGGTCATTCCCGCGCTGAACTCGACATGATTGGCAAACTCAAATCTGATCCGGCTTGTGCCGGGGTAGACGTGATTGGCGGCAATGTGGCCACCTATGCCGGCGCGAAGGCCCTCGTCGAAGCCGGCGCCGATGCCGTCAAGGTCGGCGTGGGGCCGGGCTCTATCTGTACCACCCGCGTGGTTGCTGGTGTGGGCGTTCCCCAGATCACGGCCATTCATGACGCCGCTCGCGCATGTCGCCCCGCCGGGGTCCCGGTGATCGGCGATGGCGGTCTGCAATACTCCGGAGACATTGCCAAAGCCTTAGTTGCCGGCGCGGATTCCGTGATGTTGGGGTCGCTGCTGGCCGGTTGCGATGAATCCCCTGGTGAGCTGGTTTTCATCAACGGGAAGCAGTTCAAGGCCTATCGAGGGATGGGGTCATTGGGTGCGATGGCGACTCGAGGCCGTCACATGTCTTATTCCAAGGACCGCTACTTCCAGTCCGATGTGTCCAGTAATGACAAGATCATCCCTGAAGGTATTGAAGGCCAGGTTCCCTATCGGGGGCCGGTAGGCGCTGTCGTCTATCAACTCCTCGGCGGTTTGCACCAGTCCATGTTCTATACCGGTGCGCGCACGATCGACGAACTGCATCGGCGAGGAAAGTTTGTCCGGATCACCTCGGCTGGCCTGAGAGAGTCTCATCCGCACGACATCCAGATGACGGTTGAGGCCCCAAACTACAGCAGTCACAAGGGGTAATGCCGGCAAGTCAGCGTCACTGTCGGTGTGCCAGGCGAGTCGACGTCAGCTTCTGAGACTTTGACGGCGAAACCAGGACGGTGCCCAAACAGGCGCCTCATCCACGAACAGGAGTTTTTATGTACGACATTGGGCGATCCAAGCGCGCGACCAAGGCCTATTCTCTCGACGACATCTCCATCGTGCCGTCACGGCGTACCCGCGGAATGGAGCAAGTCAATCTGAGCTGGCAGATCGACGCCTTCAGCTTCGATTTCCCGATGATGGCCGCCCCGATGGATTCCATCATGTCTCCTGAGACGGTGATTGCTTTCGGAAAACTAGGCGGGTTCGGTGTGCTGAACCTGGAAGGATTGTGGACCCGCTACGACGACCCAACCCCCTTCCTTGCCGAGCTAGCAACCATCGACGATCCGGTGGCTGCCACTCGGATGATGCAGTCGATCTACGCGGAGCCGATCAAACCGGAGCTGATTACCGAACGTGTCCGCCAGATCCGTGATTCAGGGGTAGTCGTGGCCGGCTCATTATCCCCGGCCAACACCAAACGGTTCGCCCGCGAGATCAGCGAAGCTCAGCTTGATTTCTTCGTGATTCGCGGAACGACGGTATCCGCCGACCACGTTTCTGACGTCGCGGAGCCGCTGAACCTGAAATCATTCATCTACGACCTCGATTCCCCGGTGATTGTCGGTGGCTGCGCCACCTACCAGACATCGCTGCACTTGATGCGTGCCGGTGCCGCTGGCGTCCTGGTCGGTTTCGGTGGTGGGGCTGCCCACGCTAACCGCGATGTCCTCGGTGTCGAGGTGCCGATGGCCTCTGCATTAGCCGACGTCTGCGAAGCCCGTCGAGACTACCTCGACGAGTCAGGCGGCCGCTATGTTCATGTGATCGCTGACGGATCTGTGGGCCGCTCTGGCGACATGATCAAGGCCTTGGCTTGCGGTGCCGACGCGGTGATGGTGGGGTCTGCATTAGCGCGAGCCTCAGAAGCACCCGGCCACGGCTGGCATTGGGGTGCTGAGGCCTGGCACGACTCGCTACCTCGTGGTGCCAGGGTCCGCTTTGAGCCGATCGGGACCTTGCGTGAGGTCGTCCTCGGCCCCTCATCGATCTCTGACGGCACCATGAACCTGGTTGGTGCGTTGCGCCGCGCGATGGCCTCAACCGGTTACACCGAAGTTAAGGAGTTCCAGCGAATCGAGATTGTGCTGCGCTAACTTGAGTGAAGGAGGTTACCTCGATGGAGCGCGACATTGATGCCACCGTGATCAGTGCGGAAGTCGGCGTCCCGGAAGCCCCCGATGAACTGCGCCGGCTGCGCCAGAGTATCGACAACTTTGACTCGGCGATCATCCACATCTTGGCTGAACGGTTCAAGATCTCTCAGAGGGTGGGGGAGTTGAAGGCCGAGTTGGGCCTCCCCCCTGCCGACAAGGATCGTGAGCGTGCCCAGATCGCCCGACTCCGTCAGCTTGCCGACGACGCTCAGCTTGACCCGCAGTTCGCCGAAGACCTGCTCAGCTTCATCGTGACCACCGTCGTGCGCAACCACGAGCGAATTCGTGAGCGCGATTCTTCCGCTGATCTCGTCAACCCCGCCTCGACAAGATAGGTTAAGTCAGTGACTCAAAGCCATGATCTAGTTCTCGTCATCGACTTTGGCGCCCAGTACGCCCAGTTGATTGCTCGTCGGGTTCGTGAAGCCTGCGTTTATTCAGAAATCATGCCTCATTCGGCGTCTGTGGAGGAGATCCTCGCCCGCAAGCCTAAGGCGATCATCCTCTCGGGCGGTCCACAGTCGGTCTATGCCGACAATGCACCCCAGGTCGATCCGAGACTCTTTGAGGCTGGGGTCCCGGTGTTGGGGATTTGTTACGGCTTCCAGGCGATGGCTCAGGCACTTGGCGGAGCGGTCGCCCAAACGGGTCTGCGTGAATATGGACGTACCTCCCTGTCGATCCCGACGGGTCGAAGCTGTCTGCTAGATGGGCTGCCTAGCCAAATCCATGTCTGGATGAGCCACGGGGACTCGGTATCGAGATCACCCGAAGGGTTCAGCACTCTCGCCGACACCGCAGGGGCACCCGTCGCGGCCTTTGAAGACCTAGAACGCGGCCTGGCCGGTGTCCAATGGCACCCAGAGGTCGGACATTCTCAGCTCGGTCAGCAAGTCTTAGAGAACTTCCTCTACCAGATCGCTGGGTGCTCACCGTCGTGGACGCCTGCCTCCATCGTCGATGATCTGGTAGCTAAGGTTCGTGATCAAGTCGGCGACAAACGAGTGCTGTGCGCCCTGTCTGGAGGGGTAGATTCCGCCGTGGCAGCGGCTTTGGTCCAGAAGGCCATCGGCGATCAGTTGACCTGCGTCTTCGTCGATCACGGTCTGCTGCGTCTAGGAGAGGCCGACCAAGTCAAGGAAGATTTCGTCGCTGTCACCGGTGTCGATCTGGTCGTCGCCGAAGAAGCTGACCGGTTCCTCTCCTGTCTGGACGGAGTCACCGATCCTGAACAAAAACGCAAGATTATCGGCCGCGAGTTTATCCGCGTGTTCGAGAAAGAGGCCCGCAGACTCAGCGATGAGAAGGGTATTGATTTCTTGTGTCAAGGCACTCTCTACCCGGACGTGGTCGAGTCGGGTGGGGGAGACGGCACCGCCAACATCAAGTCTCATCACAATGTCGGTGGTCTGCCTGATGACATGCAGTTTGAGCTGGTGGAACCGTTGCGCGCCCTGTTCAAGGACGAGGTTCGCGCCGTCGGCACCGAGCTAGGTCTGCCCGATGAGATGGTCTGGCGGCAACCCTTCCCCGGCCCTGGATTGGCAATTCGCATCGTCGGTGCTGTAACTCCTGAACGTCTCGACATCTTGCGTCGTGCCGATTTCATTGCCCGTGACGAGCTACACAAGTCCGGGATTGAGCGAGATGTCTGGCAGTTCCCAGTGGTGCTACTAGCCGATGTCAGATCCGTCGGGGTCCAAGGGGATGGACGCACCTACGGCCACCCGATCGTGCTGCGCCCAATCACTTCAGAGGACGCGATGACTGCGGACTGGTCACGCCTGCCCTATGAGCTGCTGGAGTCCATCTCGACTCGGATCACCAACGAATGCCCAGAGATCAATCGAGTCGTGCTTGACGTCACCTCGAAGCCTCCGGCCACCATCGAGTGGGAGTAGATTCTTCAGGCATGTCAACCATGTCTGCGCTGCGCGGACCTGCGATCGGTGATCGTGCCCGTGAAGCGATCGACGCAGCCAACGACACCGACTACGGCCTCAACGCCTCCGTCTGGGGGCCCGTCAATCAGGCCATGGAGGTTGCCGGGCAGCTCAACGCAGGATCGGTCAACATCAACGACGGATACTCGGCGAGCTGGGCAAGCACATCGGCGCCCATGTCAGGTTGGGGACGCTCGGGAGTCGGCTGCCGTCACGGGAGAGAAGGTGTGCTGTCTTTTACCAAGACGCGCACGATGCCTGCGTCTAGGGTGTGGCCGATCACCCCGCCGCCGGCAGTGTCGAACCGTACTTGGGCAAGGTTGATGCGCCTGTTTGCCCGGTTCAAATAGCCGTTGCGCAATCGTTGCAGCCAGATGCCCTCACAAAACCACCTGCCCCAGGCCACGATGAAGCGCCCCGCAAGGGCTTGGCTCCAAGCGCCACTGCACTCAACAGTTGCCGATTAGGCCTGTTGCTTGCGTCGATGAATCGCGGCGCACTCGCTAAGAATTCGATCTGCTAGCTGCATCTTGGACATGATCGGCAGCGACTCAGTGCGATCTGGCCAAATCAGGGTGGCCACGTTGGTGTCGGTCCCGAAGCCCGCACCCGGAGTGCGCAACGAATTTGCAACGAGTAGATCGCAGTTCTTGTGTTCTAGTTTCGACTGGGCGTTGGCCAAGAGATTCTCGGTTTCCATGGCAAACCCACACACAACCAGGCCAGGGGTGGCGTGAGTCCCTACCCAGTGCAGAATATCTGTGGTGCGTTCGAGTTGAATCGACATGGCCTCGCCGGATTTCTTGATCTTGTGCTCGGCGATCTCGGCGGGGCGGTAATCGGCAACGGCAGCAGACTTGATCAGAATATCTGTGTTGTTGATGGTCTGGCGCACTGCTTCAAACATATCTTGGGCACTGACGACGTCGATCACGTCCACCCCTGACGGAGGAGTCAGCCCGACCGGGCCTGAGATCAGTACCACCTTCGCTCCGCGCCGGGCGGCAACCTCAGCGAGGGCATAGCCCATCTTGCCGGTGGAGTGATTGGTGATGAACCGCACCGGGTCAATCGCCTCTCGGGTGGGGCCGGCGGTGATGGTGAGATTCAGCCCAGCCAAATCGGCATCCTGGTCTGCTAGCGCCTTGACGATCTGGTCCTCGATCAAGTCCAGGCTAGCCAGTTTCCCATCCCCCACATCGCCACATGCCAGCAGTCCTGAACCAGTACCGACAACGGCAACACCCCGGTCAATCAGGGTTGCCAGGTTATCTTGGGTCGCCGGGTGATTCAGCATCGTCGTGTTCATGGCCGGACAAACCAAGATGGGGCAGCGGGCTGCCAGCATCAGGGTAGAGACGAAGTCGTCGGCAATCCCGTGAGCCATCTTCGCGATGAGGTTAGCCGTCGCCGGACAAGCCACAATCAGGTCGGCCCATTTCGCCACCTCAATGTGGGCCACGGAGGAGAAGTCCACGTCGTCGCCGTACATCTGGGTATAGACCGGACGTTTGGTCAAAGTCTCGAAGGTCAACGCCGACATGTACTTGGTTGCGTTGGCAGTCATCACGACCTGTACCGAGTGTTCCTTGACTAGGTCAGACACTAGCTGAGCTGCCTTGAATACCGCGATTGACGAGCTGATCGCCACGACGATATTGGCTTTCATTTCGCGCTCCCTATTCCGATATGTCGATTGGTTGAGATGCCTGGGTATGTCGGCGTCGCCTATATCCCATCATCATCGCTGTCAGGGTCACCACCAAGGCACCCGCGCCGATGCCCATTCCACTGATCAACCCTGCAGGGCGGTAGTGACATTCCACTGACTGGCTGTCTTCCATGGGCAGTGAGAATAGTCCTCCTGTGCGTCGGGGGGTCGTGCGTTCACCGTCTACGGTACATGTCCATCCCTTAGTTGTTGCCGTCGAGATGATCAGCTCTCCGGTGACGGGTTGGGCGAATCTGGCCTTGATAGTCGACCCTTGGAGACTAAGCTGTTGCGGCTCTTGGGCTGCCGCGATCTCATCATCGAGGATGGTTTGATTCAAGCAGGCAACCTGTACTGGCGGGAGACTGTCGACGGTCCCTGCGGCCATCTTGATGGTAAAGACGGCTGGGATTCCTGCGGAGCTGAGCTTGAAGTCGTCGACCGTGTTCAGTTTTGAACTTGGGCTCGTGCCGCCGCTCGATTCCACACCTGGATTCACCCCAGTTACTACAGCCTCGTAGGGCATGTCTTGGCGGCGAAGGACTGGACGAGTACCGACGCTGCAGGTTGTGGTGACCTCCATCACCGGGGAGGTCTGCTCCATCCGTGTCGTGACCGTCATGCTTGCCGGTTCAGAATAGATGGGGCGGGTGACGAGTTGGTTGCGGTGATCAAAAATAGTCTGGGCGGTGGCCGACGCCTCAGGGCGCGACTGCAATAGCCGCGCTACTGGCATGGCGGGGATCGCCTGGTAGATCATCGTGGTGTCGTTGTCGTTGAGGTGGTCAGCGGTTACATAGCCAGAGGCACCCAGCAGTGACATCAAGGCCTCGTCGGGGGCGTGAAGAATGATGCGTCCATTGACGAGGTATTGAAGACCGAGATCTTTCATGGCATTAGCCATATCGAGGTCGGCGACGGAAGACCAGTATGCGATTCCTGGAGAGTTCAGCAATGATGCCCCGGTCATCAGCAGTGGAAACTGGAAGAGTGTCCGGTGGTGGGGCCATTGCCGTCCCTGAAATTGTTCGGCGATCGAGGCAAATAATGGGACCGTATTGGCAGATAGGCTCCACTGTGGGTAGGCGTACTTGGCCATCATCTTGGAGTGGATGACAGCGACACTCAATGATCCTTCGGCGAGGGTTCCCAAAATCACCACGGACGCAATGATGCGGGTTGGCAAGGTCTTGTGATGCGCCAAGATGGTGACGACGGTCAGCACTACGAGCCAGGCAAGGATGGCATATTTTGTCGCCCATGTGTTGATCGGAACTCGAACGCTGAAGTAAGTCGCGCGCGGCCGAGACGCGAGATAGATCACCACGACGGCCGCTTGAGCCACCCACAGCGGCCACAAGGTGAATCTCTTCAGGACGCCATCGATCCCAATCCAGGCTGCGACCACGAAGAATCCCGACACGACGAATGTCTCGCGGAAGAGACTGCCGTTGGGGATGGTGAACACATGCCACAGGAATAGGGTCGGGACGAAGACGATTGAGGTCAGCATGAAGATACAGCCAACGCACCAGGCGATTCGTGCCCGCACAGGAATTGATGACACGAAGGGAATGGCGATCACGGCCAGGAGGGGAATCAGCAAGGAAGAGATGGCGGGGGTGGAGGAGGCGTTGTCTGTGATGGGCAACAGCCAACCGAAGAATCGCTTCGTGATCGGCACGAAGGATGACTGGAAGAAAACAGTGGGGGCGTATTTCGCCGAATCCTGCAATGCCAGGTAGGTCGGCAGTAACAGTGGCATTGACCCGGCCACGCCGAGTGCGCCACGCACAGTGAATCGACCCAACCCGGCTAGGGCTTGACGCCACGGGATTTTCTCGGCAACCAGATAGGTGATAATCACAACAGCGGCCGCGATCGATGCCATATAGGCGGTGTAGTAGTTACAGCACCAGAAGAGGGCGATGATGGCGACAGACCATCCCATCCGAATCCTGCGGATAGACCATATTCCGGCCAGGGTAATCATGGGGAATGCCACCAGGCCGTAGGTCCACGGGAGAAACAGGTAGGCCGTAGATAATGACCAAGAACATAGGCCGTAACCTGCACTCACCGCCGCGATCAGCCAGCGGGAGAACTGACTAGAGATAGGTCGGATGGCGTTGAGCAGATAGACCATTGCGGCTGCAGCGCAGGAGTAGTTCAAGGTGGCAATGATCCACACCAGGCCGTCAGTCATCGTCATCGGGACGATGCCGGCCAGGAAATCCCAGGGGCCAGCCAAGTGGGTGGCGTAATCAGGGAGGAAATTAGCGCCTAGCCCAATGTTCCAGTTGAACAACATGTCGGATGTCGATGTGCCGCGAAGAATCGTCCCGAATTGATCTAAGAACGGAATGATTTGACGGAATTGGTCATCGAGGTTGGCTGATTGCGAACCAAACGGTGGATATTTGATGTAGAGCCCGGCGATGATGTGGGAGCAAAGTACTAATCCGAAAGCAACGACGGCGGCTGGCCACACCCGCAACGAATGTCGATGATCGGATTCAGTGATTTCGTGTTGGATCGTCACCTAAGTTCCTCGAAGTCGCGATTTTCGTCATTTCCTAGCCGTAGCTTATCTGCAAAACGCTCTCGGCTCTCAAAGGTTGCTACCCTAGACCAAAGCGGAGTGCGCGACGGTGCAGTAACTTCTCCAAGCTCAGGGTATTTCCCCAAGTCAACGTAGATGTGTGCGGATCACGCCCCGCGAAGGTGAGGAAATAAAGAGGAGGGCCAATGTCACAAGATGGTGAGCCTTTAACCGAGCGAATTGATGATCCCGAGGCCCGATTTGACGGTGAAGTCGGTCGGACATCTGTCTATCTCATCTGCGATCCCGATGAAAAGATTGCCTTGGTCGAAGAAGTCTTGGCTGATCTGCCAGAATGGTTCGGCAGGCCGGAGGCCAACCGTAACTACATCGAATCCTCCAAAGATCTTCCCGTGTGGGGAGCCTTCACCGAAGTGGGAGACATCGAGATTCCGGTGGGTTTCGTCGCTTTGCAGCAAACCAGCCCTTTTACCGCAGAGATCTTCGTCATCGGTATCAAACAGGATTTCCACCGTTTCGGGATCGGCACCCAACTGGTCGAAACAGTCATTTCCCACTGCCAGGACAAGTACCTGCTACTTCAAGTCAAGACGGTCCAGGAAGGGAAATATCAGGTCTACGATCGCACCGTCGCCTTCTACCGCTCTATGGGGTTTATTGACCTGGAGGTGTTCCCGGAACTGTGGGACCCAGAGACTCCTTGCTTAGTGATGGTGATGCCGCTTGAAGAGAGCTCCGTTAGCCGACGCCTCTGCGCCGACCTGATGGACCAATAGGTCAGGGCGCCTTGGTGACTTCGGCTTCGAGTCTAGGCGGCAGAGGGCACCTGGACTGGTACAGAGGCGTCTGACGTGCCAGCTCAGGCCTCGTCGTCCGGGACAACCCAGACGATCTTGCCCGGGGCCTGAACCATGCCCAGCTTGGCTTGGAGGCGCAAAGAGGCGATGTTATCGACGACGATGTGAGCGAACGGGATACGCCCCTGGTTGAGGAATCTGCGCACCATATGTAGCTCCAATATTTGGGCGAATCCGCGACCGCGATAGGCCTCCAGGACGTGAAGAATCCCCATCGAGGCTTCACTGTGTTCGCCGATGAACCCCACTCGATCCCCGCCGACCCGTCCGATGATGATGGAGCCAGCCACAGTGTATTCGCGGATGATCTCTTCGGTTTCCATCTGGTAGTGGGCCATGATGAAGTCCACATCGTCGAGGGTAGCTGGCGTGCAGACAAGATCACTATCTGGCACCTTTACCTCCGCGTGCGGATACACCACCTGGATGCACGGCACCGCGCGGGCAAGTCCAAACTTCTCAGACAATCGGTCTGCCAACGCGATGGGACCGACGGCGATGTCGGCTCCGATCTTGACGGTGTCGAGCAGGAGCGAAATCTGCTCAGGGGAGGTTCCCGCCAATGACACGATCCGATTGGAACGATTGGCCATCACGAGGGCGTGGTCAGAAAAGGCGACCACTTCGATCCGGCCTAGCCGGAGGCCCTCGTAGATCATCACCGAACCCCATGGGTCCTGGTTGAGTACCCGCAGCAGCGTATCCCTCCAGGCAGGGTCAACCCACTTGCCTTGAATCGCCATGGGCAATGAGCGCGCGATCATAGAATCTCCTTGAACAATCACGTCGTTGAATCAGTCGTGGCCGAAAGGGGCGCTGGTAACCGTATCAAACCCGCCAGTTAGACCCGGTTTTCACGTCCATCTGCCATAATCGAGGTAACCAGCTCACTGAGCAACCCACCAAGGAGCATCCATGTATGACTTCAACATCAAAGACGATGGCTTTTGCGGATTCATGCACAAATCACAAACTCCATGGGACGAAAAGCAGGCGCTGATCGTCGTCGGCGGCACCGAAGCAGCGAATCCCGTAGCCAATGTGCTCAGTTCCAAGTTTGCCCGCGAATGTATCGACACAATCGGCATGAAGTATTGGGATGGCCCCGGGTTGCCGAAAGAACTCGTCAATGTTCCCTTAGATCCCTTTGCCAAGGCAGTTTCCAGACTCAAAGACATGGGCTACGAACGCATCGGAATCTACGGTTTTTCCCGTGGCGCCGAGGTGGCCCTGCTGGTGGCATCCTTGATCCCCGAGATCACCCGGGTCTGCGCGGTTTCACCGTCCTCATACGTGAGAAGCGCTCAAAAGGATGGGCATTTCTTGCGTCGCAACATGATGGATATGCCTGCGTGGACGTGGAAAGGAGAGCCGATTCCCTATGCCTTCGCCCATTCAGTCAACTGGGCGGCAGTCAAGTCGGCGATCAAGGATCGCGAGTTGAGCTTCCGGTACCGCTTCGAGGTCCCTGCTGAAGATGTCCCAGAAGAAGCCATGATTCCGGTCGAAAAAATCAACGGCGACATTATGTTGCAGTACGCCGAGCATGACACTCTCTGGCCGACCGATAAGGCTGTCGAATCCATCCAGAAGCGGCTCAATAACTCAGCTTGGGATCACGACTTGATCATCATGTCCTACCCCTACGCCAGCCACGTTCTAGTTCCCGTGGACTACGCACCGCTGTGGCTATTCCAGGTCGAACGAAAATACCCGAACCGTTGCGCCAAATCCAGGATGCAAGCCTTTGAAGCTGCCTTGCGTTTCTTCCAGTAGCTTGGGATTGGGTGGCGAGTCGATACGGCACTCGTGACAATCACGTCACTGACTCAACCAACCACGGGTAGGGGCAATGACGTTGTCTCGGCCTAATCGGGCTGGGACTCTTCGTGGTCCGGCACAGAATCGACCTGTGCTGAGGCTGGGGGACGTCCAGGCCCGCGCATCGGTTTGGCGTCGCGAGGCAGTCGTCCAGCCTTGCGAAGTGCCTCCCGAATGATGACCTCGGTTTGAGCATTGATCGAACGCAACTCATCGGCAGCCCACCGCGATAACGCCTTGTGGACTGCCGGATCGAGCCGAAGCAGGAAGGTTTTGCGTTCAGCCATCGTGGCTCATCTAGTACAAGGAACCCGCATTGATGACCGGCTGCGTCGAGGCATCCGAACACAGCACCACCAGCAGATTCGACACCATATTCGCGCGCCGCTCCGAATCTAGCTCGACAATCCCGGCCGTCTCCAGATGGGAAAGAGCGTCTTGGACCATCGACACTGCACCTTCAACAATCTTCTCGCGGGCGGCGATCACGGCCACAGCCTGCTGACGCTGCAACATCGCCTGGGCAATCTCCGGGGCGTAGGCGAGCGAAGAAATCCTGGCCTCTAACACCTCGAGCCCGGCCATCTCAATTCGTGAGGCAACCTCTTCTGCTAGCTCGCGGCTGACGATCTCGGTAGCTCCGCGCAGGGTTTCTTGGCCTGGCTCGGCATTGTCGTAGGGGTGGGTATTGGCGACGTGGCGCAGAGCTGACTCAGCTTGAACCGCGACGAAGGAGCGATAATCCTCGACGCAGAAGTTCGCCTGAGCGGTGTCGGCGACCTGCCACACCACGATTGCCGCGATATTGATCGGGTTACCGTCGGCGTCGTTGACTTTGAGTTCGTTGGTTTCAAAGTTGTTGACCCGCACCGAGATTGAGGTGCGCAGGGTGAACGGAATCGTCATCACTAAGCCGGTGCGACGAATCGTTCCACAGTATCGACCCAAGAACATCACGATCTGGGGCTTGCCGGGGACGATGATGGTCAACCCTGAGGCGAGTACGCTGGCTATGGCGAACAGCACCAGGGAAACACCTATTAGGGCACCGGACTCGTGTGGCAGAGCCCATAGGAGCAGTATTGCGACACCACCGGCAATCAAGAGCAGGGTGACGAGGAGCCCCAAGAAGCCGTCCACATACCAGGCCTTAGATTCATTGATGTCGACCCTGTTGCCGTCGTGACCGACGGGAATACCGGCCGCATTGCCTCCCAGAGAAGAGCCGGGATCTTCCGGGTTGAAATCAGTTCCGGGTGATGCGCTATTGACGGTGTGAACCATCTGATTGGTGGCTTGGTCGCGAGAAAGTGGGGAATCCATAATCAACCTCCAAAACTTGATATCACAATAGTATCAGTTTTGATCGGTTGTGCAAACCCCTATTCTTGACGCCGGTGAGGTGGGCTAGGTGATAACTCCAGGACGCGACAGTGGTAGTGACTAAGGGGTGATCGAGGTGGGAGTTGGATCGGCTCCCTGCGACAGAGAGGGTGGTAAAAACACCAGGTGGCTACCTCGTGAGAGATAGCCACCCAAGAGTTGTGTGTGGTGTGTTAGAGCTACTTCTTCTTGTTGGTGAAGAATCCGTAGATAAACAACGCCAAGCAGGAACCGAGAACTGCGATGATCCAGGTCTTCAACGAGAAGAAGGACTTCACGTCCGGGATGTTGAAGATGACCTTGCCGAGCCATCCACCAAGGAGGGCACCCACAATACCAAGAATGATCGTGGCAATCCAGCCGCTCGGTTCATTATCGCCAGGCATGATTGCCTTGGCGATTGTACCAGCGATAAGACCAATGAGAATCCAACCAATAATTGACATGCTTCAACTGTAGCTTCGATCAGTGTAGAAACTAAAAGATTCCGGGTCTGATGCGCACAAAGAACGATTTAATACACCCGTTCAGGTGTGCTTGCTCGGAGTGGGTGGTGGCCGGGAAGGTGCCGGGATCGTGTTGGCTCACTGCCCCCGGCAGGCGCCGTCGAGGTTCAACGATCAGGTATCCTTGACCACGCTATGACTGATTACCCTGGTACACCTGCTTCGTCATCCTTGTCCCGTCCGCTCTTTTCTTGGGGGGACCAGGATTGTGCGCCCGCTGATTCCGGCCAGCTAGGACATGGCGCACCAGCCGGTGACGGTGACCAGTCCGGTTCGCTAGCCGGAGCTGGAAGAGTCAGGAACTATTATCGCGAAGAGAATTCGGATACCTTAGACGTCGGCTCCCGTCGCGAACTCAGTATCGACGCCCTTGTTGGTGATCTCAACCCGCAGCAGCGAGCCGCAGTCGAACACCACGGCGGCCCCATCCTCGTCGTCGCCGGTGCAGGCTCCGGCAAGACCCGCGTGCTCACTCGGCGAATCGCCTATCTGATCACCCAGCGCAACGCCCGACCCGGCTCCATCTTGGCGATCACCTTCACCAACAAAGCAGCCGCCGAGATGCGCGAACGCGTCGCAGACCTGATCGGCTCCTCCGCCCGCCACATGTGGGTCTCCACCTTCCACTCCGCCTGTGTCCGAATTCTGCGAGCCGAGGCCGAAGCCCTCAACCTCTCCCGCAGTTTTTCCATCTACGACGACGCCGACTCCAAACGCCTGATCTCGATGATCGTCAAGGACTTCGATCTCGATCCAAAACGCTATTCTGACAAGGCCTTACGCAACTGGATCTCCAAGTGTAAAGATTCCTTGACGACCCCCGAGCAAGCCTCTCAGAGCCCCGGACCCAACGAAAACTTCGTCAAGGTCTATCTCGAATACGACCGTCGGCTCGCGGTCAATAACGCCCTTGACTTCGATGATTTGATCATGAAGACGGTGCAGCTTTTCGAGAGATTTCCGCAGATTCTCGAAAAATACCGGCGCACCTTCCGTCATGTCCTCGTTGACGAATACCAGGACACCAACTACGCCCAATATCAACTGATTCGACATCTGTGCGTCCAGGACGGGGCTGAGGCTGGAGTCGCACCAACTAGCGAACTGCCCCAACGACTAGGGGTTGAGCGATCGAGTGAGATTGAATCCCCGACGTTGATGGTGGTGGGCGACTCCGACCAATCCATCTATGCCTTCCGCGGTGCAACCATCCGCAACATCCTCGATTTTGAACAAGATTTCCCCGGCGCATCCACGATTATGCTGGAGCAGAACTACCGGTCGACGCAGACCATCCTCAACGCAGCCAACGCCGTGATCGAGCACAACTTCGCACGTCCGAAGAAGACCTTGTGGTCGGCCCAAGGGATAGGGGAGAAGATCATCGGATGGGTTGCCGACGGCGACTACCAAGAGGCATCATACGTTGCTGGAGAGATCGACAAACTAGTTGATTCCCAAGCAGTGAAGTACTCAGATATTGCGATCTTCTATCGAACGAACGCCCAAAGCCGGGTTTTTGAAGACGTTCTCGTCAAGCTCGGAATCCCGTACCGCCTCGTTGGCGGCACCAAGTTCTACGATCGCAAAGAAGTTAAAGATGCCATCGCCTACCTCAGGGTGATCGCCAATCCTGCCGATGACGTGAGTCTGCGCAGAATCTTGAATACCCCGAAGCGCGGAATCGGATCTAAGACGGAATCGGTGCTGGCAGCCTATGCAGCGGCCCATCGCTGTTCATTCTTTGATGCACTGACCAAGGCCGATCTCATTGACGGCGTCCCGTCGAGAGCACTCACGAAACTTGGCCAGTTCGTCGAGTTGATCAACTCTCACCGGGCCATGGTCGACGCGGATGAGACAGCAGAGGATGTGCTGCGTTCGGTACTGAAGAAGTCTGGCTACCTCGAAGAGCTAGAACAGTCCAGCGATCCTCAGGAGTTAGCTAGGGTCGATAACCTGGAGCAGTTAGTGACTGTGGCTGCCCAGTTCGTCGGTGAGGTGACTGCAATTGACCTTGATGAGGACGCCTCGGGGCTTTCGCTCAATGACGGTATGCCCCAAGCAGATACCTCCTTGGCGGCATTCTTGGAACGGATCGCTCTGGTGGCCGATTCAGACCAGATTCCCGACCCGGAGGCGGATGGGGTGGTGACCCTGATGACCTTGCACACCGCCAAGGGCCTCGAATTCGACGTCGTCTTCTTGACCGGGATGGAAGAGAACCTCTTCCCTCATTCGCGCACCCTGATGGAGCCATCTGAACTGGAAGAGGAGCGTCGATTGGCTTATGTCGGGATCACCCGCGCTCGCCAGCAGCTCTATCTCACTCGTTCCCAGATGCGAGTGCAGTGGGGTAATCCGGCAGCTAATCCTGCCAGTCGTTTTCTTGACGAAATCCCGTCTGAGTTCTTGGAGTGGCGCCGGCTGGGCAACGCCTTGTCTGACTCTACTCAGACTGAAGACGGCTGGGGCCAATCCTCCCTAGGTAGGTCATGGTCTGGATTCTCTGGCGCGAAGACCCGCAAGCCACGGCGTGAAAGTGAGAACTCTTGGGATTCGCTGATCAATGCCACCGGTGTCAAAAAGCCGGCACTGTGGGAGTCGGCAGCTCCTAAGCAGAAGCCATCGTTGGCGGCGTCGACATCGTCGAGCCGGGCCACGTCTGTGGTTGCCGGGGATCGGGTGATGCACGCCACCTTCGGGCTGGGGACGGTGATCTCCGTCTCGGGCAAGGCAGATAAAGCCCAGGCCGAGGTTGATTTTGGGTCAGCCGGGAAGAAGAGACTGCTGTTGCGCGCAGCACCAATGGAAAAGCTCTAGGATGAGGACTTCCTCAACGACAATGCCGAGGGGTTGATACTGCCGGGATAGGAGAAGCCTCTCGATGAAGAACTGAGGGTATCTGCTGGCTGCCGTGAACCCCAGGCTACGGGGTAACTCCGATGGATTTGAAGAAGATCATCGGGTCCTTGGCGGTGTAGACATCGCCAGGTGTGGTGCCTTTGGGGTAGTACTCGAAGTGGAGGTGGCTCCCGAAAGCGCGTCCAGTGGCTCCGACGTAGCCAATCAGGGTGCCTGCCTGGACGATCTGGCCGGGGGAGACCGCCCTGCGAGACATGTGGGCGTAGAGAGTGGATGAGCCGTCGATGTGGTGGAGAACCACGTTGTTTCCAGCCCAGCTACCGCTTGTCGGGGTGCCGACGATGCCGGGGGCAGCCGCGTAGATCGGGGTGCCGGTGGAGGCTGAAAAATCAATGCCGGTGTGGTAGCTGTGCCAACTGCCGCGAGCGCCGAACCCAGCGCCTCGATGGTAGGTTCCCCTCGCTAGAGGAAGGGAGCCTCTTTCGGAGTTCAATAGCAGACTGATCTCTTGGTTGCTGAGTTTGCGTCCGGCACTGCGTTCCATGAACTCGCGAAGCTTCTTCTCTGCTCGGCGCTTCTCCTCAGCGATCTGTGCCGCTTTGGCGCGGACCTTCTCCAAGTCAGCTTCGAGTTCAAGGTTGCGTTCAGATGAGTTCGCCTCGGCGGCTGCCGAGCGGGCCTTGTAGTTGGTCTCCGTCAAAGCCGAGTTGCGCTCATCAGCAAGACTTGAGTTCATGGTTCCGTCAAGCTCTTGACGGGCTCCGCTACGCGACAGACTGGAATCGCGGCTGCTGAATGCCTGCTCAACCGCGGCGGCGTTCTTCACCGAGGTTGCTGTGGCCGATTGAGATAAGAAATAGGAACCAGCAAGGCCGGTAGACACGATCGAGGCGCAGGCTACGGTGAGTGCTCCGCGACGAGACATCAACCAGGATGGACGGGAAGAGGGAGCGGGAACCTGAGTGTCGAGAAGCGATTGATCGGTGCCTCTCGTTGCATCTTGTGCAACGGCTGAAGCAGTATTGTCACCCCGTTCAAATCCCACGTTGGCCCTCGCTGATCAGTATCCGTCGTCGATGGCTATCGAAGCCTCGGCGAAAGAATGAAACTCACGGCTTCGACTATAGCGGCACTGGAGTCCGCTGACTCCGGATAACTTAGCATTTCTGAGAAAAACTGTCATGTTTTCTCAGGATTAGAGCAGTTGGAGTGACGCAAGGGGTGATCCGTCCCTGTCAATCTGTCAGGTCGCAGCTCTTAGGCGCACATTTTCGTTCTACATCTATACAAATTGTCCGGGTTGTTGAGTAGGCTTGGTGGTGTGATCATGGATACTCCCATCCGGGTTGTTGTGGCGAAACCTGGTCTTGATGGACATGACCGAGGTGCTAAGGTGGCGGCTCGGGCGCTCAGGGATGCTGGCATGGAAGTGATCTATATCGGCTTGCATCAAACTCCTGAACAAATTGTCCATACTGCGATCGCTGAGGATGCTGACGCGATTGGTCTATCTGTCCTGTCTGATTCTCAGGTGGGCTATTTCCGTCAGATCAGGCAGATGTTGGTTGATCTTGATGCTGACGACATCGTGATGTTTGGTGGTGGTGCCGTCTCGGAGTCGCTTGTCACTGAGCTTGTTGAGGCGGGGGTGTGTGCTTTTATCCGTCCGCGAGACATTTTGGCTGATGGTATCGAGCGCGTGAAGGCAGCGGTGCTCAAACAGCGTGGCTGTCGAGTGGACTAACGAGATTGGCTAGCTCTTTGTGCTGCCCTTGCGACAATCTGTTGCCATTGGGTATCGCTGAAGTCGTATGTCTCTGATGGGTTGGCGTAGAGGTAGATGACCTTGGTGCCTACTGTTGCCACCCCGATTCGGAACGGGATTTTCTCCTGGTCGATGGTGTGGGTGATGGTGTAGACGGTGGTCGGCAACGGCTCCTGGTTTTCTGCTACGGTATCTAAATGTTGCGGTTGAGACACTGAAGCGATCGGGACCCTTTGGGTGCATGAGCTGACATTGGCAATCAGGTCTGCGTTGAATTGAGTGGCCTTCGCTTCGTCTTGGAAGGTCAGCACTACCTCGTCAACGCCGAACTTCGACGGGGCATTGGCATCTTGAGACATCAGGAAGGTTCGCTGTTGTTCTTCCGCGTCTCCAACATTGGTCAGATCCAGATTCTCACACTGGGTCCCGGCCACCGATACCTGGCGTGGGTCGGTCGCCACCCACTGGCCGGCACCCAAAGTGATCCGCGGCAAGTCATTGGTAGACAACCACCCCGCAGGCTGGCTAGCAGCCGGAGGAGTCTGTCGGACATCGATCTGTGCCGGACATCCTCCTTGCTGAATCGAACACCGCCGAGCTAGGGGCTGAGCCAAAGTCTGGGCAGCTTTATCGACGGCGATAGGTTCGGTCTGGTTGGCAACATCGAAGGTGGCGATGGCGTCGCCAGTCCGGGCGATAATCACGGTGTGGTAGGTAACCTCGGCCTCTTGGTAGGCGATCACTGAGGCGTAGGCTTCGTCGGCCAAACCTAGGATCGTACTGGCTGACATCACATAGGCAGTAGTTGATTCACATGATCCGAGTTGGGTGCGTTCCTTGGCGAAAACCGTGGCTGCCGTATCGGCGGAATCGAAGACCTCGACCCGGTGAAACACCGCCGGGAATGGATCAGACCCGATCAAGGTGCGACGGACGGAGGCGACAGGGGCTAGATCTTGGATGGTAGCGGGTAGGCAGGCGGCACTTAGTTTGGTGTCAGTGGCCGATCCGCTGGTCTGGTCGACCCTCCAATTTGTGCCTGCGCCCAGCTTGCTCAAATCTGTCGTTGACGCTAGTGCAGCCTCGTCCAAGGTCGTCGCCGCGTTGACCGATTCCTTGGATGAGGGAGAAGACTTGGTGTGGCGGAACACCGCGATTGCCACCGCCACCGCCACAATCACCAGACAAGAAATGACGATGATCCACCATCTCGTTGAGCGCGACGAATCGCCGTCATCAGCACTGGTGTCGCCGGTGACTAGATCGGTGGAGGGCTTCTGCGACGGTGAAGCGGCCTTCTCCAAAGAATCGGAATCCGCGACGATTGCGGAGCTGGCATCGTCTGGCAAGCCAATCCTCGTCGGAGAGTCTGCGGAGTGAGGCGTCCAGGCGCTAATCGCAGAGCGGCGCGGACGGTAGGATTCGGTGTCGTCGTCTAGATCCATTGCGGACACGGCACTCAACCGGCGCCCGGTGGCGACGAAGTCAGCTTGTGGAAGTGCGGGGGCTGGGATAGGAGAGGTCGGGGAGTGGGTCGCATCGTCAGGGTCAATGATCGCCATGCGTCGAGTGATCACGACCGGCGAATCAGCGTCAACAACCTCTGGCTGATCGTCAGCGTCAGTGGACGGTATCGCCCGGCGAGGTCGCGGAGAGGAATCACCAGCCACTTTGCACCTCTCCTTCATTTTCATTCGTCCACTAGTTAGGGACATCATAGCTATCTCAATGTAGTGATGTCGCCTCGGCTGGGGGAAGATTGATTCACAATCTGCACGCTCGCCGAGTCATCAACGTAGAGTGTCAGGCTCCCGGCTAGACTAAAAGGGATGCCGTTAACCTGCGACGCTGTCCAGAAGAAAGGGGGCCAGTGACCTTGTCATCCACCCCGCAATCGACCAAGAAGCGTTTCAATACCGGTGTGGCAATCCCTGCAGCCGACTCCGAGCGGCTGCCCTTCATGGGATGGGTGCCTGCGGCATTGCTGTCAGGGGCTATGGCCGCCTTAGTCGGCATCGTGATTGTGTGCGGGATCTGTGTTTTTGCCTGGGTTGATATGCCCGGGATGGGGTTTTCTTCGGTCTTCCCGCTCGCGATCCGACTGTGGCTGCTCGGTCACGGAGCCGGAGTATCCGCCGACGCTGTAACCATCACCGTCCCGCCACTGGGGCTAACCTTGATCTTCCTCGCCCTGGCGGCCACATGCGCTAGGTTCGCAGGCAAACAAGCCAGGATGCGAGCCCCCGAACGCATCTCAGCCAAGATTCGGCTCTACCTGACCGCGAAATCCACCATGATCTTCGTCATCGGCTACCTCGCGATCTTCCTACCCTCAGTCATCGTCGTCGGCTCGATGACGAAGGTTTCCCGCAGTCTAATCGCTGCCCTCGTCCTCGCCGCCATCGCCGGTTTCATCGGGATCGGACGGGCCTGCTCCCTCGATTTGACCTTGTGGCTGCCCGGATGGGCGAAGGCGATTCCGCGCGCCGTCTACGCCACCCAACTCGTCATGATGATCGCGGGCGCCGCTGTCCTCCTGGTTGCATTTGTGTTGCATCGCAGCGATATTGCTGCGATCCACACATCGTTGAAGCCTCAGGCCACCGGTCACTGGTCGCTGATCTTCATCCAACTAGCCTGGCTGCCTAACTTCGTGCTCTGGGCGGCGGCCTGGAGTATCGGTGCCGGGTTCAGTCTCGGGGTCGACACCGTCGTCTCACCGGCAGCGGTCCACCTTGGTTTCGTCCCCGCAATCCCCGCCTTTGCTGCATTACCGAATCCAGGAAATCCATCGCCGTGGCTAATCGCCTGGATGGTTTTCGGCTTCATCGCTGGGATCGTGGGGGCACTTCTCATCGTCATCGCTAGACCCCGTGCCCGCTTCGACGAAACTGCGGTCGTCGGCTGTGTGTCCGGGATCATCTCGGGCGTGGTCTTCACCGCCATCTCCGTCGTCGGTAACGGGGCTTTGGGGACGGATCGCCTAGGGGTCATCGGCACGCGTGGGCTAGAAACCCTGGTGATGTCTACCGTCGTCATGGGAATCGCCGGATTAGTCACTGGTCTGATCGTCGGCATGATTCGCAAACCGGGTAAGAGTGGAGCCGAGGTCACCGTCGTCTACACCCCTCAAGATCTGACCAATCCGGTCCGAGACGAAGACGCCAGAGCAGGTAACCTGGATGCGGAGGCAACCGTCGCGATGATCTCCCTCGCCCGGCCAGTCCAGCCTACGGAAATAGACGATAGCTCCGACCCAGATAGCAGCCAGCACACGCCATCGAGTTCTGACGGCACCTCTACAGCTGGATCTGGGCAGGTGAGTGAGAGCGACAAAGACCTCGAGTGGGGAGCTCGCTCCCATGACGGCGAAACCCACAAACGCGTAGAGCCAGATTTCGATCTTGGCCATAGTGAGGGCAAGACGAACGGGGCCGAAGCCAGATTCGAGGGGCCTTTGATCAGAGCCGGTGACGAGCCTGAAGACGGAATCGATCAAACTAAGGATCGGCGGTAGAGTAGGGGCGTGACTGTTCGGGTAGTGGTGTTACTTTCCGGTGAAGGAACCCTCCTCCAATCTCTTCTCGACGCAATCGAGGCGGGTGTGTGTCCCGTCGACATCGCCGCCGTCGGATCCGATCGGCCAGATGCTCCCGGTCTGGTAAGGGCACAACAGGCAGGCATATCTACCTTCGTCCACCCGCTCAACCCTGCGGCAGCACTCGGCAGCGCCGAACGCAATTCATGGGACGCTAAACTGGCCGACATCGTCGCCGGTTTCACCCCGGATCTGGTCCTCCTCGCCGGATTCATGAAGATTCTTGGGCCCGATTTTTTGAATCACTTCCCCGGTCAAGTGATCAACAACCACCCCTCGCTACTGCCACGCTTCCCCGGAGCCCACGCCGTCAGAGACGCACTCGAAGCCGGGGTAAGCTACACCGGTGCCACCATGTTTTGGGTTGACGAAAGCGTAGACGGCGGCCAGATCATCACCCAGCGCGAAGTCGAGATCGAGCCCGAAGACACCGAAGAGACCCTGCACGAGAGAATCAAAGTCGTGGAGCGTCAGATGCTTGTCGAGACCATCACCGCCTTCGCCCGCGAACATGAACGAGAACGCGACGACGAGGCCTACTCCGCCACGATCCGGCAGATGCTCGACCAGAATCAGCAGATTCTGCTGGACAACTCGACGCCAACCATGCCGGGCGAACCATCGTCCGCTCCTACCGATCCACGGTGACCTGAATCCAGGCACCGCACGGGTGCCCCTCCCGATGAGCCAGGCACCCGCCTGGCTCGACACAACTGATGATGTGAACGAGCGACAGAAAGGTAGCTGGTCCATGATTAAGCCGATTCGACGCGCATTGGTGTCGGTCTATGACAAGACTGGTTTGGTCGAACTAGGTGAAGAACTCGCCAAAGCCGGGGTGGAGATTGTCTCTACCGGATCAACCGCGTCGGTGCTTCGAGACCACCAGGTCCCGGTCACGCCGGTTGAGGAGGTCACGGGGTTCCCTGAGTGCCTGGATGGGCGGGTGAAGACCTTACACCCGAAGGTTCACGCAGGAATCCTGGCTAATCTCGATCTTCCCGACCATGTCAACCAGCTCCAACAGTTGGGGGTTCGACCCTTTGACTTGATCGTGGTCAATCTCTACCCCTTTGAAGACACCGTAGCCTCCGGCGCTGACTACGCCGAATGTATTGAGAAGATCGACATTGGCGGGCCGACCATGATTCGGGCAGCCGCCAAGAATCATGCCCACATTGCCGTCGTCACCAGCCCTGACCAATATGTCGACGTCATCGCCGCCCTCAACGCTGGCGGCACTTCGGCCCAGCAACGCCAAATCATGGCCCGAGACGCCTTCCAGCGCATTTTCGACTACGACGAAGCCATCGCCGACTGGTTCTTCGAGCAAACCACTAGCGCCGACGGCTGTTGCGGTGGGTGCGGCTGCCAGGGCCTTGACGAGAGCGAAGACGGCTCTTTGCCCGAAATTCTGGTTGAGCCTTGCTGGGAGAAAGCCGCCGACTTGCGCTACGGAGAAAACCCCCACCAGAAAGCTGCCCTCTACATCCCGGCCGAGTTCGATTCCGATGACGGCGTCGACACCGACCAGGACGCCACCGAAGCAGGCGTGGACGTCAACGCGATCCCGGCGGGAGAAGGCCTCGCCCGTGCGATTCAGCTCGGCGGCAAGGAGATGTCTTTCAATAACTACACTGATTCCGAAGCCGCGTTGAGAGCAGCCTACGATCACCCCGATCAGGCTTGTGTGGCGATCATCAAACATGCCAACCCGTGCGGTATCGCCATCGCTGACGACATCGCCGAAGCTCATCGCAAGGCTCACGCCTGCGATCCTGTCTCCGCTTATGGTGGTGTGATTGCTGCCAACCGCGAGGTGACCGCCGAGATGGCCGCCCAGGTCAAACCGATCTTCACCGAGGTCATCATCGCGCCCAGTTTCGAGCCCGAAGCCGTCGAGATTTTGAGATCGAAGAAGAATCTGCGCATCCTCAAGGTGATTCCGCCTACGCGAGGGGAGTTGGAATACAAGCGCATCTCCGGCGGTCTACTCGTCCAGCGTTTCGACGACGTGGACGATCGCGGCGATGATCCATCGAACTGGACCTTGGTTGCCGGGGCTGCAGCGGACGAGGCAACCATGGCCGATCTAGTCTTCGCATGGCACTCGGTCCGCGCAGTGAAATCGAACGCGATCTTACTGGTCAAAGACGGTGCCTCGGTCGGCGTCGGCATGGGCCAAGTCAACCGGGTCGACTCCGCCAAACTCGCCGTCGAACGCGCCAATACCTTGGGGTCGCGAAGCACCGGTGACGCCGCCGCAGACACCACCGAGATCACCTCTGCTGGTGGTGCCCGTAGCGCAGACATCGTCTCGGACAAGCCTGAACAGCGCGCAATCGGGTCTGTGGCCGCCTCTGACGCTTTCTTCCCCTTCGCCGATGGACTCACGATCTTGATTGAGGCCGGGGTGAAGGCAGTGGTTCAGCCAGGAGGGTCGATTCGTGACGATGAGGTGATCGCGGCAGCCAATGAAGCCGGAATCACGATGTACTTCACCGGTAACCGTCACTTCTTCCACTAAGTGTGGCCGGGTGCAGAAAGAGTAAGGACTATGACCGCAGAAAGAATTGATGGGAAAGCCACCGCCGCCCAGATCAAGGCCGAGTTGGCGACCCGGGTAGCGGCATTGCGTGAGCGTGGCATCGTCCCAGGTCTGGGCACCATTCTCGTCGGTGCCGATCCTGGATCACAGATCTATGTGGCCGGAAAACACCGCGACTGTGCCCAGGTGGGAATCGACTCCATCCGGGTTGACCTGGACGAGTCCACGACTCAGGCCGAACTGGAAGAGGCCATCCTTGAGCTGAATCAGAACCCGGCTTGCACCGGGTACATCGTCCAGCTCCCGCTGCCCGACCACCTGGATGAGAACCGTGCCCTATCCCTGATCGATCCTGACAAGGACGCGGACGGGTTAGCCCCAGTCTCGATGGGCAAGTTGATGCTCAACGAGCCTGGCCCGCTGCCGTGTACCCCGCGCGGGATTGTCGAGTTGCTCAACCGCTATCAGGTGCCATTGAAAGGTGCCGAGGTATGCGTAGTGGGGCGCGGTATCACCGTGGGGCGCCCCTTGGCTGCCTTGCTGACCCGCAAATCCGTCAACTGCACCGTCACCCAGTGCCATACCGGGACGGTAGACATCGCTGCCCATACACGCAGAGCCGATATCGTGATTGCCGCAGTGGGACGCGCAGGTTTCCTCACCGCCGACATGGTCAAGCCGGGAGCTACGGTTGTTGACGTCGGGGTTAGCCGGATTGACGGCAAGCCGGTTGGTGACGTCCACCCTGACGTCTGGGAAGTCGCAGGGAAGATCACCCCGAATCCTGGTGGGGTTGGGCCGATGACGCGGGCCATGTTGCTGTGGAATGTCGTTGACCGTGCCGAAGCTCTCGCGGCCCAACAGTAGTTGCGCAAAAGTTGCAAATTAGTTGCGCATAGGGGTGTGGTGGCCCATCCAAGCCACTACACCAGGTCGCAGAGCCTCAGCAGCAAGGGTTGAGTAGAGGACAGACAGGAGAGGAAGATCGATGGCACACCCATCCGCGTCAGATCGCAAACTCAACGCGAACCTGGCGATGAATCGCCCCAGCGAACAGAACTCATCGCCGTGGGTGGCTATGATTGCCGTCGTCGGGGTGATCGTCGCCGTCGTCACCGCCTCCTTCGGTTATTGGCTCAAAGGCGCGATTGCGGCAGGGTCGTGTTTCGTCTTCGCGGGCCTAGCCCGTCTGGTGCTACCCGAACGGATCGTCGGTGTGTTGGCGGTGCGAAAGAAATGGTTCGATACCTTGATCCTGCTCGGGGTTGGCGTCATGATCATCGTCGTCGGATTGGTGATTCCGCCAACTCGAGGCTAACTGGATCAGG
>JAEZZG010000062.1 GCA_023442485.1 Actinomycetes bacterium | reverse complement strand
ACGCATCGAATTTCATCTCAGAGGCCATCCGTGAATCCCTCGAAACCAATCAGTATTCAGGGAAGGTGCAGACCAGATTCCCTCCCGAACCCAACGGTTATCTCCATATCGGTCACGCCAAAGCCGTAACCGTCAACTTTGCCCTCGCTGAGTACTTCAACGGTACCTGCAATCTGCGTTTCGACGACACCAACCCTGACACCGAGAATCCGGAATACGTCCAATCCATCATCGACGACATTGCTTGGCTAGGTTTCACCCCTGACCATGTCTTCCACGCCTCTGATTACTTTGAGCAGCTTTATGATTGGGCTTTGTTCTTGATCCGTGAGGGTAAGGCCTACGTTGATGATCAAGATGTCGAAACAATCTCGGCTCAGCGTGGTGGTTTTGGCAAGCCCGGCATCGAATCCCCTTATCGCAACCGCAGCGTCGAGGAGAACCTGGATCTCTTCCAGCGTATGCGTGCTGGAGAATTCGCAGACGGAACCAAGGTGCTGCGCGCCAAGATCGACATGAACCATGACAATATGCAGATGCGCGACCCGGTTCTCTACCGGATTCGCCATGCAGAACATCACCGTGCCGGCACCTCGTGGTGTATCTACCCGCTCTACGACTGGGCTCATGGGCAATCGGACGCCATCGAAGGTGTGACCCATTCGATCTGCACCCTCGAGTTCGACACCCACCGTCCGCTCTATGACTGGTTCCTAGAACAGCTTCCGTTGGAGGCGCCTGCACCCCACCAGTATGAGTTTGCCCGCCTCGAGCTGACCTACACAGTAACGTCGAAACGCAAGCTCTTAGCCCTGATCAACCAGGGTTTGGTCACTGGCTGGGATGATCCTCGGATGCCGACCCTGCGGGGTCTTCGCCGTCGTGGATATCCGGCCAAAGCTATTCGTGATTTCTGCCTGTCAACAGGGATCACCCGGACGAATTCGCGTAAGTCGATCGAGGAGTTGGAATCCTTCGTCCGCCGTGAACTCAATGCTGTCGCTCAGCGTCGCATGGCCGTGCTCCATCCGGTGAAGTTGACGATCACGAACTGGCCCAAGGATGCTGACGGCAATCCTCTCGTCGAGTATTTTGAGGTTGCCAATAACCCCGAGAATGCCGCCGACGGTACCCGACAGGTGGCCTTCACTGGTGATCTCTACATCGAAGCCGATGACTTCGCGATGGATCCGCCACCGAAGTTCTTCCGGTTGTCGCCTGGTCGAGAGGTGCGTCTACGCGGTGCATATTTCGTCACCTGCACGGGGGCAGATGTGGCTGCCGACGGCACCGTTCGAGAAATCTTTGCTACCTATGACCCTCAGTCTCGTGGAGGGAATTCCCCTGACGGTCGCAAGGTGAAGTCGACGATGCACTGGGTCAGCGCCGACCACTGTGTCAACGCTACGGTTAGACTCTACGATCGCTTGTTCACCGACGAGGTTCCCGGGACAAAGACCGGCGATCCTCTAGATGACCTGAATCCAGCGTCAGTAGAGGAACTCCTCGACTGCAAGTTGGAGGCTCAGCTAGCCGATGACTCTGGTGGGGAAGTGGTGCAGTTCGAGCGTCTAGGCTACTTCGCTAAGGACGCCACCGAGCCCATGGTATTCCATCGCACAGTTGGCTTACGTGACGAATGGGCTGCACAACAGAAACGGGCTGGAAAATAGCCACGGAGGGCGTTACCTGGAAACGAACATAGTCCAGGTGACGCCCTCTCAATCTATGACGCCACGGCTATCTCATGTTCCGTGACGGCCATGGCGCCCCACGACGATAGGGGAGCGGCCCCTACTGAGTGACAGCAGTGCCAGCCGCAGAGTCGGCGTCTGCGTCCTCAACATTCGCCCCGACATCATCTTGGTCGCCTTTTAGCACTGTGCTCCGGATACCCCAGTCAATGACTGGTCCCAGAATCACGCCTAACAAGACCGCAAGACTGACTCCCAACAGGGGATGGTGATGGAACCAGACGCCTGCGATCGAGCCAATGACGACCGAATACCCGGCCCATAGAGAAGCTGAAGCGCAAACCACACCCATGTAGCGCTTGCGGTCATAGCCGATAATTCCGCACACGATATTGATCGCGATTCGCACCCCAGGAATGAATCGACCCACGATGATGATGGTGGCTCCTCGGGTAGACAGCTCCTTACGGGACCACTCCATGGCGGCGGCAATCTTTGGTCGGTGAAGCAACGAGCTATTCTGCAACCATTTGGTGCGACCGATGGAGTAGGCGAGGTTGTCACCGATCCAGGCACAGGTGGCAGCGACGACGAAGAGGATGATCAATAGGGGTTTGTTCTGTGCAGAGAACAGAGCTGCCATCGAGATGACGATGGATTCCGAGGGAACGATGGGGAATAACGCATCGACGATGGTCAACGTCCCGAGCACCAGAAAAGCCCAGGGGGAGAACGCCGCTGCAAGGATGGTATCGACGAGATGGTTGAACATAAGGTCCTTATTTTGGCTTAGACTTGATTGGCGGAGCAGGTTCCGGCCGCGCAGGAAAAGTATTGCACAGGCATAGAATGGCGGCCTATCTCGCCAGGTGAAGATAGGTCCTGGGTCGCAGATTACGTCTGTCTGGTGGCCGATGATTAAAAGCTGAAGGTAGCGAAGCATCTGCCTCGCTACCTTCTCTAGGATTATTCCTGATTGGTGCCCCCGACGTCTTCTCGTCTGGCGTCTTAGGGCTTGTCTTAACCCAGTTGACTAGCCCTGATGGACGTGCACGATGTCTGCGGTCACGGCGTGAACCTTGACGTGGCTGTGAGACCCGGGAGCTGTGGTGAGATCGACGTCGTAGACCGGCTGTCCGTCGTCGATCTTGAGTTCATAGTCCAAGCTGAGATCGCTGGGGGAGATGTTGGTCTTTGAGATTGCGGCGTTAGTCGCTGCCACCGGAGAGATGTACTGATCGATGTGCAACGCTTTTGCAACGTTCTCGCTGTGTTCCTTGGCGTCGATGGAATCGACTTCTTTCTTGATGATGGAGCCGTCGGTGGCTGAGAGCTGAAGCTCGTATTCTTGAGTGTCAGAAAAACCTTCGATCTGGTACTTGGTTTGGCCGTGAACGGAGGAGTCGAGCTCAACCTCTAATAGCTGGGCGTTAGGGAAGGTTTGGTTGAAGATGGCGATGGCTTGGCTCATCGTAATCGCAGGCTCTACGACCTCAGTGGCGCCGACACTGGAACTAGGGCTTGGTGAAGTCGATACCTGCGGTGCGGGCGTCGATTCGACGGCAGGAGCCGTCGAGGTCTGAGAAGACGAAACCTCCTGATTTGCGCACCCACTCAAACCGATGGCAAGACAACAACTGATAACTACGAACAATCTCCTCATACTTTGTCCTTTCTCACTTCCAACCAGTCCATCACGTCGAGTGATGCTTTCCAAGGGTTGATGGTGGAAGTGGGCATCGAGAGTGAGCCGATCGATCACAAGGGGAGAAGTCGCCGCGCAAGGGGGTATTCGCGAGAATCTAATCTGACATAATGTAGCTTATCGGTATTACATGTGTGGTGGATGTAGTGACCCTTGCCCATGCGTCTGGCACATTCGAGCCTACGTGTGCTGGCACGTCTGTCGTGCTTGACTCCTAGCCTTCGTCATTCCTTGTTAGTCTGCAAGTGTGTCTGATGTGTTCACCAAATCCCGTTCCGACGCCCCTGACGGATTCTTCGCCTGGGAAGCCGCTGGACTAACTTGGCTCAACGAATGCCGTCTCAGTAACCCTGACTGTCCTGGTGTTCGTGTCGTGGACGTCTTCGATGTTGACTCCACTCATATCGACTTGGGCTATCTGCGTCCTGGACGAGCCTCAGCTAGCCAAGCTGCAGACTTTGGTGCCCAGCTCGTAGCCACCCACGGATCTGAATCGATCTGGGGTGCGCCGCCGCCTGGATGGCAACTCGGCCACGGCTGGATCGGCAATCTTCAACTGCCCTTATTCCAAGCCGAAACCTGGGGTGAGTTCTTTGCCCGAGGACGTATTGAACCCTTCATCACCAGTCTGGCACAGCGGTGGTCGCTGGACACTACCCTGCTGCGCCGGTTCCACACGTTATGTCAGAAATTATGTGATGGGGTCTATGACGATGACTCTAAACCCGTGAAACTTCACGGTGATCTCTGGAGTGGCAATATCGTTTGGACGGTAGACGGCGCCGTCTTGATTGACCCCTCCGCACATACGGGTCACTGGTTGAGCGACCTGGCCATGATGGGCTTATTTGGTCTCCCCTACCTCGACCTGATCTATGACGCCTACCTCGCCCAGCGACGCAACCTGGGGTGGTCAGTGCCACAGGACTGGAAAGAGCTAATCCGTCTGCACCAGATCTACCCGCTCCTGGTACACGCCGTCCTCTTTGATCCACCGAGGTCTCCTGGCGCATACTTCCAGGACGCGACCGCGATTCTCCACCACTTTGTCGGGTAAAGCCCCTAGCCAGAGACGGTAAGACCGATGTAGCCGAGCATGATACGCAGCCCTCTTTCTGCGGCAACGGGAAGGAAAGAATCGAAGTCAACATCAGCACAGTGGTTGGCGTTGTCCGAGATCGTCCGAATCACCCCGAACGGGAGACCGAGGTGACTGGCAATCTGTGCCACAGCGGCACCTTCCATTTCCGTCGCCACCGAATCCATGGTATTGAACAGCCACGCCGACTTTTCTGCAGAGGCAATGAACTGATCCCCGGACGCGATTCGTCCACGCAGGACCTTCAGGTTCGGGTCAATCCGGTGGGCTGCGAGTTCGAGACGATCGGTGATTGCTGGATCGGTAGACCACGAGAAGGGCTCCCCGGGGATCTGACCGGGATCGACACCCATCGTCACATCGAAATCGTGCTGGATGAGCTCAGTGGCCACCACCATGTCGCCGGGGTTGAGTTGAGGGTCTACCCCACCGGCAAGCCCAGAGAAAATCAACGAGGAAGCACCAGACTGGTACAAGGCTAGGGTTGCTGCGGCAGCATTGACCTTGCCTATTCCAGAGCGGGACAACAACACGTCCACACCGTCGAGACAACCACGATGAATTTCGACACCGAACACCATCTGGTCAACACGTCGAGACAGCCGAGCACGAAGTGAAACGACTTCCTGCTCCATTGCCCCCATGATTGCTAGCATTGCTCTTTCCTCTCTGGCCTATCCCTAATTCAGTCACGAGAGCCCGTGTCGTCTCCGAGCCATAAAGAGGCCGACCAGGAAAGTCATTCCTGGTCGGCTCAACGATCAACCTAGAAGTTGATCATGTGTCCTTCGTTGATCCCTTCGGCAACCTCGCACAAAGCCTCGCCCAAGGTTGGGTGGGCATGGACGTTACGCGCGATCTCTTCGGTGGTCAGATCCCACTGCTGTGCCAAAGTGAGCTCGGGAAGGAGTTCGGTGACGTCAGGACCGATCAAGGAGGCGCCGAGCAACTCATTGTGTTGTGCATCGGCAACCAGCTTCACGAAACCGACGCCTTCACCTAGACCCCATGCCTTGCCGTTGGCGGCGAAGGGGAAGGTGGAAACCTTGACCTCGTGACCCTTCTCTTTCGCCTGGGCCTCGGAGTAACCAAAGGAAGCGATCTGCGGTTGCGAATAGGTTGCACGCGGGATCATGGCGTAGTTGACGGGCATGGTCTCAACCCCGGCGATCGTCTCGGCGGCAACCTTGCCCTGGGCTTCTGCGGTATGGGCCAGCATCATCTTGGCAGTGCAGTCACCAATGGCGTAAATCCCCTTGACGTTGGTGCGGCAGAAGTCGTCAATGGCGATGGCGCCGCGCTCGGTCAGCTCCACGCCAGTATTTTCTAGGCCGTATCCTTCCACGCGCGGAGCGAAGCCCATGGCCTGGAGCATCTTGTCGGCTTCGAGAACTTGAGACTCGCCACCTTGTGCAGGGCTTACCGTGACGCGAACCCCAGTGCCGGTATCTTCAATAGATTCGACCTTGGTTGACGTCATCACCTTGATGCCGAGCTTCTTATATTGCTTGAGTAGCTCAGCTGAGATGTCCTTGTCTTCCGTCGGGACCATACGATCGAGGTACTCGACCATGGTGACATCGACGCCGTATGCGGCTAGGACATAAGCGAATTCTGTGCCGATAGCCCCCGTACCACCGATGATGATCGACTTGGGCAAGGTGTCGGAGAGAATCTGTTCCTTGAAAGAAAGCACATTCTCAGACAGCTTCGAGCCGGGCAAGAGTTTGGCGGTTGCGCCCACAGCAATGATGCAGTTGTCAAAGGTGAGTTCTTCGCTGGAACCATCGTCCTTCGTGACGACAATAGTTGACGCATCCTTGAAGGTTCCCCAGCCGGAGAACTCGGTGATCTTATTCTTCTTCATCAAGAAGTGGATACCCTTGGTCATTCGATCGCTGACCTGACGAGACCTGGTGAAGGCCTTGCCGAAATCGACCGAGATATCTCCGCTGATCCCATAGGTTTCCGCTTCGGCAGTGACGATATGGGCCAGTTCAGCATTACGCAGTAAGGCCTTGGTGGGGATACAGCCCACATTCAGGCACACACCACCCCAGTACTCCTTCTCAATGATGGCGACCTTCTGGCCAAGTTGGGCAGCACGGATGGCGGCTACATAACCACCAGGGCCAGCGCCCAGGACAACGACATCGAATTTTGCACTCATAGAGCCAAATCTACCCACAAAATGCTGTGAACCCAGCAACAACCTCTAACTATCTCAAATATGAGTTATTCTCGTAGGGTGAGTGTTTCTACTGCCGCGAACGTTGGGCGTCTGATCCGAGATGCCCGGAAACAGCGTGGCCTCACCCAGCAGCAACTAGCTGAACTCTTGGGTACGAGCCAGTCAGCGATCCACCGAATCGAATCGGGACAGCAGAATCTGTCCCTGGACATGATTGACCGGATTGCCTCCGCCTTGGAAAGCCCGCTGATTACCCCAGGCAAAGCTTCCACCCTCAACTTTCGGATCGAGGGGGGACGGCAATTATCGGGGTCGATCGCTTGCCGCAGCTCCAAGAATGCGGCAGTTGCCCTGCTGTGCGCGTCCTTACTCAATCGAGGCACCACGACCTTGCGTGGCATCGCCCAGATCGAAGAAGTCAACCGTCTAATCGAGGTTCTCACCTCAATCGGGGTCTCGTGTGTGTGGTCATCGGATCGTCAAGACCTGGTGATTCGTCGTCCCCTCAATCTCAAACTCGAAGACATGGATCGCGTCGCCGCTAAGCGCACCCGCTCCATCATCATGTTCCTCGGTCCGCTGCTGCATGAATCAGATTCCTTCTCCCTGCCCTATGCCGGTGGTTGCAACCTGGGTGCACGCACAGTCGAGCCACACCTTCAAGCCTTGCGCCATTTCGGTTTGAGCGTCGAGGCCCATGACGGTCTCTACCGGGCCCAGGTGATGTCGTCGAATCCAGGCGCTGACTCGATGCGGCGGCTGACCTTGACCGAGCGCGGCGATACCGTCACCGAGAATGCCCTGATGGCGGCCGCCTTGACCCCGGGGACGACGGTCATCCGCAACGCCTCATCGAACTATATGGTTCAAGATCTGTGCGTGTTCTTACAGTTGGCTGGTGTAGAAGTCTCCGGTGTGGGTACTACGACCTTGACGGTCAAGGGCCGAGAAGAAATCAACGCTGATGTCAGCTATCAGATTTCCGAAGACCCGATCGAAGCGATGAGTCTGCTGACGGCTGCCATCGTCACCCACTCTGAATTGACCGTGACCAGATGCCCGATCGAGTTCCTAGAGATCGAATTGTCCGTCCTTGAAGCGATGGGCCAACGCTACGAACTTTCCGAGGAATACCCCGCTGACAACGGCTTCACTCGGCTAGTCGATATCAAGGTGATTCCTTCCCAACTGGTTGCCCCGACCGACAAGATTCACCCCATGCCTTTCCCGGGCCTCAATATCGACAACCTGCCCTTCTTCGCAGTGATCGCTGCCACGGCGGACGGCGAGACCATGATCCACGACTGGGTCTATGAGAATCGTGCGATTCACCTCCTAGAGTTGAGCAAACTCGGGGCGGATGTGCAGTTACTTGACCCGCACCGGCTGATCGTGCGTGGCCCGTCCGGCTGGAGGGGCCGTGATCTCGTATGTCCTCCCGCCTTGCGTCCCGCAGTGTGCGTGATGTTGGCGATGCTCGCCGCAAAGGGAGAGTCGGTGCTGCGTGACGTTTATGTGATCAATCGTGGATACGAGGATCTGCCCACCAGGCTGACCTCCTTGGGTGCCAAAGTGGAGGCATTCTCTCGATGAAGAATCCCTTCTCCCCTAACCGGTTACGATTACTCGAAGGTTTCGCTAAGATCGCCCATCGCGGCGGTTTCGTGGATCGCCGTGATGCCGTGCGTGAGAACTCGATGTTTGCCTTCATGCGTGCCGTGGAAGCCGGCTATGACTATCTCGAGACTGACGTCCACGCCACCGCTGACGGCAGACTCGTCGCCTTCCATGACAGCGCACTAGATAGGGTCACGGATCGCACAGGCATGATCGCCAAGCTCCCCCTCTCTCAGATTCGGAAAGCAAGGATTGGCGGGATCGATCCGATCCCGACCCTCGACGAAGTGCTCGACACATTCAAGGACGTGCGCATCAACATCGACATCAAATCGATGGGTGCGGTCGACCTGCTGGCTCGTACCTTACGTCATCACTGCGCCCAAGACAGGGTGTGTGTCGCCTCTTTCTCTCATCGTCGACTCAGCCGATTCCGGTCTGTATCTCAAGGCCAGGTGCCGACGTCGATGTCGCGGAGAGAAATTGTGCGTGCCGTGATGATGCCGCACAACCCACGCGTCTGGGAAACACCGGCAATGGCCTTGCAGATGCCCGAAAACATCACTATCGGTAAGACACGATTCAAGGTGGTCACTCCGGCGCTGTTGGCGGCTGCTCACCAGAATCACCGCGCAATTCACGTCTGGACCGTCAATGATCGACCCAGCATGGAAAGACTGTTACGGATGGGGGTTGACGGTATCATCTCAGACGATTTGTCACTGCTGAATGAGGTCGTCGCTGAGCTGAGGCAGGCCTAGGCCTTGCCAGATCGCGACATTTGTGCGAAGCGGTCATCTCTTTTGACCACCTGGAACAATCACAGTAACGATGTGGTTGTAGAAATCAATAGACTGTTAACGCGGGAGTGGTATAGGTTCCAAGAACCACATCGTCCTGATCGGGAAAGAGGAGTCGATCTTGGCTGATCGTGCGCTAAGAGGAATGGGCCTGGGCTCGAAGAGTTTTGAAGACGAAGAAGGCATTGAATTCGCTGCTCGGCAGACGATCGGGTTCGACTGCTCGAATCATCACCACTTCGATCTGACGTTCTCGATTGAGGCGGAGCTACCTAGAGAGTGGGAATGTCCTCGGTGTGGCTCGGTGGCTAAACGTTCTGATGGTGTTCTTCCCGAAGAAAAAGAGACCAAACATAAGCGCACCCACTGGGATATGCTGCTGGAGCGCCGATCCATGGAAGACCTGGAGATGGTTTTCAAAGAGCGGCTGTCCCAGATTCGAGAAAACCGTTTCGACTACTGATCTGGGCTCATCCTCGATAAGAAACCCTCACCACAAGTGGCACACCAAACGTGCCACTTCGTCATTTTAGAGCCGTGACGACTCCCCTCCTCGTCGAGCCATGCTCCAATCGTCAAGGGCCTAGCGAAAATCACTACCGAGCTGACCCGGGGTGACATCGGTGGCAGTGGTCTCCACCACATCCGGATAGTTCGGTGCAGACACCTGTGAGTGTGAACCTTGACGACGGCCTGACCTTCGCCCGACAATCCGCGCCACTCCCCTGCGCACCGGGGTGAGCGATAACACCAGCCCGACAACCAAGGAAATAACCCCGGGGATCATCACCAAGATGCCGGCAACTAAGGCGACAGCACACTCGCGCAGCACAGTAGAATCTGGCGTAGCCCATCGTCCAAGAACGGAGTCATGCGAACCTCTGAGCTTACCTGGAGCTTGTCGCGACTGGGCTGCACCACGAAGCACCGAGGCGATCTGTGCCGGAATCAGGCCCGGCCCAATAATCAATCCAGCAAGAATCAGTAAGATTACCCAGACATAGCCTGCGGATCGACCAATCATGATCATGACCGTGGCCTCTGCACCGATCCAGACAGCGAGGACACAAATCAAAGCCGTCTTGCGTGCTGGGGTCAGGTAGCGAGCTACACCACGCTTAAAAAGTTCAGTGACAACCTGAAACCACACAAAGAGCCCTCTCTCCTTCACCCAGCGACGCCGGCATCAAACACGGCAACGACTACCGGAAGCTCTTGACGATTTTACGCAGAGCCGATTTCAGCGTGGAGATCCGATAGCTGATCCCCCACTTTGCCACCAACATCATCGCTTCGATGATGATGTTCTTACTCATCTTTGAGTCACCGATCTCGCGCTCGACGAAGGTGATCGGAACCTCTTTGACTTTGAGGCCATGCTGGAGGACCCGCCACGTCATATCGACCTGGAAGGCGTAACCAGCAGCCTGCACCTGATCAAGATCGATGGTGCGCAAGGTTGAGGCACGGAAGGCGTTGTAGCCGCCGGTGGCGTCCTTGATGGAAAGGCCTAGCCAGAACCGAACCCACAGGTTGCCGCCACGCGAAAGAATTTCGCGAGACTTTGGCCAATTCACCACAGAGCCACCAGGCACATAGCGCGAGCCCTTAACCATGTCCGCGTCTTCGAGAGCTTCTAGGAGGAGGAAGAGTTCCTCGGGCTGGTGTGACCCGTCGGCGTCGTGTTCAACCAAGACGTCATAACCTTCGTCGAGACCCCACTTGAAGCCTGCGATGTAGGCCGCCGCCAATCCTTCCTTGCCGCGACGGTGCATGACGTGAACGTGATCGTCACTAGCAGCGAGGGTGTCGGCGATGTCGCCGGTTCCATCGGGAGAATTGTCGTCGGCAATCAACACATGGG
>JAEZZG010000059.1 GCA_023442485.1 Actinomycetes bacterium | reverse complement strand
CGCTGGCGCAGATGGTGAAGGGTTTGTTCGGTGACGGTTTCGGGATTAGCTTCGACGGTGATCTCTGCGCCTGGCCTCATCCCGAAAGTCTCGCCGATATGGGCCAAAAGCTCCCCGAGCTGGGAGGGGTCAAGCATGGTTGGTGTGCCTCCACCGAAGAAGACGGTGGAGATCTGCCCCAGCCTCGACCCCGTATCTGCGATGAGCTGGGCGGCTAGGTCAATCTCGTCGTGGGCGGCCTTGATGAAAGAGGTTACCGACTGCCCTGCCTGCGCGGGCGTGTAGGTATTGAAGTCACAGTAGCCGCATCGGAGGCGACAGAAAGGCACATGCAGGTAGACGCCGAAATCTCGACCTGGGTGGATACGTTCGGCGATCCTGCTGATCAAGGCGGTCTGGTCCTGTCCGCAGGCGTGGGGCGTGAACGAACGGGAAGTCACCCCCACACCCTATCGCTATGGGCTTAGATCGGGACCCTTCTATGCATCTGGCGCCTCACCCGATCAGGTCGCGACTTGATACCAAAGTCGATTTACAACGCCATTCGGTAGAAATTTCAATCTACATTAGGCATGATGAAGTCATGAATTTCTCACGTCGTGGATTCCTTGCCCTCGCCGGTGCTGCCGCTGCTGTGACCGGTTTGAGCGCATGTGGAAAGAACAATGGAGGCCTCGGATCAAGCAGCTCTGGGTCCTCATCTACTTCCCAAGCGACCCTGTCGCACTGGTATCACGAATACGGTGAAGCCGGTGTCCAGGACGCGGTGAAGCGCTACGCGGCTGAATATGACAAAGCCACGATCAATGTGGTGTGGAAGACCGGCGAGTATGCCCGCGCCCTGAACTCTCAGTTGCTCACCGATGACGTCCCGGACGTCTTCGAGGCTGAGATGGGTGCCAGCCTGGACATGATCAATTCGGGCCAGGTCGTCGATCTGACTGACCTGATGGACCCGGTCAAGGATCAGTTCAACCAGCCGATGCTCAAGCGTCTCACCTTCAAAGACAAGGTGTGGGCTATCCCGCAGGTCATCGACATGCAGTTGCTCTACTACCGCAAGTCCGTGCTGGCCGCGAAGGGTCTTTCGGCCCCGACGACCTTCGCCGAGCTGGTTCATGCCGCCAACGAGGTCGCGACCTCATCGATGGGCGGGTTCTTCGCCGGCAATGACGGCGGTCTCGGCGTCTTGGCCTCCATGTTGTTGTGGGCTTCGGGCAATGATCAGCTCAACGCTGACCGCTCGGATCTAGCCTTCCTCACCCCTGAGTTCTACGACGCCTTGACGCAGTACCGTTCCTTCTACAACTCCAATGGCTTGTTGAAGGCCGCGTCGAAGGAATGGTATGACGGTGACCCATTCGCCAACGGTGAAACCGCGATGCAGTGGGCGGGGTTGTGGTCCCTGCCACAGATCAAAGAAGCACTCGGCGATGACTTTGGCGTCGTACCCTTCCCCAAGATTGGTAATTCTGGACGTCTAGCAGTGCCGTTCGGCGCTTTCAGTTGCTGTGTCGCCGCCAAGGCTAAGGACGTCGCCGCAGCTAAGGACTACGTCAAGTGGCTGTGGATTGATTCCGAGGACAAGCAAGTCGAGTTTGCCGACGCCTTCGGCACTCACATTCCGTCGAAGCCCGCCCTAGCTGATCGTTGCAACCAGCTCAAGGACGGTGCGGGTAAGGAAGCTGCCGAGTTTGTCGCTCAACACGGCTTTGCCAACGACATCCTATGGACCGGTGCCCTCGGCACAGCCTACGCTGACGCCGTCTCTCGCGTTGTCTTGAACGGCGCAGATCCTGCGTCAGAGTTCAAGACGGTCCACGACACCGCCAAGGCAGAACTCAAACGGGCTAACGCCTAGATTCGTGCCCGGGCAAGTGTCTGTTACTGAGTCTGAGTCTCTGCCAGAGAAACCTCGCCGTTCTCTCTGGCAGAGATTCGCGGGCTACCAGAATCGCAACCTGTGGTTCTGGGCTTTCGCGGCACCCTTCTTTTGCGGGATGCTGATTTTTATCTACATCCCGATCCTGTGGTCCTTCCTGCTGTCTTTCTTCGAGGCCCGCAACACCGTCACTCTCGATCCGCAAAAGTACGTCGGATTCGCCAACTACGCCTATCTCCTCAACGACAAGGCCTTCACCAGTTCGATGATGACCTTCGTCATCTTCGCCATCTTCATCGTCCCCGTCACCTACGCCTGCTCCCTCGGCCTGGCACTGCTCCTCAACCGAATCTCTTTCATGAGGGCCTTCTTCCGCTCGGTCTTCTTCATCCCCACAGCCGTCTCCTATGTAGTCGCCTCAATGGTGTGGCGTTTCTCGATCTTTTCCGGGGCACGCTTCGGCGTCCTCAATTCCCTCCTGCGCTCCCTCGGCCTCGATCCAGTCAACTGGCTCGGCGGGCAAGACTACTGGTATTGGGTGGTCCTGGTTTCGTTGCGCCTATGGCTCCAAGTGGGCTTCTACATGATCTTATTCATCGCCGGACTCAACCGGATTCCCCAGTCGACCTACGAAGCTGCTGCCCTCGACGGCGCTCAGGGCTGGAAGATGACCTTCCACATCACAATCCCACAGTTGAAAGCCACCTCGGCGATGGTGATCATGTTGCTCTTCATCAACGCATTCCAGGCTTTCGACGAGTTCTGGAACACCTTGTCATCGATCGGCACCTACCCTCCATTCGGTCGCCCCCCGCTGGTCTACCTCTACCTGATCTCTCTTGGCGGGAACCAACAAGACATTGGTTTGGGCAGTGCCGGAACCATGATCCTGGCTGCCGTAATTGCGATCTTCGGATTGATCCAAAGCTGGGTCAACCGTCGTCTTGGGGCGGGGATGCGCTCATGAGTGACTCCTCACGCAAACGAGTAGGCGGTGGGCTTGCCATCCACGGCTGGGCCAAATTCGCCCGCTACACCATCCTGATGTTTTTGGCGGCCATCTTTGTCTTCCCCTTCTATCTGATCATCAGAGGGGCATTCTCGACGAAGAAATCCTTCGCATCCGCCGATTGGCAGTGGTGGCCGGAACTGCTTCGTCCTAGCAATCTGGATCACGTCTGGGATAACCTCTCCAGGGTCTTCCAAAACAAGTCCGTCAACCTAGGTTCTGCCCTGGTCAACTCGGCAATCGTGTCCATCATTCAGACGGTGTTGACGATCGTGATCGCGATGATGGCCGGATATGCGATGGCCCGCTACCTGAACCGGATGGCAAAGGTACTGCATGTGATGACCTTGGTCACCATGATGATCCCGGCGGCAGTGACCTTCATCCCCCTCTTCATGATTACCGCCTCACTGGGGTGGATTGATTCCTACCAAGGCCTGATCATCCCGATGATGTTCTCGGCGATGGCCGCCTACATGTTTGAGTCCCATTTCCTCGGTTTCCCCCATGAACTCGAAGAAGCCGCCTTGATTGACGGGGCGTCTCAATGGAGGCTGTTCTGGTCCGTCGTCGTCCCCAACTCCAAGGGCATGATCGCTGCGGTATCGACGATTATCTTCATCGGCAACTGGAATTCCTTCCTGTGGCCGATGCTGGTCAGCCACGAATTGACCCGCACCGTCCAGGTTTCCCTGTCAACCTTCATGACGTCGCAGGGCGTGGACTACCCCTCCTTGTACACCGGCGCGCTAATAGCAATCATCCCGGTGCTGATCGTGTTCATCTTCTTACAGCGTTACCTAGTGATAGGTGTGGAGCGCTCCGGCATGGCCGGGGATTAGGCCGCGCTATCATGGCGTCATGGCACAGATGATCTACAACCGGCTCGGTTCTTCGGGCCTGAAAGTTTCACAATTCAGTTTCGGATCGTGGGTTACCTTCGGCAATCAGGTCGACACTGGCCTAGCCAAGGAACAGTTGGCCGTCGCCAAGGAAGCCGGGGTCAACTTCTTCGATAACGCCGAGGTCTACTCGGCAGGCGAATCCGAACGCATCATGGGTGAAGCCATCGCGTCCCTAGGGTGGAAACGCCACGAATATGTCATCTCGACGAAACTGTTTTGGGGTATCAACGGCGAGATGGTCAACATGAAGAACACCCTCAACCGGAAATACCTGATGCAAGCTATCGACGGCTCACTGGAGCGTCTAGGTCTCGACTTTGTTGATCTACTCTTCTGCCACCGTCCAGACCCCGACACTCCCATTGAAGAGACGGTGTGGGCGATGAGCGACATCATATCTGCCGGCAAAGCCCTCTACTGGGGCACCTCGGAGTGGAGCGCGGAAGAGATTCGCGCCGCCTGGGAAATCGCGGAGCGTCACCACCTGCACAAGCCCGTCATGGAACAGCCCCAATACAACCTGCTGCATCGCAAACGGGTAGAGAAGGAATATGCTCGCCTCTACGATGACATTGGGCTGGGTCTGACGACCTGGAGCCCGCTGGCCTCGGGCATCCTGACTGGCAAATATGTTGATGGCATCCCGGAGAAGTCTCGGGCGACACTCCACGGCTACGGTTTCGTCCGCGACAAGGCTTCTGACGAGGGGCTGCGGGAGATACTTCGCCAGTTCATCGCCATCTCATCCGAACTCGACGTCAGCCCCGCACAGCTCGCTCTGGCATGGACCGCCTCCAATCCACACGTCTCCACCGTGATCCTAGGCGCGTCCTCAACCAAGCAACTGAGCGAGAATCTTGGGGCTCTCGACGCCTTGGACAAGCTCACCGACGAGGTCAAAGAGCGCATCGAAGAACTCTTCTCAAATGTCGCAAAATAGTCAATGACAACGCCTTTCACATTGGGTCAAGGTGAGGAATTGGAGGGTGGGTTTCGATCAGGATTACCCACCCTCTACTCATTCAATATCTAGGCCCAGTCATTGAGCAGGGCTGCCAGGGTATCTGGCAGGAGCCGCCGTCGCGGATCGAGACACAACCGACGGCCGGTAGACACTATTTCTTTTCTTGGGACTCACCCATCTGCAAGGCAGCCACGAAGGCTTCCTGGGGGACCTCGACGCGGCCGATATTCTTCATCCGCTTCTTGCCCTCTTTCTGCTTCTCGAGCAGTTTGCGTTTACGCGTGATGTCGCCGCCATAACACTTAGCCAAGACGTCCTTGCGCATCGCCCGGATCGTCTCGCGGGCGATCACCCGAGACCCAATCGCAGCTTGAACAGGAACCTCAAACTGCTGTCGGGGAATGAGCTGTTTGAGTTTGGTCGCCATCGCCACCCCATAGGAGTAGGCCTTGTCTTTGTGAACGATGGACGAGAAGGCGTCGACTGGGTCGCCGTTGAGCAAGATGTCGACCTTGACCAAGTCGGACACCTGCTCCCCAGCGGGTTCATAGTCGTGGGAGGCGTAGCCTCGGGTGCGAGACTTCAGCGCGTCAAAGAAATCGAAGACGATCTCAGCTAACGGCAAGGTGTAGTGAATCTCGACACGGTCAGAGGATAGATAATCCATCCCCTTCTGGACGCCACGACGCTGCTGGCACAGCTCGAGGATGGTGCCGATGAACTCGGCCGGGGCCAAGATGGTCGCGTCCACGATCGGCTCGTAGACTTCTCCAATCTTGCCTTCTGGATATTCCGACGGGTTAGTGACGGTGTGTGTGGACCCGTCCTCCATCACGACCCGATAGCTCACTGACGGGGCGGTCGAGATCAGATCCAGATTGAACTCGCGCTCAAGACGTTCTTGGACAATCTCCATGTGGAGTAGCCCCAAGAACCCGATCCTGAAACCGAAGCCTAGTGCGGTCGATGTTTCTGGTTCATAGATCAGTGAGGCATCGTTGAGTTGGAGTTTCTCTAAGGCTTCGCGAAGATCGGGAAAGTCAGCGCCGTCGATGGGGAACATCCCGGAAAACACCATCGACTTGGGGTCTTGGTAACCGGCCAAAGCTGCCTCTGCTGGACGCACCGCAGACGTGATCGTGTCGCCGACGCGTGATTGACGCACATCCTTGACGCCGGTGATCACATACCCCGTCTCCCCCACGCCGATCGACTTCTCTGGGGTCGGTTCGGGCGCATGGACACCAACTTCAAGTACCTCGTGGGTAGCGCCTGTCGACATCATCCGGATTCGGTCGCGCAGACTCAGCTTGCCATCGACCACACGGACGTAGGTGACCACGCCACGGTAGACGTCATAGACCGAGTCAAAAATCAGGGCCCGGGCGGGGGCATCTGGATCGCCTTCAGGGGCGGGGATGCGCTCAACAATCTGGTCTAGCAGCTCGGCGACCCCGTCACCAGTCTTGGCCGACACCTGCAGCACGTCCGAAATGTCACAACCAATCAGCTTGGCTAGTTCCGCACCGAATTTGTCCGGCAAGGCCCCCGGCAGATCGATCTTGTTGAGGACGGGGATGATGGTCAGGTCAGCTTCGAGGGCGAGGTAGAGATTGGCGAGGGTTTGTGCCTCGATACCTTGGGCGGCATCGACTAGCAAGATCGCACCCTCGCACGCCGCCAAAGATCGCGACACCTCATAAGTGAAGTCGACGTGACCGGGGGTATCGATCATGTTTAAGACGTATTCGACGCCGTCCTTAACCCAGGGAAGGCGCACGTTCTGAGACTTGATGGTGATGCCGCGTTCACGCTCAATATCCATCTTGTCGAGGTATTGGGCACGCATTTCGCGTTCAGAGACGAGACCGGTCATCTGAAGCATCCGATCAGCCAGGGTAGATTTGCCGTGATCGATGTGGGCGATGATGCAGAAGTTGCGAATGACCTCACGCGGGGTGTTACCAGTGGTAAGCGTCATTGAACTCCTTAGATCGTCGGGCATTCTCGCTGCAACTGCTATAGTCTCACGTTTCGCGACGCTGTGCTAACTTAGGTCGCTGCGGCACGTTCAAGTCTTATCAGGCAGATAGCTGCAACCCCAAGATTGCCCGCGACGACACGGTGAACTAGGCACATCACTGAGGTAGATTTCGAGGCAGGCCAGTGATGGCATTGTTCGACCTGGTGCCGAGATTTGGGCACTTGCTAAGTCGTCTGGTAATCTTGCTTGTCGCGTCCAACGCGGGCGCAAATGTCGTTTCCTAACCGTGAAGAGGCTTAACCAGTGGCTAATATCAAGTCGCAGATGAAGCGCATCAAGACCAACGAAAAGTCCTACCAGCGCAACAAGTCGATCCGTGCGGCACTGCGCACTTACGTCCGCAACTTCCGTGAAGCTGCCGAGGCTGGCGACAAGGACAAGGCTCTTGAAGCAGCCAAGGTTGCTAACCGCGCTCTCGACAAGGCCGTAACCAAGGGTGTCATTCACAAGAACAACGCCGCGAACCGCAAGTCCGCGATTTCTTCGCGTGCGGCTGCCCTCTAGGCCTTAGTTTTCACACGTCTTTAGCATCCTAGAGTTTCGACTTTGAATCCATTTCGAGTCGGAGCTCTAGCGTTGTTTTAAAGCCGGAAGCAACCTCTGCTCGATTTGGCCCTACTAGGTGCCGTTGGGCACCAGGCCTTTCTGGCTTGCCACCTGTTGCCACTGGTCCTTGTCGCTATGCCGAAGCGCGGGCCCGCTCAACATCGAGGATCATCCTCTCGACGGTGTATCCGGGGTCTTTACCCCCACCCTTGACCCCGGCGTCAGCCTCGGCGACGACATGGATCGCCTGGGCGAGACCACGCGCCGTCCATTTCGTCATTTGCTGACCCAACGTCCTCAGTTTCCACGGTGGCACCCCAACCATCTGGGCGATCTCGCCGCCCGATTTTGAAGACCGCTGAAGTTGGGTATAGCGGCCAAGACTGCGCAACCTTGACGCAACTGCGGAGGTGATCTGGACCGGCGACACGCCAGTCTCCAAGGCCCAACGGGTCTGCGCCAGGGATTGCCTAACTCGCCCGAAGAGAAGATCATCTGCAATCTTGAACGCAGAAACCTCGGCGCGCCCCCCGAAATACTTCGACACCTCCGCCTTCGTCACCTGCCCACCATCACAGTCATAGGCGAGCTGGGCCACCCCTGCAGCCAGGGTGCGCAGATCGGAGCCTAGGGCAAGGACGAGTTCCTCTAACGCGTCGGGGGCGAACTTGATTTTATGGGCCTTGCCTTCTGCGACGACGAAGTTCTTCACTCCGTTGCGGGCGAGTTTCTGCTCCACGACTTCGACTTGTGGCACCTTCTTCAACTTGGCGATAAAGGCACGCCCCTTCTGCCCGCCGGCGTGAACCAAGGTCATACACACATCGTCCGAGACAGCGGCAAGGGAATCCAGAAGATAGCCCTGCGCAGCCGATCCCAAGGCGCCGACATCAGCGATGGTGACGACACTAGCGGACGAAAACAAGGAACCCGACACGGCCTCCGCCAAATCCCCCACCCCCGTGGTTGCCCCTTCCAGGACGGTCAACTCGGAGTCGGGGCGAATTCGGGCGGCTTTGTGCTGGCGCTGTTGGACAAAGCGCTCAGCCAAGAATTCGTCACTATTAGTGACCAACACCACCGAACCGAATAAATCACCCATCGCTGCTCCTGCTAGCTGTGCCTCACTGCCGCGAGGTCTCTTCACTCTACCGTGTGTCTCTACCGACTACTCAGCCGCAGATTCAAGGTGAGATCGGCATGTTCGGGGGCAGATCCGACGTCATTGGACCTGTCTCCGGTCAACCGTACTGGAATCTTCAGCTCGGCTGTCTTGCCGACTTGACCACTTGGAACCTCGAAGACGAAACGGACATTGAACTGGTGGGAACGATCCGGGTCCCCCACTTCGGTGTCTATCGGCTTCTTAGCGTCCCAGGTTGTCTGAGACACATCAATGCCGAGATTGTTGGCGTATTCGGCGGAGTCGTAACCGGAATAAAACTTCGGGGGGTCGATTCGGATGGAACCAGATACGACTAGCCACACCGACCCGTCCTTAGCCCAGCCCTTGCCGTCAAGATATGGCATCCACACCGCTGCGACGCGAGTGGCCTCCGCCTTGGAATACCATCCGTCCTGGAAGACCTTTCCTTGGACGGTGCTGGTGTCTTCGTATGACGACTTCGCCGACCGCTCATAGAAAGGCTGGGTCTTGTCGTTCTTGACTCGGTGGCCAGCTAGATCAAGTTTCTGGTCCACGCCGTCGTAGGTGAAGACGAGTGCAGCCAGGTCTGGGCCTGGAGATGGAGCCGTCTGCAACGGAATTGCAACCGCGAAGGTCTGCGGATTCATCTCCAGGGGGTAGCGTTTCTGCCCGGCCTCGATACTCAGCGTGGTCTTTTGCGGCAGGTCATCATAGTTGGCGTCGTAGGCGGCCTCTCGGACGATGTTGACGACGACGAACTGCCCGTCGACAACCATCCGACGGTCGAGGGGGCCGCCGACCCTAGCCGATGTTGTCATCTTCACTTGATAGGTTCCGTCAGGAGTGATGATGGAATCGGCGGGGGCCAGGGCAGGCATGGTGACGTCGTTAGCGGTCACTACCTGCCCGTAGTCGACGGTGGGGGCATCGGGTTCGTCGACAGTGGCATCAGCCAATGGGGCGCTTTGATCTGGCGCCCACCAAGTCGCGTCTTCGATATGGGGACGGTTCTGGAAGCTGGGTTCGGACGGGTTACGCAGCGTGAAGCTGGACTTGGAGCCGTTGTCCTCGAAGTCAATGAAGGTGAAGTCCCAGCTCGTTGTTTCCGCCGCCATCGTCCGCAACGGCCCGCACATGACGGCGTCGGTGGCGACTGGTACACCGCCGTCCTTATCCGCAGGGGTAACGGCGATGAAACACTGGGCCTTGTCATGAAGCCGAGACTTGACCTCCTGAGTGTCACGCCAGGACTTCCACGCCTCGGTGACGGATTTGAGAGCAGCAGCCGGATCAGGTATTCCATTGCCCGAGGGAGTCAACAGTTTGGCGGTATGCCGAGCACAGCCAGCAAGACAGATCGCGACCATGACCGCCACGGTGCCTGCGAGCCAACGTTTGACCGCTGACCCGGCAGCCCCATATTTGCTGGGCAAGGCCAGATCAGGGCACGCACGCGATTGAGCTGAGTTCTGCCTCGCCCACTCCATCTTTTCTCCTGGCTTGTCGGACTCGATCCTGGTGCAGACATATCGACTTCAGACGCGAAACCAACCCTGCGCTGAATCACATCCTGCAGATCGAGTCCTGGTTCCTGATCAGCCGGGATTTACCGCGCCGACCCCATCTAGACGATCGCCTGGATTGAGCCTCAGAGGCGGCCACCCCGGCTTCTGTCGGTGATACAGCTCCTAGCTTAGTCGCTCGGTGGGGTGGTGGAGAGGTGCGAGTCAGCCGTGTCTTAGTCCCCGACGACTCAGACCAGGCAGGTGATTGTCGTCATGGACTACTTCTTCCCTGTTTCGCAGCCGACCCAAGACGGCTACCCGTCTTTGTCGTCGGCAACAGTCACTGTTTCGACTTTTACCGATGGGCTAAATTCGAGTGTGGCCTCCGCTAGTTGGCCCGAGGTATTTTCGGCATGTCCACAATTACGAAAGGAAAGGATGCCATGATCCGTACCGCCATCGACCTCGTCGGATCTACCCCTTTGATTGAGGTAGCTCGCTTTGCTGCTCAATGCGGGAGCCAAGCGACGATCTGCGCCAAATTGGAGCAGTTCAATCTGACCGGGTCGGTGAAAGATCGCGTCGCCAAGGCTCTGATCGCCGACGGTGAATCTCGCGGTATTCTCAGTGACGGATCGATCATTATCGAGGCATCTAGCGGAAATACTGGCATCGGCTTGGCTGCTGTGGGCGCTGCCAAGGGTTATCCCGTGTGGATCGTGATGCCCGATTCCGTCTCTGTGGAGCGCCGAGCTATGATGCAGGCCTATGGCGCGAAGCTCTTCCTGACCCCTGGGTCCCGAGGGATGAAGGGTGCGATTGCCTTGGCGGAGCAGTTGGAGCAAGACAATCCCAACGCCCACATCCTCGGTCAGTTCACCAACCCGGCTAACCCTCAGGTTCACTATCTAACAACCGGGCCAGAGATCTGGGAACAAAGTGAAGAAGAAGTCGATGTTCTCGTCGCAGGTATCGGCACTGGAGGCACAATTTCTGGCGCCGGTCGATTCCTCAAAGAAATGAAACCTAGCGTGACGGTGGTTGGCGTCGAGCCCTCCAAGTCCGCCGTTATTTCTGGTGGTGAACACTCTCCGCACGCGATTCAAGGGATTGGGGCTGGTTTCATCCCAGACACCCTGGATCGTTCCGTCCTCGATCAGATGATCCAGATTGACGACGAGGACGCCGTCGCTACTGCCCGCATGTTCAGCGCATCCGAAGGGGTATTCGTCGGAATTTCCGCAGGTGCTGCTCTGGCAGCGGCTCGCCAGATCAGTCTTGACCCAGCATTTGCAGGCAAGAAGATCGTGGTGGTTCTTCCAGATTCTGGAGACCGCTACCTGTCTACCCCTCTAGGCACGTTCCCTGACATTGAGACCAGTGAGATTTAGCCTTGTTGAATCGGGTTCACACAAGACGGTAATCGGCTGCAGGCCCAATCTCCTTGGGCTTGCCTAGGTCACGCACCTGGAATCGATCACCACTCGCCCCGGGTTGGGCTGTGCTAGAGGGCATCCCAACCCGAGTGACTCGGCTTTTGCCTAGGCTTCTGCACTCAAGATTGCGGCGAACTCGTCCTGATCGGCAAAGGAGAACTGGGTTCCGCGTTTCGTCACCGAGTCTGCCGCATACCGGTTGGCCTTGGTGATGGCGTCCGGGATGGTTGCTCCGTGGACGATTTCATGGCTGAAGCAACCGATGAACGCATCCCCAGCTCCGGACGAATCCACTGCTTTGACTCGGTGGGCATCAATCAACATCTCGGTGGAGTCAGCCAGCCACAAAGCCCCGCGCTCGCCGATCGTGACGATGACGTTGCAGATGCCGCGATCACGCAGCACCTGCGCGGCTGCCTTGACCTCGTCGAGAGTGTCGACAGGCATACCGGTGAGTAAGGCGAGCTCGGTTTCATTCGGCATGACATAGGTGCAGTCAATGATGCGGTCAAGGTCGAGCTGAGGATTGGCTGGGGCCGGATTCAGTAACACAGGGATGGAGTGTTTGTCTCCGAACTCAATGGCGTAGTAGACCGTTTCCAGCGCGATCTCTAGCTGCAGGACGATCAGACGGCAGGAGGCGATGTCGTCAGCGGCGGCATCAATGTCGTCAGGAGTGACGAGATCATTGGCGCCTTTGACGATCAAGATGGAGTTCTGCCCGTCACGATCGACGAAGATCGGTGCGACGCCACTGGTAGCCTCGGTTGGCAGCACATATCTGGTGTCGATTCCGTTGGCCTGGAAGTTGCGGATGGTGTTGTCAGCGAAGATGTCGTTGCCAACTCGAGAGATCATCAACACATCTGAGCCTAGTCGGGCGGCAGCTACAGCTTGATTAGCGCCCTTGCCGCCGCAGCCAAGCTGGAAGTCAAGACCTTCAAGGGTTTCTCCTGGGGCAGGCATTCGGTCGATATAGGTCGTCAGATCAACGTTGTTGGACCCGATCACTGCAATATCCATGAGTTCTCCTTTGAACAAAACGAACAATGCACAACTAGGATACAAGGCAACTTAGCAGACCTTGTGAATCTAGGCGCTTCGGTATCTATCCTTGTGAAACGTCAATCTTCCATCCTGGCATGCCCGTCTCGGTCTCTTCACTGCCGATAGTGAATCCGTCCGTCGCGCTTTGTAATATCGATTGTGCCTCCTTGATGAGTGCCGATCACCGTCATCCCTCTACTCAACGACTCTCTCACCGTCGCAGGGGCGGGGTGGCGAAACTCATTATGTTCGTCTGCCGAAACCACCGCCACTATTGCCCTCGTTTCCCCCAGGAAGTCCCAGTCTTGACGCGAAGATCCATGGTGGGGAAGTTTGAGGATGTCAACGATAAGCGGCGTCATTCCTGAGCGGAGTTGACGGACTTGGGTCTGTTCCTCGGGCTCAGCGTCCCCAGGAAGCAGTATGGTTAACTCCCCCACCGCTGCGATCCCGATAATGGAGGCGTTGTTTTCCACGCTCGATGACAGCCCAGCCGCCTCTGCCTCAGGTGGCACACCGGTGCCGGTCTGGGTTTGTTGTGCGATTTGTCGAGTGGATTCCATCCCAGCGAGCACCGTCGTCCACTCCACTTTCCCGATCTGGAACCTCTCCCCCGTCTCGGCGATTCGGATGGGGATGTGACGGCTATTGGCCACCTGATGTACCAACCGGGCGTTCGAGATCGGTGATGATAAGGCCGTCACCATGATCTGCCCGACATCTACCTGTCCAGCAACGGCCTCTATCGCGCCAACATGGTCATAGTGATAGTGAGTTAGGATCAATAGCGGCACCGACGTGACTCGGTGACTGGTGAGGCACTCAACGGCCAAGTTCGGATCCGGGCCGACGTCGATGACGACTGCCCCATCGCCTGTATTCAGCATCACCATATCCCCTTGTCCGACATCACAGATCGCAATGTCCCACTCACTGACCGAGAAGGTGGCAAGGGTTGTTACCAGGTAGCTCATCCCGATTGCGCCGGTGAAGATCGCGACAGAGATCAAGTTGAGCCTGGGGACCAGGGCTGCCGCAACGAAGACGACAAGGGTGGCTAGGGTAAGTGTCCACCACGTCACCGGGATCGTGACCCTCGCCCCAGGTAATCCGGCACACCAGTGTGCGATCCAGATCACAGGTTGAATCATCCAAGTAGCGGCCACGCCGACTATCAGCCCGAGAGTAGGAATGACGGCGTAGGCGATCCCTGCAATGAGCGATAACACAGTGACTGGCCCGATGAAGGGGCCGGCTCCGATATTGGCAATCACCCCTGTCCAGGTCACCCGTGAAGAAAAGGCGATCACTAGCGGCGCAGTAGCGAGTTGGGCTGCCAAGGGAATGGCGATGGCTTCAGCCAGCCAGGTGGGGATTCTTAGTGCGAATAGCTTTGCCCAGCGACTACCCCACCACAAGATCCCTGCCGATGCCGTCACTGAGAGTCGAAAACCCCATGACTTCACTAGCCACGGGTCGAGCAGTAGTAAAACCCACACCGCGATCGATAGGTGCCGCATTCCCCTGGTTGAATCTGATGAGTGTCCGAGGGCAGCCAAGCCGATGACCCCCATCACAGCAGCCCTGAGTACTGACGGCTCGGCTCGGCACACGACGATGAAGACCACCACCGCACAGACATTGGCTATCCACCTGATAGCGCGAGATCGGGTGAGATTGGCCACCAGCATCCTCACCACAGCTAACAGCAAGGTCAGATTGGTTCCAGAAACTGCGGTGAGGTGAGCAAGCCCAGTATCGGTGAAGTCTTGTTTGATGTGAGGGTCTAAGCGGGACATGTCCCCGACAACGAGGGAAGGGGTCAGCCCTGACGCCTGGATGGGACCCCACGCCATCGCATCCGCCAGCCCTCCACGAAACGCATTGACAGCACGATCGAGGGGGCCTGGATCGGCGGAGTTCCTCAACATGATGATCTCGAGTTCGGCGGTGGCGACCCCATAGCGCACCTGGTGAACCCGGGCTCGAATCGTCACCGTCTGCCCGACCTTGTATCTAGCCAACTCTTCAGCCACCTCGGCGCGAGAGACGAGTTGAACCGCAGTGTTTTGGGTGACTGTCACTGCGGCAGAGGTGAATTGCTTGAGCTGACCGGTGGCTGTGACCATGATTGATTCTTTGCCGAATCGAGAGGATTGGTAGGTGATCGGATCCGAGCTGATCCGAACGCTGGCTTCGATCGGAGATTGTGACCCGATGAAACTGACAAGTGGTGATCTGGCTCGGATGTAGCTGTGGCTGTAGCCGACGGCGCAAGCCGTGCCGGCCACCAGCCCGACCGTGATGACTAGCCAGATAGCAGATCGGAGCTTGGTATCTCGATGGAATCTCGAAGGC
>JAEZZG010000063.1 GCA_023442485.1 Actinomycetes bacterium | reverse complement strand
CACCTGCACACCGCTTGGGATCAACTCACACCGGATTCTTGTTACCGGCGAGAGGATCTTGCCGACTCCTCAAGAAGAAGTGGAGCAGGCCGGGAAAGAATCCGAACTTCCGCACTTCCCGTGGTGGCTCGTCGCCATGGCGGTTACCGTCGTCCTAGCGGTCATCTTTGTTTGGCGAAGCGGATACCCGCCGAAGAAATCTCGCAAGGCCCAGCGTCTAGCAGCCGCACGCGACGACGAATCAGACTCCAGCACAGACCCGCCAACCACAGACGGCAATACCGGAGAATCAAGCGACGACACCAGCCCCAATCAACCCGGCGCAAACCAACTCAGCCCCGATCAACCCGCAGACGGGCCCTCCCCGTCAAAAACCTAGTTTCTTGGGGTAATACAGTCGGGGAAGAGACTCGGAATCGCTAACTCGGCATCCGGGAGCGGCTCGGTAGGGCGAATCACCTACCCGGTCAGCAGCTTCGGAGTGAAGAATGTCGACTTCGGGGGCATGCGAAGCCGCTCACGACCGGTGTAGAAAACAGTGCCCCGGCTCTCGATCAGATGTGCTCTCTATGACTAGTCGCCGGAGGGACTGGGGGTGAATAATCGGCATCTTAACACGGTCAGTTTGGTAAAAGGTCTTGACGGGATTTCTGGCGGTAATCTGCCCTGCGCGTGTGGGCGGCAGGGCAGACTATAGAGCCATGAGAGTGGAATAGTAGTCAGTATAGTATTCCCATGGGTCTTGGACTAATTCTTCTTCAACCATTCATTTCCGGGCAGATTATCCAGTTTTGTGATATCGAGGCTCGGAGTAATTTCTGTTTTAGGTTGGAGTCCAAAAGATTCGAGTGCTTTACGAATGTATTCAGCCCCATCGATATTGAGTGGTCCAGAAGTCCACATGGCATAGGGGAGATTGACATAACGCTTTTCCTTGACGGCTTTCAGATTCTTCGACGCGTCATTGGTCTCGAGCATCTTGATCTTTTCTTCGTAGGTCTGTGGCGGATAATCGACGAAGAAAATTACGTCCGGATCCGCTGCAGTAAGCCGTTCCCAGCTTACCTTGGTCCAGGTATCCGCAACGTCTGAGAGGGCATTCTTGACTCCAGCAGTTGTCATCATAGCCTGAGGTGCTCCGAAAGAACCCGAGGAGAAAATGGTGTCAGAGCCCGAGTCGAATAAGAAACCCACTGGTTCTTTTTCGTTCTTCGGGGCGCTCTCGAGCGCTTTACGTCGGGCTTCGATATCCTCGATAGATTTCTTTGCTTCGTCTTCATGGCCAGTGATCTTGCCGATATTGGCAATATCGGTGGTGAGTGCTGACCAGGGTTCAATCGTACCTCGGGTGCCATCAGCTTTCCGACAGGTTTCAGTCAACAAATAGCTGTCAATATGGTGTTGAGTAAGCACACTTGGGTTGATTTCGCCACCATCTTTGAAGCCATAACCCCACCCTGCAAACATGACCTGAGGATTAGCTCCAATCACATTCTCCAGCGACGGATATTTTTTGTTAATCACGTTGAGGTGATTCACTCCATCACCGAACTTCAACGCAATGATGTCCTTATCTCGTTCCAAAGAGCTAACAGCAGTCAGATCCTTCTCAGCGCCTGCAGCCAGAGCGATAGAGATGATATTGCCATCATTGGCAAAGAGCTTGGTAACGGGGAAAGGATAGGTCTTCTGCTCCCCGCAGTTTTCAACAGTGACCGTGCTGCCGGTACTTCCCACAGCAGAGGAGTTGCTCGATCCGGAGTCCGTGGATTTGCTGCATCCCACGAACGCCAGGGCGGCACTCAAGGCGAGAATTGGGACCGTCTTAAGTTTCATCAGTTGTTTCCTTTCTTTCGCTGATGAGCAAATGGCTGGCGCCAGTGCGCTCATGAATGGTTTGAACCGCATCAACGTTGAATGCGTCGTTGACGGTATGTGAGGACAACACGTCACGGGGGTTGCCGAAGGCAAGTAATGCTCGGTCGTGGAGGACCGCAACCGCGTCGAAGTAGCGCAGAACCAGATCAAGATCGTGAATGGCCACAATCACGGTTGCATCGAGACCCGTGAGAAACCTCAGCATTCGCAAAGTCCAAGCGATATCGAGGTGGTTGGTCGGTTCGTCAAGAATCAAAACAGGACAGTGCTGAGCTAACCCCCGAGCCAACATGGCACGACGACGTTCACCGCCAGATAGATGGTCGCAGGAAGTGTTGAGCCGGTCCGATAGGCCCACATACGCTAGTGCTTCCCTGACGAACTTAATCTCTCGAGAAGGAGTCACTGCCCACGCGGGGCGGTGTGGGATGCGTCCCAGACACACCATCTCACTTAGTGTCAGATCAGCCGGGGGAGTTTCTTCTTGGGCGACAAACGCCATCAACCTAGCGCGCTGGCGCAACTTCATCTTTGACACGTCTTGACCAGCGATAGAGACGGTGCCTTCTGTCGCTGGATTAATTCCGGCAATCGCGCGCAGCAACGTGGATTTGCCTGCTCCATTGGTTCCCACGATGGCTATCTTTGTTCCAGGAGGGACAGTGAAGTTCACTCCTCGAACCACGGCGAATCCGCCCACTGAGGCGGTGACATTGGTGAGTTTGATCTCGGGAATGACGTCGCTCATGAGTCCCTCCCACCGAAGCTGTATTGACGGCGCCCCATCAAGAACAGGAAGAGTGGGGCTCCAATGACACCAGTGACAACCCCCAAAGGAATCTCTTGTGGACGAACCACAACCCTGGAGAGGACATCTACCCAGAGCAAGAACAGTGCGCCACCGGCTGCCGCAATCGGCAAAACTTTGCGATGTAGGGCACCAACTACCATGCGGGTGGCGTGGGGAATAATCAGGCCGACGAAACCGATTCCGCCACTGACTGCCACGAGGACGCCGACCAGGATGCTGGTGCTGGCGAAGAGGAAGTTGCGCATGAGGCGAACATTGATGCCAAGGGCAGAAGCAGTGGCTGGTCCCATTGCCAGCGCGTCCAACCATGAACTCATCAGCATCGTGGATAGGAAGAACAGCAGCAGAACGATAGTCGGGATGAATAATTTCGCCCAGCTGGCACCAGCTATTGATCCCAACATCCAAAACATCACCGAGTTGGCTGCCCGGTTGTCATCAGAAAGGAACACCATGAAACTGGCAATTGCCGAGAATGCTGAACTCATGACCACACCGGCGAGAACTAGGCGGAGCGGAGTTAGACCGCCCTGCGCCTGAGCAATGAGATACACCGCGACTGCCGCGCCTAATGCCCCCAGTAATGCCCCGACCGAGAGTGACCAGATCCCGAAACTGGCAAATATACCTAAGGTGATGACTGCAGTTGCTCCAACCGAAGCCCCCGATGAGAGACCGAGCAGATACGGGTCGGCGAGCGGGTTGCGGATTAGGGTCTGCATCCCCGCCCCGGCCAACGCCAATCCTGCCCCGGCGATTAAGGCTAGGAGTGCCCTCGGCATTCTTAGCTCCCAAACAATGGTTGCTACGGGAGAATTAATCGGCTGTCCGAGTAGATGTGCCTTCACCACATCAATGACTTGGTCTATCGGAATGGGCTCAGAGCCGAATGCCAAAGAAACGACCGCACTGATTAAGGCAAGGATGATCAGCGCGATCAGTAATGGCACCGTTGGAATTCGGCTCGCGTCTCGTTTAGTCATGGCGATCACCTGAGGGGAGAGTCGCGCGAAGTTCACTGAAAGGTTGTGCTGACGGGCCCATCGCCCGCACGCTGCTGCCGAGGCGGGTGAGGGCATACCCCTCTTGTGTAGGTTGGATCAACCAGTTTCCAGGACGCAAGCAATGTCGCTCACGCCCTGGGGGACGCTTGCAGGTCATGGTGCCTTCCAAGTAGAACTTCAGACGCGGAAGTTCGTACGGATAAGAAGTGGCTGATAGGTTTTCGGACTCGGATCACTCGGCGCCCAACCCTTCCCAGGTAGATCTGCTACCCAGTGGCTACGTTGAGGCCGTCACCATTACCGCTGCGCGTCAGTACCGGAATCGCACCGGACTTCCCTACATGTGCAGGTAAGCATTCAGCCAAAACGAGCATAGCACTACGCCATCGTGAAGAGGCCCTATCCGTGGAAATGCGTGTCATTGATGCTCGCATGAATCGACACACAGAAGAAGCTCCTTGCTCACCGGGTATGAACTATCTCGTGAAAAAGGAACAGCTGCAACGCGCGTCGCGATCGTCGCTATTTCGCCTTGTCGATTAGATCCAGACGGTCCTGCGTGACTGCCTGCTTCGCGTCCGGTAACGGGTTTGTGGGACGAATCACCCAGCCCGTCAGTAGCTTCGGCGTAAAGAAGGTCGATTTAGGTGGCATGAGGAGACGCTCGCGACCGGTGCGCATGATCTCATCAATGCCGGTGGGACGGATCAGCACCCCACCGCCGTGGTTGGGTACCTCGGCGACCATCTCCGCTAGCCCGTGCTGATAGGTGACCTCGTAGTCAACATCGCGCAAGGCGTGTTCGAGGTAGGCGCCGTCAAGATTGCGGACCCCCTCGAACCTCTCTGCGATCGGCATCAACCACCACGCGTCGCCGTGAGGGCTGAGCGCAACTAAGCGTCCAGACTGCTCCATCTCCGCCAGCACCGAGCCATCCAAATCCGCCGACGGACGCCCCAGCGGCGAAACCTCGAAACTCTCACTCAATGCATCCATGAGCACGTCGAAAGACAGACCATCGTAGATTCGGTGGATCGCCTCAATCGAGAGCTGGTCGGCGATCAACTCGTTGACGAAGGTCAGCACCAGCTCCGCCTCGCCGCCGTCGCCGGCTCCGTCACGAACCTCATCCCGGTAGGTGCGCGAGATGGCATAGCGGTGGTGGCCGTCAGCGATCAAGACATCGTCGGAGCTAACAATGCGCGAAATAGCGGCGATCCTCGACGGATCCGTGACGCGCTCAACCCAGTGCTCCACCCCGTCAATGCAGACCCGCCCAATCTCTTCGCCAGGCTCGGCGAGGGCTTCGGTGAGCCCGGACGCCAACGACAGCCCCCAAACCGCGGAGGTGTTGGTGCCGGTAGCGCGGGTCAGATCGAGGCGGTCAGTTTTCGCTTTCGGCGTGGTGCGCTCATGGGGGAGAACCCCGCCCGCGTCCTGGTCAACCACCTCAAGACCGCCGAAGACGCCGCTGATCAAGCGCTGGGTGCCGGTCGCGTCGGTAAAAGACATCCGGTAGATCGTGAACGACGGCTCGTCGTCAATCACCATGATCCCGCGATTCACCCAGTCACTGAGGGTTTCAGCGGAGCGGCGATACCTGTCGTCGTCGCCGGACGGCACATCGACATGGACGATATTGGCAGGGTGCCGACTCGCCAAAGCCTCCACCTGCTCGCAAGAGAGGACGTCGTACGGTGGGGCGACGACGTCGGTGAGGTCGAGTGACGCGGCATAGCGGATCGCACGGAAAGGCTCAAAACGAGGCATGGACCTAAGCTATCAAACCATCTGTTGCGCATGCCGATGGATGGGCAGTTAGGTGAGGCGGAAGTGGGTGACGACGGCGAGGGCAAACACCGCCAGGGACAAACCCACCTGGGTCACCCCAACGACACGAGGAGTCACCTCGCGACCGGCAGACTGAGCCAGCGGGAAGAAGACGGATTGGCCGAGAACCGCAACGAATAGCCCACTCCAGGCCATCCATAGCCGGCTAGCGATTGAGTGATCCATCGAGACCAGCAGCGGGATCGCAGACAAGACGAGGTGATAGAGCCAGGACGCAACCAGCCAGCCGCGACTGCCGCGCTTGCGCACAACCGTCTTGACGACCAAGACCGTCCCGATGAAATAGCCCGAAATCAAAACAGTGAGGAAAACATCGACCTTGGTGCGCCCCCAGTCCAGCCACAACACAGTCGGGTCGAGACAGGTAAGCACCAGGATCAACGAAGACGCGGCGACAATCGTGGACAGCCCCGACAACATAGAACGCTCTTGACGTGTGAGAGCCTGCGAGAAGAACAAGGCGATCCATAAGCCAAACCAGGCCAGCCACAGCAGAATCCTCACCCCGAAGGTAGATAAACCCAATAGCAAGGAGAGGACACCGAAGGCAGCGACTAGCCCGGTGTAGGTGAATAAGGGGGCCTTCAGTGACGTGCGTCGAGAGGGCGCCGTTTTGATCCACAGCGAGATGGTGTTGAACCAGAAATAGCCGCTGATCCAAAGCAGGGCGACTGCGACGTGAACCGGGGCGAAGCTGGTGTGGGCCGGGACGAATATCAAGCCGAGGATGAGCGGGATCGCCGCCATCGCCCAACTTCCATGCTGCTTGGGGACCCAGGCCCCCAGACTGCGACCACGACGAGTCCGGGCGGCTGCAGGGGCAGGGTTGACGTCAGGGGTGATCTTCACACCGTGATTCTACCCGGCCAAGGTGCGGCTCAACCCGGTTGTGTCCGTGACGGTGGCCGTCTGCGACCAGGTGACCCGAATGGCGCACCGAGATGGGAAGTATGGAAATTTAGTTCGTGGAATGAGCGACAAGATGCACGATTTGGGTTGACGCCATAAACTAGAGGTTGTGGCCGGACGTGGCAGAGTACCCAGCCTGTGCTAGGGGCGATGCATAACTTCCCAGTCGTCTAGGTGCCGTCACTGTTTGCGTGACAGATGGACATGTCTACACGTTTCTCAGCGTGTCAGATCAATCGAAGGAGATTCTGTAGTGTCAGAAAAATGGGTGTATGACCTCTCTGAGGGTAGCGCCGACATGAAGCCGATCCTCGGCGGTAAGGGTGCCGGTTTGGCAGAAATGAAGCGTGCAGGGGTTTCGGTTCCCGACGCTTTCACCGTGACCACCGCAGCGTGTGTGGCCACCATGAAGCAGAACGGCGAATGGCCGGCTGACCTCGAAGGCCAGATCAACGAAGCTCTCGCTCGTCTCGAAGAACGCACCGGCCGCAAGCTCGGCGACCCGGAAAAGCCACTGCTTGTTTCCGTCCGCTCCGGCGCTGTGATCTCCATGCCGGGCATGATGGACACGATCCTCAACCTGGGTATCTCCGACGAAACCGTCAAGGCCGTCGGTGACGCAGCTCAGAACGAGCGTTTCGCGTGGGACTGCTACCGCCGCTTCATCCAGATGTACGGCGAGGTCGTCGAAGGTGTTGACCAGCACCTCTACGAAGATGCCTTGACCAAGCTGAAAGAAGATCGTGGCGTCACCGCAGACACCGATCTCACTGCTGAAGACCTCAAGGGCCTCGTCGATACCTTCAAGAAGATCAGCAATGACGCTCTCGGCGGCTCGTGGACTTCCGACCCGAAGCAGCAGTTGATGCGCGCAGTCAACGCCGTGTTCCGCTCCTGGCTCAACCCGCGCGCTGACGTCTATCGCAAGCACAACGGTATTTCCGCCGAGCTTGGCACCGCCGTCAACGTTCAGCAGATGGTCTTCGGTAACCGCGGCGATGACTCCGCCACCGGTGTGTGCTTCACCCGCAACCCCTCCACCGGCAGCAAGGAACTCTACGGCGAATTCCTCACCAATGCTCAGGGTGAAGACGTCGTTGCCGGTATCCGCACCCCGCGTCCGCTCGAAGAGCTGAAGGAAGTTCTGCCCGAGGCCTACCAGGAACTCCTGGACACCATGACCAAGATGGAGCAGCACTACCACGACATGCAAGACATGGAGTTCACCATCGAGAATGGCAAGCTCTACATGCTGCAGACCCGCAACGGCAAGCGCACCGCCGCTGCCGCCGTCAAGATCGCGTCCGACCTCGTCTCCGAAGGCCTGATCACCAAGGAGCAGGGTATCGAGCGCATCGAAGCTGATCAGCTTGACCAGCTCCTCCACCCCACCTTCGACCCGTCCCACAGCGAATCCCCCGTGGTCAAGGGCCTACCCGCCTCCCCGGGTGCTGCAGTCGGTACCTTGGTGTTTACCGCTGAAGACGCTGCCGAGCGCGGCAAAGCTGGCGAAAAGGTGATCCTGGTCCGCTACGAGACCACCCCGGACGACATCCACGGCGTCCTCGAAGCCCAGGGTGTGCTCACCGCTCACGGCGGCATGACCTCTCACGCTGCTGTGGTGGCTCGTGGTTTCGGCAAGCCCTGTGTCTCTGGCGCTACCGAGATCAAGATCGACGTTGACAACCGTTGCGTCACCATTGGCGACAAGGTCTACACCGAAGCCGACACCTTCTCCCTTGACGGCTCCACCGGTGACGTCTTCGCGACCGGCCTGAAGCTGATCCCGCCGCGCATGAACGAGGACTTCCTCAACGTCCTCGACTGGGCAGACGAGGTCCGCACCATGGGTGTGCGTGCCAACGCTGACAACACCAACGACGCCGCCAAGGCTCGTGAACTCGGCGCTGAAGGTATCGGCCTGAGCCGCACCGAGCACATGTTCATGGCTCAGGATCGCCTCCCCGCAGTGCGCAAGATGATCCTTGCCGAGAACGCCGAACAGCGTGCTGCAGCCCTCGAAGAGATTCTGCCGATGCAGCAGGCCGACTTTGAAGGCATCTTCACCGCTATGAAGGGCCTACCGGTCATCGTTCGTCTGCTCGACCCGCCGCTACACGAGTTCCTGCCCAACTACACCGCACAGTCCATGAAGGTCCAAGAGCTCGAACTCAAGGGCGCTCCCGAGGCTGAACTCGAAGCCGAACGTCTCACCCTCGCTCAGGTCAAGAAGCTCCACGAACAGAACCCGATGCTCGGTACCCGTGGTTGCCGTCTGGCCATGCTCTACCCGGAGATTCCGGACATGCAGGCCCGCGCCATCATCCGCGCTGCCCTGGCCGTGTTGGAGCGTGAAGGCGAGACCGTCGAAGTCGAGATCATGATTCCGCTCGTCGGTGTTCAGGCCGAGATCAAGCGTCAGCGCGAAATCGTCGAGGCTGCCGTCAAGGACGAACTCGCCAAGGCCGGCAAGGAAGACATGAACTACGAGATCGGCACCATGATCGAGCTGCCTCGCGCCGCTCTGACCGCTGACGAGATCGCCGAGTACGCCGACTTCTTCTCCTTCGGCACCAACGACCTCACCCAGACCACCCTCGGTATTTCCCGTGACGACGCCGAAAACGGCTTCCTCGGTGAATACGTCGAGCAGGGTGTACTGTCGAAGAACCCCTTCGCTTCCGTTGACGTCGACGGCGTCGGCCAGCTCGTGAAGATGGGTGTCGAGAAGGGCCGTTCCACCAAGCCGTCCCTGACCGCAGGCGTCTGCGGTGAGCACGGTGGTGACCCGGATTCGATCGCGTTCTTCCAGACCGCCGGAATCTCCTACGTCTCCTGCTCACCATTCCGCGTGCCGATCGCCCGCTTCGCCGCCGCGAAGGCCGCCCTGGCTCAGAAGAAGTAGCCGCGAGAGCGTCACTAGACAGTGACGCATGAAATCTCCACCACGGTGGGGCTGGGAACTGACCCAGCCCCACCGTGGTATTTAACGAATCACCCGATCACTACCGGCGCGGGTTTCTGCCGAAGATACCGGCTAACCTGCCTATCCTGCCTATCCAGGTGGCAAACTGTGATCCATGACCACTTTCACTTTCACCACCGCAGGATCAATCCGCTTCGGCAACGGCCGCTCCCGCGAACTCGGCGACGCCGTCAAAGAACTAGGTAGCCGCGCACTCCTCGTCACAGGTTCCCACCCAGAGCGCGTCGCACACCTCACCGAAGGGCTTCCCGTCGTCGCCCAGATTCAAGTCGGGCACGAGCCTGAGATGGGAGACGCCAGGCGCGGGATGAGAGCCGCCGAAGAAAATCAAGTGGACGTGGTCATCGCCATTGGCGGCGGATCGGTTCTCGACCTAGCCAAGGCGGTCGCAGTGCTGGCAGCGAACGGCGGAGACCCGCTCGACTATGCAGAGGTGATCGGCGACGCCAAACCCTTGGTCCAACCTGGCCTCCCGGTGATCGCCCTGCCGACCACCTCGGGGACGGGTGCCGAAGTCACCGCCAACGCCGTGATGTATTCGCCCGAACACCGAGTCAAGGTGTCGCTGCGGTCGGCGACGATGCTGCCGAGGATCGTCATCGTTGATCCTGAACTGACCATCGACTGCCCAGCCTCAGTGACCGCTTCGAGTGGCCTGGACGCGCTCACCCAATGCGTCGAACCGCTGACCAGCCACATGGCTAACCCGATGACCGACGGTTTCGCCCTCGAGGGGCTACGCCGAGCATCGAAGGGGTTGCGTCAAGCCTTCCTCGACGGTAGCGACCGCAAAGCCAGAGAAGACATGGCGGTGTCTTCACTGATGGGCGGCCTCTCCCTAGCTAATGCGAAACTCGGGGCGGTGCACGGATTCGCCGGGGTACTCGGCGGCCTCACCGGGGCACCCCACGGCAAGATCTGCGGTGCCCTCCTTGCCCACTGCTCACGCCACAACCTCGACGTGATGAAACGTCGCGACCGCCACAATCCCGCCATTGAACGCTATAGCTGGGCGGGGCAGGCACTCACCGGCACCGCATCCGCCGAGGCCGCTATCGAATGGATCGACGAGACTGTCTCCATCCTCCAAGTTGGCACCCTCACCGACCTGGGGTTGAAACCACAAGACTATGATGCCGCCCTTGACGGGGCAGAAAGGGCGTCCTCGATGAAGGGGAACCCGATCAAACTGACCCGAGACGAGCTCGCCGCGATCCTGGCTGACGCCTGCTAAGCCGGCGTTCCCCGAGCGTCGGGGTGGCCCTTCCTTGAGTGAAAACCCGTTCGGTCGGCTAACCGTGCTGGCCACTGACGGCGTCAATGATCGGTGCGTAGTCAGCGTCAGGATCAAGCCCCAGCACAGCGACCCAGGCGGGGACGAACTCTCCGGCCCGGTAGATGTGGCCTTCCCCGGCTGGGGTGGCCATTCCGCCGCTCAGATCGAAGGTGTGCTGAATCCACGTCACCACCGGAATCCACGGAAGGCGAGGCCAATCGACGGGTTTGTCGGAGCCGACTGAGACCAGGGTGGGGTTATCTCCAGGGTGAACCATCAGGGTCCAACTCCACTGCGCCACTGGGTCGGAACGGTGAGATAGGTAGAGAATCCGCTTGTCACCCCAGCGAGCACCGGCCCTGGTCAAGGTGTCGATCTCCTCTGGGCCGCAGGCGAACTGGACCGGGTCATCGAGCCAGCGGTCATCGAGAAGGATGACGCGAGACAGTGCCTTCGCCACCCACGGCACCCGCTGTTGCAGTAGTGACGCCTGCATCTTGGTAAAACCTGGGGTGCCGATCCACAACGCACCAGAGACTTGGTCGAGCATCGACTCAACCGAGGTGAAGCTAGTTTGCGCACCGTAGGCACCGATGGATTCGGCGTGGAGGTAAATCTTGGGGCGGGCATTGACGGGGAGGCGATTGACTTGCTCTGTGACTTGGCTGAACAGCTCAGTCGATGCCTCGATCGACGTCGACTCCTTATCGAAGAACTGGAAGGCCGACGGAATCGTCGAGTGTTGAATACCGATGATCGCGCAGTCGCCACCAGTCAGATATTCAAAACTTGTCGCTGCCCAGTGGTTGACGTTACCGGCACCGGTCGTCGTCACAATCAAGAGGTAGGAACGCGATAGACCGTCGGTGCGCAACAATTCTGCAACAGCGGCTGAGGCGGTCTCGGAGATGGACCGAGAGTTCAACGCCGCATAGACCCGGATCGGCTCCTTGGCGCTCCGCCCGGTTACCCGCTCGATGTCTTGCCGGGAGGCCCCCTTGGCGACGAAGGAGCGGCCCTGGGAGTCAAGGTTCTTCCACTTCTCGAAAGACTCAGGGGAGCCAGATTTTTCCGAGACGGTCGGCGCCGTCAACCAGGTTTCTTCCTGGGGATGGGTCGCCACCCAGTAGCGCGTCCCGGACGAGAGGACGACCGACCAGATCAAGCCGGCCGCCACCCAGCCCACCACGAGGAAGAGCATCAACCCCACCACTTTCGCCGTCCGGTGCGACATCCAGCGAAGCAGTGGGGCGGAAAAATAGCGGGAGAGTCGGAAGAAGTGGGCTAGGAGAACGACTACGGCGACGGAGAGGATCAGCGCCGCAGTGGCTGCCGCGAGGCCTGAAGGTAGCGAATATGAGGGAAGCCCGACCGCCTCGGAGAAACGACGCTGCCACGAAGTCGCCAGCACCGGGGTGGAGACGATAGCCAGCGCCGAGACGCCGACGAGGGTGTAGCCGACGGGTTCTGGCCACCACCAGCGCCGAGAGTGACGTCGTCTGGTCACGATGTCTAGCCCAAACCCGATTGCCATGCCCGCTCCGGTGCCGACGCAGACGCAAAGGACGGTGATGATGAGTTGGAAGATGCCGGTTCGGGGGAGGACGGACGGGAACCAGCTAAGGACGAAGGTGGTGGCGGCGAAGATGAGAGTAATCAGGGAGGTGAAGCCGCCGAGTTTGAAGCGCCAGCCCCGCCGGGAGAGGATGGGCGATCCCGCGATGGTGACGATGTGCGGGGAGGGCAGTGATGGCATAGCGGTCAGTTTAGAGAAAAATGTGGCGAACGGGGAATAAGTTCGCAGGAGGGAAGGTTGAGTCAGGTGTACTCAACTTGGAGGTTGAGTGTCTAGGGCTCAATCGCTACGCTAGTGGCGTTGTTCCACTCTGAATGGGTGGACCTAGGCACAATCCAGACCACAACGGCTTATCTCGCCACGGAAGCCACCGTCGGGATCGGCTGATCATAGGTCAGCAGCCGTCAGATAATTTTGGAGGAAAACATGGCACGTGCAGTTGGTATCGACCTCGGCACCACGAACTCGGTTGTTGCTGTCCTCGAAGGCGGCGAGCCGACCATCATTGCTAACGCTGAGGGTTCGCGCACCACACCGTCTGTGGTGGCATTCGCTAAGAACGGCGATGTGCTGCGTGGTGAAGTAGCTAAGCGTCAGGCGGTGACGAACCCTGACCGCACTATCCGTTCCGTCAAGCGCCACATGGGTACGTCGTGGACGGTGGACATTGACGGAAAGTCTTACAAGCCGCAGCAGATTTCGGCTTTCATCTTGCAGAAGCTCAAGGCTGACGCTGAGGCTTACCTCGGTGAGGACGTCACCAATGCGGTGATCACCGTTCCCGCCTACTTCTCCGACGCCGAGCGTCAGGCAACGAAGGAAGCTGGCGAAATCGCTGGCCTCAAGGTTGACCGAATCATCAACGAACCCACCGCAGCGGCCTTGGCTTATGGCCTTGACAAGGGTGAACAGGAACAAACCGTCCTGATCTTCGACCTCGGTGGCGGCACCTTCGATGTCTCGCTACTCGATATCTCCGACGGTGTCTTTGAGGTGAAGGCGACCAAGGGTGATAACCGCCTCGGCGGTGACGACTGGGATCAGCGGATCGTCGATTGGCTGGTGACTCAGTTCAAGAACAACCACGGTATCGACTTGTCGAAGGACAAGATGGCCCGTCAGCGTCTGCAAGAAGCTGCAGAGCGCGCCAAGATCGAGCTGTCGAGTGCCTCTGAGACCCAGATCAACCTGCCCTACATCACGGCTGGCGCCGAAGGCCCGCTTCACCTCGACGAGAAGCTGACCCGCGCAGACTTCCAGAGGATGACCCAAGACCTCCTGGATCGTTGCCGTGAGCCCTTCAACGCGGTACTCAAAGACGCCAAGGTGACGGTGGACAAGATCGACCAGGTGATTCTGGTTGGTGGCTCGACCCGTATGCCGGCAGTGACCGAGTTGGTTCGCGAACTTTCTGGTAAGGAAGCCAATAAGACGGTCAACCCTGATGAGGTCGTCGCTCTCGGTGCATCCTTGCAGGCCGGTGTGCTCAAGGGCGAAGTCAAGGATGTGTTGCTGCTTGACGTCACTCCGCTGAGTCTTGGTATCGAAACCAAGGGCGGCATGATGACGAAGATGATCGACCGTAACACCACGATCCCGACGAAGCGTTCCGATATCTTCACCACCGCTGAGGACAACCAGCCGTCGGTGATGATCCAGGTCTACCAGGGTGAGCGCGAGTTTGCCCGCGACAACAAGTCGCTGGGTAACTTCGAGTTGACCGGCCTGATGCCCGCCCCGCGTGGCTTGCCGCAGATCGAGGTCACCTTCGACATTGACGCCAACGGTATCGTCCACGTCTCTGCGAAAGACATGGCTACCGGCAAGGAACAGTCCATGACGGTGACCGGTGGTTCCGCCCTCGGTAAGGATGAGATCGACCGCATGGTTCGCGAGGCTGAAGCCCACGCCGAAGAGGACAAGCGTCGTCGTGAGGAAGTGGAGATGCGTAACGAAGCTGACGCTCTCGCCTTCCGCACCGAGAAGCTGCTCGACGAAAACAAGGATTCCATCCCTGAGGATGTCAAGGCGCCGGTCGTTGAGGCCCTCGACAAGTTGAAGGAGGCCCTGAAGGGTACCGACAACAACGACGAGGTTCGCGCCGCGATGGATGATCTGAACCAGAAGGCATCTGCCATGGGTCAGGCCATCTACCAGGCAGCTCAGAACGCTCAGGCAACCAACGCGTCGTCGGAGACCCCGCAAGATACTGCTGGCGACGATGACGTCATTGACGCCGAGATCGTCGATGAGGATGACAAGAAGTAATGGTTGAGGGCGTGCCTACGGTACGCCTGGTCCGGCCAAGGGCGTGGGGTGGATGCGATCCCCGCGCCCTTAGTGCCAATGTCAACCACACCTAGATCTCAGGAGGAGAAAGTTCATGACGGACACCCAGATGCCACAGTGTGATGAAGCCAAGGATGACGACGTCGTCACCGATCCGGCGACTGTTGACGGCGTTGACGACGTAGATGGTGGAAGTGCTGGCGCTGGGGTTGATGGTGGCGGTGTTGACGCTGGCGTCGGCCCTGAGGTCGTCCTTGACGGTAGAGCTGAGGACGGAAGCTGCGCTGCAGCCGGTGGTGACGCGGGTTGTGGCGCTGACGGTGAAGGCGGCGGTGCTGGCGGCGGTGCTGGCGGTGACGGTGAAGCCGAGGGCGGTGAATCCGATGACGATTCCAGCTCTGACCAAGGTCAGGAACCTGTCGACCGCGAATTAGAGCTCGCTCAACTGCTGGCAGAACGCACCGAAGACCTTCAGCGTCTCCACGCCGAGTACGCCAATTACAAGAAGCGCGTAGACCGCGACCGCGCCCTCGCACGCGAAAAAGGCATCGAGGACGTAGTCGAAGACTTGATGCCTGTTTTTGACGCGATCGACCAGGCCTTCGTCCATGAAGAACCCTCGGAGGGGTTCACCAAGATCGTCGACATGTTAGTCAAGGCCGCCAATAAGAACGGCCTCTTCGCCTACGGCGAAGTCGGCGAGGTCTTCGATCCGCACATCCACGAGGCACTGATGCAGCGCCCCGGCGAAGGCACGACGGAGCCTACCGTCGGCGAAATCTTCGTCCGTGGCTACAAACTCAACGATCGCGTACTTCGGCCAGCAAGGGTGATCGTCGACATGCCAGCAGACGACGAATAACCTAGCGGGTCGCCTCACTATTCGATGAACTGCCTGATCAATCCAACGAAAGGGGTGCAAGGGTGAATACCAAGGATTGGCTAGAGAAGGACTACTACAAGGTCCTCGGTGTCTCAAAAGATGCCACTCAGGCTGAGATCAAGAAGGCCTTCCGCAAGCTCGCCCGAGAGAATCATCCCGACCAGCATCCAGGAGACAAGAAGGCAGAGACCCGGTTCAAGGAAGTCTCCGAAGCGAATGCGGTGTTGTCAGACCCGGAGACGCGGAAGAAATACGATCAGCAACGCAGCCTACTCGGCTCAGGGATGGGCGGATTCTTCCAGCGCAGCCCAGGTGGCGCAGGTGGTGCGGGCACCAGCTACATCAACGATCTCTTCCGCAACGCCACCACATCGGCGTCGTCGATGAACTTCGGCGATCTCCTCGGTGGCCTCTTCAATAGCGGCGGTGCGCGTGAGCAACGTCAACATCGTCGTGGAGCCGACATCGAAACCTCGGTGACGGTGAGTTTCGAGGAAGCCATCAAAGGAACCACGGTCGGTGTCCCGAAGGTGTCTCAGCAGGCCTGCACATCGTGTCGCGGAACCGGGGCGGCCGCAGGGTCTAACCCGAGGGTGTGTTCTCGTTGCCAAGGCAGCGGCTTCGTCGTCAACGAAGGCGGCGGGCAGTTCGGGTCGACTGTCCCGTGCAGCGATTGTCGCGGGCGCGGAATCTTGGTGGATAACCCTTGCTTGGCATGTCAAGGTTCAGGACGGGCACGCTCGGCTCAAACCATGCAGGTGCGGGTTCCGGCTGGCGTCTCCGATGGTCAGCGCGTCAAGATCAAAGGCAAGGGTGGCAGCGGTGAAAACGGCGGCCAACCGGGCGACCTCTACGTAACCGTCAACGTCCGCCCCCACCCGGTTTTTGGCCGCAAGGGTGATGACGTGACGGTGACCGTCCCAATCACTTTCGGCGAGGCCGTCCTCGGTGCCGAGATTGAGGTCCCGACCCTTACCGGTTCCCCGGTCAAACTCAAGGTTGCTGCGGGAACGCCGAATGGGCGGGTGCTCAGGATTCCCGGACGAGGTATCGCCCGCAAGAACGGCACCCAAGGGTCTCAGTTGGTTACCCTGGAGATCGCGGTGCCGGACAAGGTCAGCTCTAAGGCGCGAGACAAGTTGCGTGAGTTTGACGCCGAGGTGGCTCAGCCGAATCCAAGGAAGCATTTGCTTGGAGGTGCGTGATGAGTCAACATCTGCAAGTCATCGATCTGGATTCGCCGCTGTTCACGGTGACGGTGGCGGCGCGACTAGCCAATATGCACCCCCAGACCTTGCGGACCTATGACCGGATGGGCCTGGTGGTTCCGTCACGGACGGCAGGGCGCGGACGCCGCTATTCGAGGCGCGACGTCCAGAAATTGCTGATCGTCCAGCAACTGACCCAAGAAGAAGGGATTAACCTGTCCGGGGTCCAGCGGATTCTCGAGCTCAGCGACCGCATCGATCAACTACAGCATCAAGTCGCCCAGTTGAGCATGGCCCTGACGAAGGCGCAGACCTTGCTACAAAACTCGACGTCTTTCTCGAACTCGCGAGTTTTCACCGCTGAATCGTCCGGGACGGTCCACATGGGACGTCACCACAGCGTCCCCGCCCCAAGATCACTCCCTGCTGGGCGTAGTTAGCTCCCTCGCTGCTGTCCCTCAGCCACACGGCCAGTCGCCGCTGTGGCTGATGTGGCCGGTGTCGCCGGTGTGGCCGGTGCGGGTTTCCGGTCAGGTGGGGCCGGGTCGGCAACGACGCTCTGTGCTCTGACGGGAACCGGCGTCCCAGACTCAGGTGCTTCACCCTTACCTGGGTTTGACAACCTTGATCACGGAGGAATCATCTTCGGCCCCTTGCCCGCCAGTGGCGCCGAGGAGGTAGAGCTGCTCAGCCGCCGCCGCTACCGGGGTGGCCAGCCCAACGGCCTTCGCCGCAGAGGTGACGATATTCATGTCCTTGGTGAAGATGTCCAGCCGCGATTTCACCTCGACCGGCTCCTCCCCGTATGCCTGCAACATGCGCTGGCCACGGTCGCCGAGCATGAACGATGCGGCCGCACCGGCCATCAAAGCGTCAAGGGCTTCTTTCACGTCGAGCCCCAGCTCGGCGGCCAAGGCTAACGCCTCCCCGGCAGCGGCGATGTGCACGCCACACAGGAGTTGGTTCACCGTCTTCGTGGCCTGCCCCTTGCCGGGTTCATCGCCAACCAGGACCAGCGTAGATGACATCACGTCTAGCACCGGTTTGGTGGCGGCATAGACCTCAGGGCGGGCCCCGACCACGACGAGCAGGTCCCCGTTGCCAGCGCGGACCGGGCCGCCAGATACGGGCGCATCGACGAGCCCTAGCCCGATTTCGTCGAGACGTGGGGTGACCTCGGCGACGGCGTTCATGCCGACGGTTGAGGTCAGGATGACTGTGGCCCTCGGCTTCATGGAAGCCGCGACTTGCCCGTCACCGAAGAGAACCTGGTTGAGTTGTTTGCCGTTGCGCACTGCCAAGAGGACGACGTCGGCGTCCCTGACGCACTCGGTGGCGCTGTCAAAGACGGCGAGCCCGGCTTGCGCGCCTAGACGCAACCGATCAGGGTTGATGTCGAATACGCACACCTCGAATTGGGTGGACAGATTGGTTGCCATAGGCAACCCCATCGCGCCGATTCCTAAGACTGCGATCTTCATTGTGGTCTCCTTTGGTGAAAACTTGTTGTGTTTGGTGGTGTGGTTGTGGGTCTTGCTGTGGTTGTGGGTGTTGCTGGGGGGGTGCGGGTCTTGCTGGGGGGGGGAGTGGACGGTGGCTCACGGGCGTGATCTGGGTCATCGTGACGTGATCGCGGGGATGCGGGTGTCGGGTTGTGCGAGGGTGTGATCGCCCGGATGCCATTGTTGGTTCGTGAGGGGGCGGAAGCGGTTGGTGGGCTAGCGCACCCTACACCACCGCTAATGCGACAGCTTCTCGACGACCTCGATGAGCGAATCGTCGTCCCCGACGTTGCCCGCGAACACCACATAAGGGATTCCCCGCGCCAGGCCGTCATCGGCTAGCCACAGCGAAATAATCCCGCGCTGCAGCGATCCCACCGCCATTGCCCGCCGAATCCCCAATCCATGAGTGGCGATATCTGACGAGGTGATGCCACCCTTGGCAATGACAAAACGCGGGGTGCAGTGGGCAAAAATCCGTTGAGTAATCTCAATCAGGGACGATGACACGTCTCGGGCAATCCGCAACGAATCAGCCTCATCTGTCCCGGTGATGCGCTCGCGTGATGTCGACACCACCACTGATTCGCGCTCGAGTGCCGCCAAGGCCTGTTCGACAACCTCCGCGATGTGCGAGTCCCGGCTGGTGGGGTCTATCACCTTCGGCACCTCGACGATGCAGTGAGAAAGGTCGCGGTCCTCACTAAGACGCGCCAACTGGCGGCTGGTTACCGAAACGTGGGAGCCGACGACGATCAGCCCACCCGCAGTGAGGTCGTCGCGTTTGGCGCGCAGCTCCACGATCTCATTCCCGCTGAGTGGCTCGCGTTCAGCCTGGCCGATCCGCGCCCGTCCGAATGGCGGGCCGACGCGGTAGATGAACCGCTTGCCCTGGGCCTCTGCCTCGATCAAAGCCAAGGCGATTGCGCGCAGGTCAGATTCAGAGGTGGCGTCACAGACGATGGGTTGACGATCATGGGCGTGCAACAATTGTGCAACCACCTTGGGGTGGTCGCGGCGCAGATCGTCGATGTCAACCTTGATCACGGCGGAGGCACTCACGTCACCGCCCGTCTTCTCTTCGACCCATTCGGCGAGGACGGATTTGGTGTAGCCGAAGGATGCGTCGCGGGCAAACTCCGTGTCAGCGACCGGGGTGAACCCGGCAGTCATGGAACCGGCATAGTGGGTGCCGTGGACGGTGATGCGTCCAGCGTCCGGGAAGGCAGGGATCAGCACAACTCCGTCAATGTGTACCCCTCTCGCAGCCAACTCATCGGCGATGGCCTCAGGCTCGAGCGGGAAGTGGCCGCGCAAGGTGGAATCCGATCGAGAGATGAAAGCCACCTCAACCTGGTTACGACTGGCAGCACTCATCGCGGAGCGGACCACCTCGCGGTTGATCTTCTCGGCGTCGGCGGGGTCGAGGGAGCGGGAATTCGTCATCACATAGACGGCGGGCAGCCCGGTGGAAAAGACCCAGTCGAAATCAGATTCCTTCCAAGAGGTGATTACCGGAAGATTGGCGACCGATTGGGTGCCAGTCGGATCGTCGTCGAGGACGATAAACACTGGCTGATAAGGGCTTTCGTTGATTGCCTTGGAGACGGTCGAGGCGCTGATCTGGTCAACCTGGGGGAGGGGGTCCAGCAGTTGAGAGGAGTCTAATGTCATGGCGTGATCCTTGTTGTTGAGAAACGAGATGGTCAGGGGGGCAACGGCCATGCCAGAATGGCACGGGATAGTTACGCATTTTCACCATGCGGTGCCGGGTCGCAGACTTCGGTGCGGTGCGCTGCGTCAATGCGCAATCGTCAACGAGGGAGAACTAGTCATGGGCTCATCCGATCGGGTCAGCGGTGCCGTCACCACCATCCTGGACGCCATCATTTCGGGCCGGTTCACTACCGAGCAGCCGTTGCCCCCGGAAAATGACCTTGCCGCTTTCCTGGAGGTGTCGCGCCCGACGATGCGGGAGGCGGTGCGAACCCTGTCCAGCCAAGGGGTGCTGCAGGTCCGTCACGGCTCCGGAACCTACGTCCGTCCCATGTCACAGTGGCGAGACATCACCGTCATCGTCTATGTCATGACCCGGACGCAATCGCCGCGCACCCTTGGCGTGAAGTTGATCGAAGTTCGCCGCATGATCGAAGTGGGAGCTAGTGGTTTGGCCGCCGCGCACCGATCCGACGCCGACCTCGACGAGTTGAAGTCACTCTTGGTCGCCTTTGATGAGGCATCGGAGCGTGACGACGTTGACGCCCTAGCGGCCGCAGACCTCGCCATCCATGACGCAATCTTGAGTGCGGCTGGCAATCCTTTCCTTCCTGCAATCATGCATTCGCTCAAGGACGCCTTGACGGAGTCGCGTCGCCACACCAGTGCCGACCGGCGAATCCGCGAACACGGGCATCATTTCCATCGCGAGTTGGTCGAGGCGATCGAGGACCGTGACGTTGAACGCGCTAAGGACGTGATGCGTGCCCACATGACTCAGACCCGCCGGGACATCATGGAGTGGTTGTCGGAGAAGTAGCCGACCTGTGGTTAGCCACATCACAGCCGGGTTAGCTCCAACCCATCCGGGATTGGCTGAACACCCACCCGGTTAGGCCAAGGCCCCACCCGGTTAGGCCAAGGACCCGGGTTACTCCAAAGCCCACCCGCCTTCGACGGCCACACGATCCTGGTCGATAGTTAGGAGAGCTTCGCCCGGGAATGCCTTGTCCTTGGGATCAAGGATGTGAGAAAGGTGCACAAACATCGTTTTTCTCCTCGGATTGATCTCGTCCTCAAACTTGTCGCAGTTATCCCCGACGAGGAGCCAGCGGCGTTGCTGCCTCTAGACGATGCCTCCAGAATAACTCAAAGTCCTCTGAGGACTTAGGATTCGCAAAATAGTGCAACGGGATTGGGACGATGTGAAGATCGAGCCCGTTTGGGTAAACCGCGACGGGGAGCCGCGTGAGCGACTCCCCGCAGGAGAGGGTTTGGCTGATCGCCTGGCTTAGGCCAATCGCCTCATGTGTGGCCGGTACCCAGTGCTACCCGATATGGACCGATCTAGACCGATGTTGTCCGATCTAGGCCCATGTCGACTCGCGTTCGTCGCACCATCGCGTCTCGCTTCAGTGCGACCCAACACTGGGAAGCGCCACCACCGTTACTTCGGGCTCGGATGGGTCATATCTGCCGGGACAACCCACTTCTCGAACTCTTCTTCGGTGAGGTATCCGAGTTCAAGGGCAGATTCGCGCAAGGACAAACCTTCCTTGTGAGCCTTCTTGGCGATCTTGGCGGCCTTGTCGTATCCGATGTGGCGGTTCAACGCGGTCACCTGCATCAGGTTCTTGTCCAGGTTCTCCTTGATCTTGTCCAGGTTTGGTTCGATACCCACGGCACAGTGGATGATGAACATGAGGCAAGAATCGCCGATGAGTTTGATGGACTCCAGCACGCACCAAGCCATCACGGGCTTGAACACGTTGAGCTGGAAGTTGCCCTGTGAACCGGCGAAGCCAACGGTGGCGTCATTGCCGAACACCTTGGTGGCGACCATCGTCATGGCCTCACACTGAGTCGGGTTCACCTTGCCAGGCATGATCGACGAGCCGGGTTCGTTTTCGGGGATGAGCAGTTCGCCGATACCGTTGCGCGGGCCTGATGCGTACCAGCGCACATCGTTGGCGATCTTCATGAGCGCATCAGCGAGGGTGCGCAGTGAGGCCGAGACCTGGACGAGGGCGTCGTGGGCACCGAGGGCGGCGAACAGATTGTCGGCCTGGGTGAAATCGATGCCGGTCTCTTCGCTGATCTTGGTGGCGCACAGTTTGCCGAACTCGGGGTGAGCGTTGAGTCCGGTGCCGACGGCGGTCCCGCCGATCGCCAGCGAGCGAGCCTGCTTATCGGCGTAGCGAATACCGTCCAGGGCGAAGTCGATCTGGGCGACCCAGCCAGAGATGACCTGGCCGAGGGTGATCGGGGTGGCGTCTTGGAGGTGGGTGCGTCCGACCATCACGATGTCGGCGAACTCTTCGGCTTTCTTAGCCAAGGTGTCGCGGAGTTCAGCGACCCGGGGGTAGAAGTCCTGCAGTTCGCAGACGACGGCGATGTGCATCGCGGTCGGGAAGGTGTCGTTGGAGGATTGGCCACGGTTGACATGGTCGTTGGGGTGGACCGGGGACTTCGACCCCATCTCGCCACCGGCGATCTCGATAGCGCGGTTGGAGATGACCTCATTGGAGTTCATATTGGACTGGGTGCCGGAGCCGGTCTGGAAAACAACCAGCGGGAAGTGATCGTCGAGTTTGCCGTCGATTACTTCGTCGGCCGCCTTGACGACCAAGTCGGCAATGTCTTGGGGGAGTTCGCCAAGCTCGGCATTGGCCAAGGCTGCGGACTTCTTCAGGACGCCAAGGGCGCGAACCATGGGGCGGTTCCACACAAAGGTGGGACGGCCGATATCGAAGTTATGGAGGCTGCGTTCGGTCTGGGCACCCCAGTAGCGGTCAGCGGAAACCTCGATGTCTCCCATGGAGTCTTTTTCAATTCGTGTAGCTGCCATGGCTGTAGCCTAGCCGAATTCGATGCCCCGGTGATTTCCTCACCCCATCACTTGCTGTTTTAATCCGGAATAAATCTGCCTCGAGAGAGGTTGAGCCGAGTAGACTCAACTTGTACATTTGAGGTGTGGCTGAGAGGTCACGCCGGAATCAGAGGTAGATAGAGATGGATGCCGAAAAACTGACAACCAGGAGCCGCGACGCAGTGTCGGCTGCGTCTCGTAACGCTTTGACTGCGTCGAACCCGAGTGTGGAGCCGGAGCATTTGCTGCACGCCATGTTGATGGTGCCGGATAACACCGTCGGGGCGTTGCTGCAGGCAGTCGATGTGGACCCGAAGCGGGTCGACATCGCCGCCCAGAAATTGATCGCGAAGCTGCCTAGCTCCACCGGCGCTTCGGTGACGACCCCGGCGCTGTCTGGGGCTTTCGTGAGAGTCTTGGCTGATGCTGAGAATCGTGCCTCTCAAATGGGTGACGACTATGTCGCCACCGAACATTTGCTGATTGCGCTCACCAGTATCGAATCCTCGGTGAAATCCTTACTTGAAGGAATGGGGGCTAGCACCGAGGTTCTTGAATCAGCGTTTGCCGCCTCGCGCGGAGATCATCGCGTCACTCAAGCTGAAGACGATGGTTCTCAGTCGGCTCTGGCGAAGTACTCCATCGACCTGACCGAGCGTGCCCGCGAAGGCAAACTCGCCCCGGTGATTGGTCGTGACTTGGAGATCCGTCGTGTCGTCCAGGTTCTCAGCCGCCGCACCAAGAACAACCCTGTGTTGATCGGTGAACCCGGCGTTGGCAAGACCGCCGTCGTCGAGGGCCTGGCTCAGCGAATCGTCGCCGGTGATGTTCCCGATTCCCTCAAAGGCAGGCGTCTGGTCTCCCTCGATCTGGCTTCGATGGTCGCCGGTGCGAGTTATCGCGGTGACTTCGAGGAGAGATTGAAGTCGGTTCTCGAAGAGATTCAGCAAGCCGAGGGCCAGATCATCACCTTCATTGACGAGGTGCACACCGTCGTCGGTGCCGGAGCTAGCCAAGGATCGATGGATGCGTCCAACATGCTCAAACCTATGCTCGCGCGCGGTGAGTTGCGCATGGTGGGGGCCACTACCTTGGATGAGTACCGGGAGAATATCGAGAAGGACCCTGCCTTGGAGCGCCGCTTCCAGCAGGTGTTGGTCAGTGAGCCGAGTGTGGAGGACACCGTGGCGATTTTGCGCGGCTTGCGGGAGAAATATGAGGCCCACCATAAGGTGCGCATCACCGACTCCGCACTCGTTGCCGCCGCGTCTTTGTCGCACCGCTACATCACCAGCCGTCAGCTCCCAGACAAGGCGATTGATTTGATTGACGAGGCTGCGTCACGGCTGAGGATGGAGATCGATTCGTCTCCGGAAGAGATCGATACCTTGCGCAGGAAGGTCGATCGACTGACGATGGAGCAGTTTGCTCTCGAAGCAGAAGAAGACCCGGCCTCGAAGGATCGGCTCGGGCGGTTGCGCGGTGAACTCGCCGACGCCAAGGAAGAACTTCGTGGCCTAGAACAGCAGTGGCAGCAAGAGAAGGAGTCGCTGAATCGCGTCGGGGACATCAAGGAAGAAATCGACGCGTTGCGCACCGAGGCTGAGAGATTGACTCGAGAGGGTGATTTGGCGAAGGCGGCCCAGCTTGTCTATGGCCAGATTCCTCAGCTTCAAAAAGAGCTTGACGTAGCCGCTGCGGCTCAGCGCGAGATCGAGTCACATTCGATGGTCTCCGAGGAGGTCACCAGTCAAGACATCGCCGAGGTGGTGTCGGCGTGGACTGGAATCCCGGTCGGCAAGATGCTTGAAGGGGATCAAGAGAAGTTGCTGCACATGGAGGCGCGGCTCGGTGAGCGTCTGATTGGCCAGGAGGACGCCGTCAAGGCCGTCTCTGACGCGGTTCGCAGATCGCGGGCAGGGGTGGCTGATCCGAACCGGCCGATAGGGTCTTTCTTGTTCTTGGGCCCGACGGGTGTGGGGAAGACCGAGTTGGCGAAGTCCTTGGCTGAATTCCTCTTCGATGACGAGACCGCCATGGTCAGGATCGACATGAGTGAATATATGGAAAAGCATTCGGTGTCGCGCCTTGTCGGAGCGCCTCCGGGCTATGTCGGCTACGAGGAAGGCGGGCAGTTGACGGAGTCTGTGCGGCGTCACCCCTATTCGGTGGTGTTGCTTGACGAGATCGAAAAGGCCCATGCCGATGTATTCAATATCTTGTTGCAGTTGCTTGATGACGGACGGCTCACCGACGGTCAAGGTCGAACGGTCGACTTCCGCAACACCATCGTGATCATGACGTCGAACCTTGGTTCAGAGTTCTTGGCGGATTCGACGATGGATCAAAGTGCCCGTCACGAGTCGGTGATGGCGGTGGTTCATCGGGCGTTCAAGCCGGAGTTCTTGAACCGTCTCGACGAGATCGTCATGTTCGATCCGCTCAGTCGCAACGACCTGGCTCGAATCGTGGAGATCCAGCTCAGCAAGGTCAACCGCTTGCTTGCTGAGCGCAGAATCCGGATTGAGGTCGCCGATGACGCCAAGACCTGGCTGGCTAACCAAGGCTATGACCCGGTGTATGGAGCTCGCCCGCTGCGCAGGCTGATTCAAACCTCGGTGATCGACCAGTTGGCTAAGGCCATCCTTGAAGGCAAGGTCATGGACGGTTCCGTCGTCACCGTGGATGTAGACGGTGCAGGCGGCGGGTTGGTGGTGCGCTAATTCGGGCGGTGAGTACAGCTGGGCGGGTGCTCTGTGCGAGTTTCCAGGGCACCCGCGTCAGAACCCGGGTCTCTCCTTGAGAAAACCCCAAAATTTTTCTTGGCGTTGCCTACCGTCGCGCGCCCATCCTTGCTATTCTCATCGTGACTTGTGGAGAACAGGGTGCGAACCCCTGGCTGACCCGCAACCGTAATTGACTGTTGACTGCTACCAATCGTCAAGAGCCGGACCGAAGCAAGTCTTTACTACCTGTTGATATGCCGTGGACTGCACATCGACCAGCACTCAGGCTCCGAGTCGCTGCTTTCTACGGCGCGACTCGAGGAGCAGTCTTGACGGTAATGACGCCTAGCGGTGAGCGCTGTAGCTGCCGCGTCGTCGCGTGCATCACCTCCATGTCTTTCCCGAGTCCCTCCGGTTCGCGTATCCAGGACGGAGGCTCGCCTCACCTCCGTCTTTGGTGCGCGTGTTCAGTTGTCGGTACCCGCTCATCGTGTCTCGACTGTGTCGAGTCGAGACACGACCAACACGTCCAATGTGAGGATGGGTGATGAAGGCTTGCCGGGGCAGTTCGGCTCTTCCTGTCCCGGTCGGCCGCCGGCTTGACCTTTCAGATCATTTTCAGAGGCTCATCTGAGATGATGTCTTGCATAGGCAGCCATGATTGACATGACTGAGACCGGCAAGAAAAGAAGGGCGAAACACCGTGCAAATCTTGGTGGTTGAAGACGATACCCGGCTAGCTCAAGCCCTGTCCCACATCCTCGAGGAATCCGGCTACCACGTTGACACCGTTGACAATGGCCAAGCCGGCTACGAATATGGCCGCTCCGAGGTCTACGACGCCATCATCCTCGACGTCATGCTCCCCGGGCTCAACGGCTACCAGGTCGCCACCGCTTTGCGTCGTGACGGAATCAGCACCCCCTTGCTGATGCTCACCGCGAAATCCACCGTCCAGGATAAGGTCGTCGGGCTCGACTCTGGTGCCGACGCCTACATGACTAAGCCATTTTCGCCTGCTGAACTGATGGCTAATCTGCGCGCGATCACTCGGCGTCGTGGAGAAGTGATGTTTGAGACCTTGACGGCAGGGGACCTGTCCCTCAACCTCAAAAGCTCCGACCTTGCCTGCGCAGACAACACCATTCACCTGACCTATAAGGAGTTCTTGCTGACAAAAATTTTGATGGAGGCATCGCCCCATGTCGTCGCCAAGGATGTCTTGATTTCTAAGGTGTGGGGGGTCGAATCGAGCGCGGACGACAACAATGTCGAGGCCTACATCTCCTTCATCCGCAAGAAGTTGAAGTTCTTGAAGTCCGAGACGAAGCTCGAAACCTTGCGGAAGGTGGGCTACCGGTTGCGGATGGAGGAAACGGAGAAGGCAGAAGACGCCGATCCCCAAGGGCTGCGCGGGCCCAACTTAGCGAAACTGGGCACAAACCCCTCAGACAGTGAACCCGAACGTGCGTCGACAAGTGCGGCGGAGTCTGCGGGTTCAGCAAGGTTCGGCACCGCAACTGGCGATGAGGCGGATGATGCTTAGGCGAATCCTGTCCAGCCTAAGGGTCAAGTTCATCGTCCTCAACGTCACCTTGGTGATGAGTGTCATCATCGGGGTGTTAGCGTGCGTCGGATATTTCAATCACCGCAACAACCTGTCTAACCTCTTCGACACCCTAGACACCGTGTTGAAGCGTGACGTCTACTCCATCAACTCCCATCCGGAGCGTGACGCCAGCTACTTCGATACCCCAAATAGCTTGTCGATTGGCGGCAATGACGACGAGCGCACCGTCATCCCGGTGGGCGTGTACCTGATTCACGGCGACCAGACGTTGTTGTTGAAGACCCGCTACACCACGGCGACCATCGATGACGATAATGTGCGCATAGCCAGTTCCAAGATTGTGGCAGCGCCTAGCAACCAAGGGTGTTTGGCTGAGATCAGGCTCTGCTACGTCAAGTCTGAATCGATGGTGGGCACCTTCGTCGCCGTCACCGATATCAAGTTCGCCCAGGATTGGCGGCAACTTGCGGTCAACCTCACCTTGATCGGGTTGGCCGCCTTCGCCGTCGTGTTCGTGATTTCGCTGAGATTCTCCGCCTGGGCCCTGCGCCCGGTCGAAGAGGCGTGGGCTAAGCAGCGTCAGTTCATCTCGGACGCCTCGCATGAGCTCAAGACGCCGCTGTCGGTGGTCTTAGCTAACACCGCCATCGTCATGAACCACCCCGATGACACGGTAGCCTCACAGAGTCGCTGGCTAGAATCAACCCAGTATGAGGCCGAAGAGATGCAGTCTTTAGTGGCTGACCTGCTTACCATCGCCAGTCTTGAACATGCCGAACTCACCGAGGGTCAACGCCAGCAAATCAATCTATCTGACCTTGTCAACCGCCAAGTCTTGCAGTTTGAGTCGGTCGCCTTCGACTCCGGGGTGGAGATCGTCGCCGAGATCGAAGACGAGGTGAAGGTCTTAGGGGATGAGCGCCACCTATCCCGGTTGTGCGCCACCTTGATCGATAACGCCTGCAAATACACCAACAAATCCGGCACCGTCTGGGTGCGGCTAGTCAAGGAATCGCGTCACGCAGTGCTGGCTTTCACTAACACCGGGGAGCCGATCTCGCGTCGGGACTTGCCGCATATCTTCGACCGTTTCTACCGCTCAAATCGAGCCCGAACCCACGAGACGTCAAGCTACGGGCTCGGTCTTGCCATCGCCTCCGACATCGTCAAGGCGCACAAGGGGACGATTCAGGTGGCGTCCACAATTGATCGCGGCACCACTTTCACCGTCACCTTGCCGTTAGGCTAGAGACATGTCTGATCGTGAAGACTTGATTGAAAAGGTCAAAGAACTCGCCGTCGTGCACGGCAAGGTTACTCTCGCTAGCGGGAAAGAAGCTGACTACTACGTCGATATGCGTCGAGTCACCCTTGACGGCGCGGCCGCCCCGATCCTCGGGCGGGTCATGCGTGACTTGGTGAAGGACTGGGAGTTTGACGCAGTCGGCGGTCTCACCTTGGGTGCGGACCCAGTTGCGGGGGCAATGATGCATTCGGCCGCAGCCGACGGTGAGCGGCTTGACGTGTTCGTCGTCCGCAAGGAAGCAAAATCTCACGGAATGCAGAGGCTGATCGAAGGTACTGAGGTTGCCGGACGCAAGGTGCTGGTGGTCGAAGATACCTCCACCACTGGAGGTTCGGCTCTTCAAGCGGTTGACTCCGTGCGTGCAGCCGGTGGTGAAGTCGTCGGGGTCGCCGTCGTCGTCGATCGCTCAACAGGTGCCGACCGGCGCATCAACGACGCTGGTCTGCCCTATCGCTACGCCCTAGGTCTTGAAGATCTAGGTTTGGACTAGATATCGGGTACGCTGGATATCCGATAGACATTCGTCGCCCATAAGAAAGAGTGTAAATCATGGACTTTTTAGGGCCCATCCTTATCGCTATTCTCGTCATTGTTGCCCTGCTGGTCTTCATGATCATCGGGCAGTACAACTCCATGGTCCGGATGCGTAACACCATCCAGGAATCCTGGCGACAGATCGACGTCGAACTGAATCGTCGCTACGAGTTGATCCCGAACCTCATCGAAACGGTGAAGGGCTACGCTAACCACGAACGTCAAACCCTCGAATCGGTGATCAAGCTACGCAACCAAGCTGCAACCTTGGCTCAAACCGGTGCCGACCAGGAACAGCGTGCCGAGGTCGAAAAGCAGCTCGGCCAGGCGGTCCACTCCTTGATGGTCTCGGTCGAGGCTTACCCGGAGTTGCGCTCCAACGTGAACTTCCTCGAGTTGCAGCGCGAACTTGTCGAGACCGAAGATCGCATCGCGGCAGGACGTCGTTTCTACAACGCCAATGTGCGCAGCTACAACACTAAGATTCAGTCTTTCCCGGCGAACATGTTGGCGAACAAGTTCAACTTTGAACAAGCCACCTACTTTGAGTTGACCGACCCAGAAGCCCGCCAGGCTCCTCGGGTCAGCTTCAACTAGTCGAAATCGTCACGAAGGTCACGAACCAACGTGCCTGAGAAGGAGTAGCCACTGATCTGGCTACTCCTTTTGGGGTCCAAGGAATCACTGTGTGGAGGAAATAAATGGGCTGGCTCGATCCGGTTGTTGAGTGGATCACAAACTTGATGAACACCATCGGCGGTGTCGGAGTGATGCTTGGGATTCTTCTCGAAAACATCTTCCCGCCCATACCTTCCGAAGTCATTCTCCCTCTAGCCGGATTCACGGCTGCCAGCCCCGACGCTGCCTACGGTCTCGTCGGTGCGATCATCTGGGCCACCGCTGGATCCGTCCTCGGCGCCTGGCTGCTGTACTGGATTGGCCGCTGGATCGGCATCTCGGGTATTCGCTGGTGTTTCGAGAAACTCCCTCTTCTCAAAGCCGCCGACGTCGACAAGACGATGGCCTGGTTCGACCGGCACGGCACCTGGACCGTCCTCGTCGGTCGGCTGCTGCCGATCTTCCGTTCACTCATCTCAATCCCCGCCGGCATCGCCAAGATGAACCAGGTCGTCTTCCTCGGGTTGACCACCTTGGGGTCGCTGGTGTGGAACTCCATCTTGGTTGGTGCCGGTTACCTGCTCGGCGATAACTGGCACAAGGTTACCGACGTCATGGAGCGTTTCTCTACCGTCTTTGAAATCATCATCGCGCTGGTCCTCGTTGCCATCGTGGTGTGGCTGGTGCTGCGCGCCCGCAAGGACAGTACAGCCCGCAAAGCCACCGATGAACACCCGATGGTCGTTGAAGAAACCGTCGACACTTCTGAGGTCGCCGCCGACTCCGACCCGACGCTCGCCGATCCGCTGCGTCCACGGGCAGATGGCGTCGCCGATACCGGTGCAGATCGGAGCGAATCTCAGTGAGCCTCGACCGCACTGGCGACGCGGACCCCGCCGACCGTACTCAAGACAGCGGCGACCTAGGTTGTGCGGAGTCTGGCGTGGGGGAGTCGGAGCCATTCGACTCTAACCTAGGCCAGCCCGAACCCTTCGACCCCACCGCCCCCACCGTCGGGGTAGGTCCACATCCGCTGCCGTGGCCTGAAGATGACCGCTACGACCCAGAACTGTTGCGCGGCGGGGACCGGCGCAACGTGATTGATCGCTACCGTTACTGGAGTGTTGACGCGATCGTCGCCGACCTCGACACCACCCGTCACCCGCTACACATCGCCATTCAGAACTGGGAGCACGACTTCAACATCGGCTCTGTGGTGCGCACCGCCAATGCTTTCAACGTGGCAGCCGTGCACATCCTTGGCCGGAGGCGCTGGAATAAACGCGGCGCGATGGTCACCAACCGTTATCTTCACGTCTACCATCACCCGACACCAGAGGGGTTCTTTGATTTCCTCGAACAGCACAACATCGTCCCGATCGGGATAGATAACCTCCCCGGTTCGGTGCCGCTGGAATCTCGTGAACTCCCGCGAGACTGCTGCCTGATTTTCGGCTCCGAAGGGCCAGGACTTACCGACGACATCGTTGCCGGATGCGATAGCCTGGTCTCCATCACCCAGTACGGCTCCACCAGGTCCATCAACGCAGGTGCGGCGGCGGCCATCGCCATGTATCACTGGACTCTCCAGCATGGCAACTGGCGTGACTAGGGAGTTCATCCTCTCGCTGGGGTGCGGTCCTGTCCCGGGGCGGTCCGCCAGCACCCGTGATGGCCTGAACTTGCAACCACAACTGATCGAGGAAATATGGAGAACAAACTTCGGGTTTTCGCCTCAACCCCGTTGCGGGCCGACCATGCCGAGTTGATGACTCAGTTGGAGCCTCGGATCGACCTGATCTACGCCCCCGACCTTGTTGGAGAGCCGCTGAGACCAGCAGACCACTATGGCCGCATGGCAGCCACAGACGACCCAGCCGCTTGGCAACAATACCGGGCACTCGCTGACCAAACCGAGGCCCATTTCGGTTTTCTCTCCCCGACCGAGCTAGGTCGATGCGTCAAGGCGAACCCGCAGTTGCGCTGGGTGCATGCCACGATGGCAGGTGCCGGGGCACTCGTGCGCCAAGCAGGATTGACCGACGATGAACTTCGTCGTTGCCTCTTCACCACCTCTGCCGGGTCCCACGCCCGCCCGCTGGCAGAATGGACCTTGATGGCGATCCTCGAATCAATCAAAGAGGTTCCCCAGATGCGTCGCGATCAAGCCGCAAAGCGGTGGGGGCCGACCCGGCCGATGGGGATGATTCATCAACTCACTGTGGTCGTGGTCGGGATGGGCCATATCGGTCGCGAGGTTGGTTCGCTGCTGGGGTCGCTAGGAGCCAGGGTCATCGGCGTCAACAGGTCAAAACGCCTCGTCAACCACGTCGAGTCGGTGGTCGGGACAGAGCGGCTGACGGAGGTAGTGGCCGAAGCCGACGTGCTAGTTAGTGCCTTGCCCGACGCCGTCGGTACCCACGGGATGATCTCGGCGGAAGTGTTCGACCATCTCAAACCCAACGCCACCTTTGTGTCGGTCGGGCGCGGGATCTGTGTGGACCAAGACGCGCTCATTGACGCCTTGCAGTCGGGACGAATCCGCTACGCCGCCCTTGATGTGACCACCCCAGAGCCGCTTCCGGCATCTAGCCCGCTGTGGCAGATGGATAACGTCTTGATCGCCCCTCACACCGCCGCCGTCACGGCAGAAGAGGACGAGTGGATCGTCAGGTTCTTCGCCGCCAACGCCACCCGGTTCCTGAATGGGCAGCCCTTACTCAACCAGGTCAACACCGCCTTGTGGTATTAGACCAACGATGCAGTCACCGATGTGATCGGGCCTCGATGTGGTGACTACCATGGGGGTATGTCATCAGATTGCGCGAACTCAGGTTTCGTCGTGAACTTCAACCCGGTGCCGATGGCTGCCCTCGTGGCCAGGTCGCGCCGATTCCTTGGATATTGGTTCTGGACGATGGTCGCTGCCGCCGTGGTGCTGGTCGTCACCTGGCTGGGAATGGGGTCTGTGGTCTCCGCGCTGAGCCTGGTCATGGCGGGGGTGACTGTTGTCGTCGTGATCGGCTGGCTGTGGTGCGGGGCGTTGCTGATGATCCGCAAGAAGGTGCTGGCGTCGATCGGTCGTGGGGTAGCGCTGCGAATTACGGCTGAAGGAATCATCCCGAACACGGCCGCCGTCCACGATGTCTTGGGGTGGGGCGAGATTGACAGAGTTGAGGTCCGGCGAGCACTCTTCGGCGGTCACCCACTCGTAGTGAGGATGAAAAGGGTCGACGACTGGTACATCCACATCGAGACCTTGGACGTGTCAGTGGAGACGCTGGCCACCCAGATCGAGGCGTTTTCGGGCAACGCCGTCACGGTTGGACGCTAGAGATGGCGCGTTATTGTCTCCGACGTGCAGAAATAATGGTCACTAGATAGCCATATCGGCAGATAGTTGAGAAAATAGGAGAACAAATCGAGGTTAGCGCGGTGCCGCGCCGCTTCGATACCGTCTGCAACGTGTAAGGAAATACCATGGCAATTGCTACTCCTGAGATCTACGCCGAGATGCTGGATCGCGCCAAGGCTGGTAAGTTCGCGTACCCCGCATTCAACGTCACTTCCTCCCAGACGCTGACCGCTGCACTGCAGGGTCTGGCTGAGGCTGAAGCTGACGGAATTATCCAGATTTCTGTCGGTGGCGCTGAGTATGCCTCTGGTTCTACCATCAAGGATCGTGTCGCTGGCTCCCTGGCTCTGGCCGCTTACGCCCGCGAGGTCGCCAAGAACTACCCCGTGACCGTCGCCCTCCACACGGACCACTGCGCTAAGCAGAACATTGACTCTTGGGTTCGCCCGCTTCTTGAGCTCGAAGCTGAGGAAGTCAAGGCCGGACGCAACCCCTTCTTCCAGTCCCACATGTGGGACGGTTCCGCGGTTCCGCTAGAAGAGAACCTCGAGATCGCCAAGGAACTGCTTAGCCTGTCCCAGAAGGCCAACACCATCCTCGAGATCGAGATCGGTGTTGTCGGTGGCGAAGAAGACGGTGTTGTTGGCGAAATCAACGAGAAGCTCTACACCACCACCGAGGACGCCCTCAAGACCGTCGAGGCCCTTGGCCTAGGCGAGAATGGCCGCTACCTGACCGCTTTGACCTTCGGCAACGTCCACGGCGTCTACAAGCCCGGTCACGTCAAGCTGCGTCCTGAACTGCTCGGCCAGATCCAGGCCGAAGTCGGCGCCAAGGTCGGCAAGGAATCACCGTTTGACCTGGTATTCCACGGCGGCTCTGGTTCGACCGCTGAAGAAATCGCGACCGCAGTTAGCCACGGCGTGATCAAGATGAACATCGACACCGACACCCAGTACGCCTTCACCCGTCCCGTGGTCACCCACATGTTCACCAACTACGACGGCGTCTTGAAGATCGACGGCGAGGTTGGCAACAAGAAGATGTACGATCCCCGCTCGTGGGGCAAGGCCGCTGAGGCTGGAATGGCTGCTCGCGTCGTCGAGGCTTGTCAACAGCTCGGCTCGGCTGGCAAGAAGATGAAGTAAAGAATCTTGCCCTGATCAGCTAAGGGTGGGGTCGCCTATCGCGGCGGCCCCACCCGTGTCTTTAAGGCCCGACCCGTAGATGCCTACTCCAGGGGCACACCCAGAGGCTAGAGACGGCCAAGCCATCTACCCGTGGGAGAGCTAGTTGCCTGAGCGGTTCTACCAGCGTCGGCGATCTCTTCTCGGTTCCACAGGGCAGCGTTGACGGCCCGAGATGATCTAGTCGCCAGCAGTAGCCGATTCGTCCGAAGACTTCATCGACGCGTGACTTGCTGCAGCAGGGCTAATCGTCAAGCCGAATCCGCGCGGCACCCTTATCTGCCGACTGCGCCAAAGAGGCAAAGATCTTCAATGACTGAGAGACCTTGCGGTCACGGTGCCGAGGTTTCCAGCCAAGCCGGTCTTGTTCTTGGCGGCGTCGGGCCAGTTCGTCGTCATCAACCTCAATGTTGAGTGAACGTTGAGGGATATTGACCGAGACGATATCGCCGTCTTGGATCAAACCAATCGCCCCACCTGAGGCGGCCTCGGGGGAGATGTGGCCGATCGACAGCCCCGAGGAACCGCCGGAGAAGCGGCCGTCTGTGATCAAGGCACACTGCGGGCCGAGACCGACCCCCTTCAGGTAGGAGGTGGGGTAGAGCATCTCCTGCATCCCCGGCCCACCCTTCGGACCTTCGTAGCGGACCACGACCACGTCACCGGCTTTGATCCTGCCCGACAGGATCGCCTCGACCGCCTCCTCCTGGGATTCGGTAACCACAGCCGGACCTGAGAAAACGAACTGATGTTGTGGAACCCCGGCGGTCTTGACGATGGCCCCGTCGACGGCGATGTTTCCGGTGAGGATGGCCAACCCGCCGTCACTGGTGTATGCGTGGGCGATGTCGCGGATGCACCCGTCGGTGGCGTCAGTGTCGAGGGATTCCCATTCGTTGGTGGACGAAAACGCCTCGGTAGTGCGCACCGCACCGGGGGCAGCCCGGTAGAGATGATCGGCCTGGGGCTTGGATTTGCCGCCGCGAATATCCCAGTCGGCGAGCCAGGCATCTAGTGAATCCGAGTGAACGGAGTGGACGGTGTCGTCGAGTAGACCGGCGCGATGCAGCTCACCCATGATCGCCACGATCCCACCGGCGCGGTGGACGTCTTCGATGTGGAATTTGTTGGTGTTGGGGGCGACTTTGCAAATGCAGGGGACATTTCTAGAAAGGCGGTCAATATCGCTCTGGTTGAAATCGACTCGTGCCTCGTGTGCTGCAGCTAACAAATGCAAGACGGTATTTGTTGACCCACCCATGGCAATATCGACCGTCATGGCATTAGTGAAGGCGGATTTTGTGGCGATAGACAGTGGGAGGACAGATTCGTCATCGTCTTGGTAATAGCGACGGGTTAGTTCAACGATACGGTGACCGGCCTCGACAAATAACTGTCGACGGGTGGCCGATGTCGCCAATGTGGTGCCGTTGCCGGGCAGAGAAAACCCGAGGACTTCGGTGAGACAGTTCATCGAGTTAGCGGTGAACATCCCCGCGCAGGAACCGCAGGTCGGGCAGGCCTGGGCTTCAATCAGGTCGAGTTCTGAATCTGAAACCGAATCGTCGACGGACTTGATCATGGCGTCGATCAGGTCGAGGCGTTGCACCTTGCCATTTGCGGCAATGGTGGCTTTCCCGGCTTCCATCGGCCCACCAGAAACGAAAATGGTCGGGATATTGAGTCGTAGTGCCGCCATTAACATGCCGGGGGTGATTTTGTCGCAGTTGGAGATGCAGACAAGGGCATCTGCC
>JAEZZG010000037.1 GCA_023442485.1 Actinomycetes bacterium | reverse complement strand
CGTCACCAACGCCCCTGACCGCAACACCCCATTCAAGCCGCTCGATGACGACTCGAAGAAGATCGCCGGGTTCTTGCTCGATTTCCTCGACAACGAACGCAAGCACGGTCGCCTGCCCAAGAACCTGAACCCGCTGCAGTCGGGTGTGGGCAACATCGCAAACGCGGTGCTGGCTGGGCTGCTCGACTCCGACCTGGAAGGGCTGACCTCATACACCGAGGTTATTCAGGACGGCATGATCGACCTGATTGACTCCGGCAAGCTCACCGTCGCCTCCGCCACCGCTTTCTCGCTGTCGCCTGACTACGCCAAGAAGATGAACGACAACGCTGCCGAATACCGCAAGCACATCGTGTTGCGCCCGCAGGACGTGTCGAACCACCCCGAGGTGATCCGTCGTCTCGGCGTGATCGCCTGCAACGGCATGATCGAGGCCGACATCTACGGCAACGTCAACTCCACCCACATCAACGGCACCAGGATGATGAACGGTATCGGCGGTTCGGGCGACTTCACCCGCAACGCCTACCTGTCGTGCTTCGTCTCGCCGTCAACCGCCAAGGACGGTGCGATCTCGACCATCGTCCCGATGGTTTCGCACACTGACCACACTGAGCACGACACCGACGTGATCATCACCGAGCAGGGTCTTGCTGATCTGCGCGGTATGGCTCCGCGTCAACGCGCCCAGGAGATCATCAACAAGGTGGTCCACCCGGATTACCGCGCCCAGATGCAGGATTACTTCGACCAGGCCTGCAAGACCTCGAAGGCCCAGCAGACTCCGCACGACCTAACCAAGGCCCTCAGTTGGCACCAGTCGATCATGGAGACCGGCACGATGAAGCTGAGCTAGGTCACTGGAGCCCTGATCCTAGGGGTTTGACAAAGCACACAAGGGGGACGTCGAGAGGCGTCCCCCTTTCGCTTTCATGGAACGGGGTTGACGTGACGGGCCGGGGTGGCGGGGCTGGGTGACGTGACGGGACTGGGTGACGGGCCAGGCGACGGCGATGGGTAACGGCGATGGGTAACGGGGCTGAGGTTGGTAGCGTCAGGCGTTGTGTTGAGACGGGGCCGTGATGTGGATTGACGGGGTGCGCGCCCAAAATATGACGGGTATACTCGTGATGTGACGGGTGCGCCGAGCGACGCTGAGTTGGAGTTGCTCAACCAAGGAGTTCGCTCAACTCGTCAACGCTGTGACAGAGGAAGGTCGGCCCCGCAGCATCGAGTTGCATTTTCGTTCCAGCGCCCCATGTTACTCCGATCGAGTCCATTCCGGCAGCGCGGGCGGCTTGGATGTCAAACACTGCGTCACCGACGTAGACACTCGTTGACGGGTCGGCGTCGAGTCTCGCGACCCCCAGCAAAACCGGGTCCGGCAAGGGCTTATGCTTCGCGGTATCTTCTAGCCCGCACAGGATCGGGGTGAGCCCCGCCAGTCCGGCATAGGTCAAGGTGAGCCCGGCGACATGACGACGTTTCGAGGTCACGACACCGTGACGAATCCCGCGCCGCGTCAGATCGCGCAACATTTCTGCAACACCGGGGTAGGGCTCGACGAGCTCTTCCAGGTGAGCCTCGTTATAGGCCCGATACGCTCTCTCGATCTCAGGCCATCTCTCAGCGTTAAGCCGGGCGAACGTATCCGACAGGGGCAGTCCGATCCAGCCACGGGCAACGTCGTCGTCGACGTCCTCCCCCAGAACCGTCTTGACCGCGTGCTTATACGACCTGACGATGACATTGATGGTGTCGGCAAGGGTTCCGTCAAGGTCAAACACAACCGTTTCCCAGCGCTGAGACTTCATACCCACATCCTATCCCGCGCTCACTCGTGGTTTTCCACCTCTACCGCTAGTCTGGGACCTGAGCGAAAAATCCGTCCCCGCCCCGTCGCCCATCCCAGACGCCGGAGAAACCCACCCCTCAATCAGCGAGGAGCCGATGCCGTGACCGTTGACCGCAGGACCGACGCTACTTCTTCTATTGACGAAGTAGCAGAGCCGGAGTTCGACCTGTCCCCGCGCACAGGCCAACCTCGCCGCACGGGCTGGGTTGCGGTGCCGATGTTTTTCCTCTACGCCGCGTCGATCGCTGCAGCCGTGGTCGGCGCAATCGTGTGGTGGCGGTCGATTCAGATCGGCAGATTCCACGAAGCCTCCCGCCTGGCAGGGTGGGTCAACATGCCTCCGTATGTATGGCAGTCGGTGGTGACGGCATGTGCCGTGGTGCTGATTGCGGTGATCCTGGTCGCTGCCCCGGCAGTCGCAGCCTACAACGCCTGGTGCGGGCACGGCTGGTCGCGCTTGGCTGCCTGGGTTGCGGTGGCGACCTCCGGCCTGGGGTTTCTGCTCAACAACTGGATCGCCGTCTCGACCGGTTTGGCCACGATCGGGGCTCTCGGCTTGCTTCTGCCCGGGGCCAGGAGGTTCTTCGAGCAGTGGCGACGGTTTGGCCACGGCCCCAACACCGTCGAGGACGAGGCGTGTGACGTCTTCTACGGGCCAGTTCCGAGTTTGTCGTGACTCAAGCGTTAGGCCACGACGAGTGAGCGTCCTCGAGCATTGGTGACGCGTGAGTAATTGAAGGGATTATCCATGGCTTCCAGCAATGGACTGTTCGGTCAACTGTTCAAAGTCTTGAAGCGCGGGCTCTCCACCGGAATCACTCGCGCCCTAAGCAAGCCTCGATCAACGCCTAAGGCCAAGACTTACCCCGAGACCTATCCGGGGGACTTCCGGGGCAGGCCACGCATCGTCTACTCCCCTCGTCCGGGGGAGACACCCGATCCTGGCGAAGTAGTGTGGGCGTGGGTGCCGTTTGAAGAGGACCCCACGCGCGGCAAGGACCGGCCTTCTCTCGTCATCGGCCAAGACGGTGATTGGCTTCTGGCGGTGCCACTGTCCAGCGTCAATCATGATCTCGATCGGGCTCAAGAAGCACGCCAGGGACGCTATTGGATGGACATCGGGACCGGCCCGTGGGATCCGCGTGGGCGTGAATCCCAGGTGAGGCTCGACCGGATTGTCCGGCTCCACCCAGCGGATGTTCGCAGAGTAGGCGGGATTCTTGATGAGTCCACATTCGCGCAGGTGGCACGCGAAGTCATCTCCCATCTCGGCATGTGACTTCGAGACTAGGCAAGACTGGCAGTTGTCCGCAGCTAAGTTTCTCGACGATACGAGATGGGCTATACTGTTGGAGCTGTGTTCACCACCCTCGGCGATGATGGGGCCTCCCCGCCGGGATGTGAACTCTTCGCGGGCGTAGTTCATCGGTAGAATGGCAGCTTCCCAAGCTGCAGAGGCGGGTTCGATTCCCGTCGCCCGCTCCACTAATACACTCAATTGATACACAGTATCGATTTTATGAGCTCCCCACAGCGGGAGCTTTTTTGTTGGGCGAATGCGCTGGTAGATTGCGGTTTTAGCGATGTTCATCCAGTGCGGGGATCATGTTCTTAGTCTGCTTGCGGGTGCTTTGAGAGGCCGTTTGGAGGCCTGTTTTGCTGAGTGTAGGGAGACGGGCGAGAAATTTTGCGCACACCTGCACACAGTTTTTGTCTAGCGTCAAAATGTTTAGGCTTGCGTCAAAAGGTTTGTTTGTCGAGCCATTTTATGCTGTAAGGCGGATTGTTATATATAGCATCGACTTTAGGTCAGTTAACAAGGAACTACACGCAGACCACGAAACGGGGGCTGCTGACAACAAATAAAGGCTGAGTATCAAGC
>JAEZZG010000033.1 GCA_023442485.1 Actinomycetes bacterium | reverse complement strand
GACGCCACCACCCACAACACGGATGACTCCAGGCGAACCCCAGCAGACACCACCGTCCGCTCCCACACCGCCCATAACACCCGCCCCACCAACACTCACGCCGCCAGTGACACCAACACTCACGCCGCCACTGACGCCAGCACCCATCCCGCCACCCACTCCACCACCTTGACACTCCTCGACCGCTACCGTGACTCCATCAATCGCTGCTGCGTCGGCTTTTCCCGGGTATTCACTAAGCACCGCACCATCTTCCGGCTGTCCTTTTGCAATGAACCATCCCAGCTTCGCTCCTTGTGTCACGTTTTCTTCACGGAGTTCTTCACCAAGCTCTGCGAGCGAATGGACCTAGCCAACGATCCGGCCTTCGCCGTCACTTACTCGAATGAGGAGAGAAACCCCAAATACCTCACTGCTGCCGTTCGACAGACCCTCGTTGCCCGGCGGGCGGTTGGACTGACAATAGGTTCGATCGAGGCCTGGCTAGTCAACTCGGGTCTACCGATGACCTGCCTGACCCGCCTGCTGGCAAACACATTCGCCACCCTCCCAACTCTCGTGGCAGAAGGCGGCGCGGCCTGTCACGACCTTTCGGCGGGCTCAGAGCCGAAGTGATGGGGGTATAGATTTCGGCAAAACCTCGTCAAAGCCTGCTCGTGGGCTTCATCGGCCACCCGGCCCTACCAAACCAGACCAGCCAACCCCACAAAACCAGACCACCAGCCTACGAAACACCCACAAAACAAAGCCGCGCGTCCTTAAAGGGGGAGAGGGACGAGATTGGGGGGTAATCTCGTCCCTCACAACGCATGGACGCAGCGTCTTGGTATGAAGAACCGGGTTTCACTTGTGATTCATATTCCCGATTCGGATATGAATATCCTAGGACAACCATAAAACCCGCTCACACCCCACCCCCTTGTTTCTTGTAAAATACCTAGTCAAAGCTGCTTTGCTTGCTTGGGGAATGGTTCTGCACACCTCCTGGCATCATAAAATCTAGAGGGGCCCACCGGTGGCGAGCCCCTCCAGGTTAGTTTCGGCTAGGGAGGTCCAGGTCAAGCGTGCGCCCGTGGGCACCTCCCCTATCTGACCCTATCCCCTATTTTGTTGCGATCTTCTTCACCGTCACTAGGCAGGTGTGCTGCGGGTTGCCCTTAGCTAGCGGGGTGAACTTGTGCCGGGCGAGGGTGTTGACGGAGGCGCCGACATCGACATTGCCTTCCATCTTGCGCCACGACCCCTGAGGCAGCGAGGTCACACCCGGCATGATGCGCGGGGTCACTTTCGCTGGAACGTGGACGATACCGCGCTCCGAGGCAACCTCGACCAGATCGCCGTTCGAGATACCTAGCGGTTCGGCATCCATCGGGTTGATCCAGAGTTCTTGCCGGTTCGCCTCTTGGAGCCACGGCAGGTTGGCATAGGACGAATGGGTACGGGCCTTGTAGTGGTGGCCGATACATTGCAGTTTCCCGGTCGCCTTAGCTTCCCCAGAGTCTTCCCAGGTCTCCACATGTTCGGGCAACACCGCGATCACGTCACCCTTTTCCGGATTCGGGAACTCCCAGGTATTGGCAATGTCCCACAGCTTCTTCGAGAAAATCTCGATCTTGCCAGAGGGGGTCTTCAACGGGTTCGCCACCGGGTCGTCACGGAACTTCTTGTAGGCGATGGTGCTGCCGTCCGGGTTGACCTTGCGGAACACACCCATCTTTTCTAGCTCTTCCTCGCTGGGTAGATCCGGAACCTTCTTGCGGGTCTCCTCGATCAGGTGGGATACCCACTCTTCTTGGGTGCGACCCTCGGTGAAGCGCTGCTCGTAGTCGGTAGCCTTCCCCTCGGCTGCGTAGAGCTCGTCCATCTTGCGACAAATCAACGTGCCGATCTCGTATCCCGGCTTGCATTCGTACATTGGCTCGATTGCAGGACGGGCGAGAATCACATAACCCATTTCAGACGACGATCCGCCAGGGACAAGGTCGGTTTCCTCGAAGTTCGTCGTTGCCGGCAAGACGATGTCCGCCATTTCACAAGTCGGCGTGAATTGGTGGTCATGGGAGATGTAATACTCCTGCTGCGATTCGTCCTGGAGCAGTTTGAACGTAGCGTTCGAGTCGGCGTGCTGGTTCATCGTCGTATTGGTACACGCGTTCACCATCAACTTGATCCCGACTTTGAGTTTGTCGGCACCACGAACACCGTCCTTGGTGGCCGTCATCTCTTCACCATGATCGATGGCATCGAACCAACCCACACATGAAATCTGGGTCTTGATCGGGTTCTTGTAGTTGGGGTAGGTCGCCACCGGCAAGGAGTAATAGGACTCGTGAGCGCCAGTGCCACCACCTTGCAACCCGACGTTGCCGGTCAGAATCGGAATCATGAACACCGCGCGGCAGGTCGTGTCGCCGTTAGCGTGGCGCTGCAAACCCCACCCCTGGGTAATCGCGCACGGCTTGGCGGTCGCAATCTCTAGGGCGAGCTGACGAATCTTCAGCGCGGGGATACCTGTGATCGGCGCAGCCCACTCCGGCGTCTTCGCAATACCGTCCTTGCCCTGACCCATGATGTAGGACTTGTAGGAGTTGCCAGCAGGGATTCCTTCTGGCATGTGTTCCTCATCAAAACCGATGCAGTACTTATCCAAGAATGCCTGGTCATGCAGATTCTCGGAGATGATCACATAAGCCATTGCCGCAGCGAGGGCGGCGTCAGTTCCCGGACGAATCGGAATCCACTCATCCGCAATATCAATCGCGGTCTCAGAATACCGAGGATCGATGACGATGGTACGAACCTGGTGCTTCTTCTTGACCTGCTGGGTGACGAAGGTCTCGCCACCACCCGACATGCGGGTCTCGATCGGGTTATTACCCCACAGCACCTGCAACTTGGCGTGCTGGGCATCTTGCAGGGAGTTGCCTCTAGCGAACTCGCCATAGACGAAAGAGCTGGCTACGGTGATCTGGGCGGTGGAATAGTCCGCGTAGAAGGATAGGGCACCGCCGAGGGTATCGAGGAGGTGAGTCCACGATGACCGCTTACAGATGTTTCCCCCAGTCGAACCGGAGCCGTACTGGAAGTAGAGAGCCTCGTTGCCGTATTGCTCGATGATCCTCTTGAACTGCCGGGCGATCTCGTCAATAGCCTCGTCCCAGGTAATCTCATCCCAGAAGCCTTCACCGCGTTTGGTGCCGGGGCGGCGACGCATCGGTTTCTTGATCCGGTCAGCCGAATAGATGCGGGAGCGGATCGCACGTCCACGCACGCAGGCCCGAATCTGCTGGGAACCAAGCTCGTCATCACCGGTGTTGTCCGCCAGGACGCGCACGACGGTACCATCCTTGACTTCAAGACGAACTGGACAGCGCGAACCGCAGTTGACCATGCACGCATTCCAGACGGTCTTGTCGACTCCCTCACGCGAGGTGGCCCCAGCGATGGCTGCATTGTCTGGGCCAATGCCTGGAGTTCCCATGACGGAAACCCCGGTGCCGACCAGGGCAGACGATCCCGCGACCGCACCGGACCACTTCAGGAAAGACCGACGCGAGACCTCTTGTTCGGCAATCGCCTGTGCGGCATTCTTCATTTCATTCGTCACTGACATCACTACCTCCATGGATGTCCGTAGGCTGGCTCTTTGACCAAGACCAGCTCCGAGAAAGCTACGACATGGCTTTCCGTTGTCGATTGTCTGAAAACCCCTAGCCCGATCCACCATCTGTTCGATCATTTCGACGACGCGGATCGGCGACCTTCCATAAGCGAACTAGCGGGCCGTCAACTTGGGGCAATACTCGGTAATGGGGTTGGGGAGCCGCGATCGCATCTCCCCAACAAATCCACTCATGCAGCTATGTGTTCAACCCTCACATACCCACGCGAACCATTGATTCGTAGAACTGATAACGGCCTAGGAATTCTCCGAGAAGAACGAGGAGGAATGCAGCCGTCACCACCCACGCGAGTTTGTCTTCGGCGTCGTCAGTGATCCGCGACGTCATGTAGTAGGCGAAGACACCGAGGAGGCCGATACCGACGACCAGGCAGGCAAAGCGGAACACCGTCAGGAAGGACGCGAAGGTTCTTGCCGAAGCAAGGGCGGCACCACCCTTGCTGGCTAGACCAGTCACATAGAAGGGGAAACTGATCAGCAAGACGCCAGCAGCAACCACGGCGAGGATGACGCACAGACGCACTGCCCAACCGACAAGGTCATCAAGGGATTCCGAGACGCCCTTGGTGTTGGCGGTTTCATCGTCGATGCGCTGATACCAGGAACGCTGAGCATCGGAGCGTCTAGCCCCCACCATCGCGCGGGTGAAGGTGGCGTCCTTGGCATGCTCCCATTGAGACACACCGAGCTTGCGGGTCAACACGAAGGCCGCCGCAACCAAGAGGGAACCGAGAACCACGGTGGTGCACACGACCTGGACGGGAGTGAACCAGGACGACCACGCCGGCACAACCTTGAGCACGGTGTAGATCCGAACCATTGACACCAACAACCCGATCCCAGCGAGGGCGGTAAGCACAGCCAGAATCTGGCGGAGCTTCAACGAACCCAGCTTCCACCACTGCATGAAGGCGAAGACGAAGCCGAGACCGGCGAAGATAATCCCGAAAGTGACCTCGCGGGAGAGCCAAGAACTACCGAGGTGCCGGAATACGTTGAAGACGTGGAAGACGTCGTGCATGTGGAACATGGAAGCGATCAAACCGAAGACCATTGCGGGGCCGAGGAAGATCAGGGCTAGGTCGGTAGCACGGTTGAGGGTGCGTTCAGAATAACGAGACCCAGCTAGGAATTGAATGACACCGAGAATCACGAAGGCGCCAACGCACATCATCGCGATTGTGGTGAACAGAATCATGGGGAGTTCGCCAGCATTCATGATTTAGATCTCCTCTGGGTTAGCGATGGAACCGGTACCCGCATCCCAGCGCTGGGCGTCACGGTGCGGCTTGATCAACAGGTTCGGCTTGGTGATAGAGGGATCGGGAAGAGGAGCCAGGTTGCCCTGTCCAGCTTCCGGATACTTCTTCTGCAGATCGGCGAGATCACCCCAGTCGAGGGCGCGCGACGGGCAAGCCGCCACACATGCGGGATCTTCGCCCGCGTCGCGGTAGTCCTTACACAGATCACACTTAGACATGTGGCCTGTTTCGGCGTTGAATTGAGGTGCGGAATAGGGGCAGGCCCACTCGCAGTAGCGGCAACCGACGCACTTGTCTTGATCGACGAAGACGGTGCCGTCGTCGCGAACCGTCATTGCCGTAGTCGGACAGACCTGGGAACACACCGGATTCTCACAGTGGTTACAAGCAACCGACGTGTAGTAGGTGAAGACGTTGGGAGTAAAGGTGTCTCCGCGGCGCTGCCATGAACCACCGGAGTACTCCACTACTCGACGCCACTTCACCCCGATGGGCAGGTCATGCTTGTCTTTACAGGCAATCTGACATGCCTTGCACCCGTTGCACAGGGTCTGATCGAAGTAAAACCCCAGCATGGTGAAACCTCCTCTTGCGAACTCTTGGGACGCAGAGCCTCAACCTGAGCCGTCGTGGGCAACGTCGGCGGAATCGGCTCACAATCCTGTTCAGATCACAGGCTTTCGTCGTCTTCTCGCCTGGATCCGGTCGCCCGAAACGGGCGATGAGTGGATTTAGATTCAACACTAATCCCCGTTTGACAAGCCCGGAAGGGTTTTCGGGTTTTAATTTCACAATTTTCCGAAAAAAGTAAATCTGCAATGGATGTGTTTCGATATTCATTAGTGGCGGCTAGTGCGGGGGCTACACTGGGGGCCATGAAGACCGAGCAGAACTCGCCGTCAGATAGCAACGGGGCGTCAAGCCTGCCCGAGTTTCTTGAGGAGCTTGCCATTGGACTCGTCGGGACCGGGTATTCTCGCATGTCGGCCCGGGTGATCGCAGCGATTATTTGCTCGGATCTCCCTGAAGGCCCCACCCAAGCCGATTTGGCGACCATGCTGGGGGCCTCTCCGGCAGCGATCTCAACCGCCTCGCGTTCGTTGATCACTGCCGGAATGATTAGGAAGGTCTCGATTCCTGGGGAACGCGCAGACCGCTATCAGCTCAACCACTTGGCGAAGGCCGAGTTGGCGATGATCACCGATAATCACCGGTCTTTGGCTGAGATTTATGCGTCAGGGACACAGTTATTTGACGAAGATTCTCCGGTGCGTCAACGGCTCCAGGCGATTCGTGACTATCACGTCAACTTCGCCAATGCGACATCGGCTTTTGCTCAGTTCTGGTCGAAAGACCACCCGATTTCTTGAGTGGCGGGCGCGTGGGCGTTCGACTCGTCCATAGCGGAGTCGATGGGCCAGGCAGGCATGGATTTGCCTTGTCGTTATGTCAGGTGGGTCGCTACGGCGTAGTTGCGTTTGTAGTAGAGGATCGCCTCGCTCGGCGTCATTGAGGCGTCGAGGACGTGCCCAAAAACGACGGTGTGGTCTCCGCCGACAACGAGTTCGGTGACTTCGCAGGCGATGAAGCCGGGGACGTCGGCTAGGTGGGGGACGCCGTGATCTAGCTCCCAATCGGTATCTGAAAATTTATCGGCGCCGTTGCGGGCGAATCGATTGCAGACGTCGACTTGGGTGGACCCCATCAGGTTGACTCCGAAACGCCCCGACGCTGCGATCGCAGCCAGGGTTGATGACGAATTGCCCAGAGCAACCAACATCATCGGCGGGTCCATCGACAAGGAGCAGAATGCGCTGACGGTGGCGCCGTGGTTGTCTCCTTCGTGGCTAGCGGTGACGATGGCGACGGGAGCGGGGACGGTCGCCATCACCTCGCGGAAGGTGTCGATGGTGGCATGGTCGTCGTCAACCCGCGATTCCACAGGTTGTTCCCGGACGGCAGGAACATCTGCGGCCAACAGCTCAGAGACGGCACAACTGGCGACGTCCCTGGCAGAAGAGGTCTTATCCGTCACGTCACTACCTCACTGATTCTTGTGGTATCGAGACGAGAGTCCGCTCATCGAAGACCGAGCAGAGCAAGCCTAGGCTGGACCCCTACAATCCAGCTCCAAACATGTCGAAGCCTACCTCGTAGACCCAAGGTGGCTCGACCGTTTCGTAGAGGGAACACCACTGACGGCGATTGATCGGCAGTCTGGCAACCTGTCCTGACCCGCTAAATGGCTACCTGCGGGACACATCAAGGCTATGCCGACGGTCAGATCAGGCCCTTTGGGATCGCCCCAAAGTCTCAACCCGGCGAAATTCACTCAGTCAATTCAGCCACTACCGGGTAGACTGACCGAAGGAGGCAGGATGGCTCATCTGGAAGGAGGCAATGTTGGGTATCTTCGACAGCGTCGAGAAGAAAATCGAGTCGGCGGTCAACGGTGTCTTCGCCAAGGCATTTAAAGGGGAAGTACAACCAGTCGAGATTGCCGCGCGACTCACCCGCGAACTTGATGCCAACTCCAAGGTGCTCAGCCGAGGGAAGCGCCTGGTGCCGAATCGCTTCGTCGTCGGGTTATCTCCGACTGACTACGAGCGGTTAGCCCCATTCTCGAAAACCCTCAACACTGAGATCATTCCGGAGCTACGCGAGCACGCCAACGAACGCAACTATGTCTTCAATGGGCCGATCTCGATTGACTATGTGGAAAACAGCGATCTTTCCACCGGGCGATTCGTGATTGACGCACAGGCATCCCCCCTGGATGGGCCAGAAGGTTCGGCCGCTGTGCGACGCAACACCAATCTCGTGATCGAGGTCAACGGCGTCCGGCACAATCTGCAACCACCTGGGCTGGTCATTGGACGCGGCTCCGAGGCAAATCTGCGCATCAACGACCCTGGGATCAGCCGCAAACACGCCCGGATTACCGTCGTCGAAGTGTCTGACGGCTATGACCTGACCCTCGATGATCTCGGCTCCACCAACGGCGTCATCGTCGACGGCGAAAAGGTGACCCACACTGAACTTCGGGACGGCTCGCGAATCGAGATGGGCTCGACGCGGATGCTCGTTCATTCAACTCGGGGAGCCTGGGCTAGTGAGTGAGATCGTCGTCACAGGAGTCAAGCTACTCTTCCTCGCCTTGTTGTGGATCTTCATTCTTTTTGTGGTGAATGTGATCCGCACAGATCTGTCCGAGGTCTACAACCCGGCATCAGAGAAGCAGTTGTCGCGGCGCGAGCGGCGGCGCAAGAAGCAGAAGAAGCAGCACTCCTTGACTAAGCTCACCGTCGTCTCCGGACAGTCCACGGGGTCTTCCGTCCCTCTCGCTGGGGTGGTGAGTATTGGCCGGGGCTATGAGTGTGCTTTGATGATCGACGATTCCTATGCATCTGAAAAACATGCTCAGATTCGTCTCGCGGATGACGGGTCGTGGGTGATTGAGGACCTCCTATCCACCAACGGCACCTACGTCAATGAAGTCCCGGTGAGTGAGCCGACCGTCGTCACCGACAAGGACGTCATTCGGATCGGCCGCACTGAGCTGAGGTTGGAGAACTGATGTACTCCCTAGATACCCGCTGCCATTCAGAGATCGGCCTGGTTCGCAAGATGAACCAGGATTCCGGCTACGTTTCCGGATCCATGTTGCTCGTCGCGGACGGCATGGGCGGGGCCGCTGCCGGGGATATTGCCTCGACGATTGCGATCCAGGAGTTAGCCAAGGTGGATCAGCGCCTCGACGGTGAGCAGATGATCGAGGCGTTGGCGGGTGCCTTGACGAAGGCAAATGACGAGGTTTGCGACATCAACCTCAAAGTTCCCGAGACAGTCGGGATGGGATCCACCGTCTCAGGCTGCATGTTTTCTGGCACCCAATACGGTGTTGCCAACATCGGGGACTCACGCACCTACATTCTTCGCGACGGTGAACTGATTCAGGTCACCCACGACGATTCCCTGGTCCAGTCCCTTCTTGACGAGGGGAAACTCACGAAGACTGAGGCCGAGCACCACCCACATCGCTCCTTGCTGTTGAAGGTGATCAACGGGGAAACCAGCTACGTCCCTGATTTCCAGGTCATTGACGCCAAACTCGGTGACAGGGTCTTGGTGTGTTCGGACGGCTTGTGCGGGTTGGTGATGAATCCGCACATCGAGGCGATTCTCAACTCTTGCGAGACCCTCGACGAAGCCCTCGACGAACTCATCAAAGCCGCTCATGCTGCAGGCGGGAACGACAACATCACGGTGATCTTGGCCGACGTCGTGGAACACAGTGAAGCCCTCGACGCTGCCGAACCGCAGGTGATTGGTGCCGCCGCCACGACTGATCCGCACGCCCTGGTGGCTCAGGCTCTTGCCCATACCAACCTTAACGAGCGCAACGATAATTCAACACCTACCGCCGGGGCCGACCAGCCGGCAAGCCTGGAATCAGCGAAGGCGTCGGTGCAGAATCCGGCCTCCACACCGGTCGCCGATGATCACAAATCTCAAAAGAAGAACCGCCGCAAACGCACCCGCACCGCCCTTCTCTCATCCCTGGGCGCCCTCGCTGTCTTAGGTGGGGTCTGTTACGGAGGCTACGTCTGGACCCAAAACCAGTACTACGTCGGTGAATCCGACGGCATGGTGGCGATCTACCAAGGGGTCAACGGCTCGGTGCTGTCCTTCTCTTTCTCTCACGTCGAGGAAGAAACCGACATTAAGGTCTCCGACCTTCCTAGGCACTACCGCGAACAGGTGGCTTCGACGATCACGGTGGCGGACATGACCTCAGCGCGTTCAACGGTGTCTGAGCTGCGCGGTCTAGCTGAATACTGCATCCAGCTTCGTCGGGATATGTCTGCCCAGCCCAGCGCCTCACCGTCAGGAGATAATCCGGGCTCGACGGCACCTGGCGGTGACGGGTCGGCAGGGCTTGGCACCCCCGCCGTGAATCCTCTCCTGCCCGGCTCGACTCCGGCGCCGTCCGCGACTGTTTCGCCAACGCCTACGCCTCACCCATCTGCGACGACGACACCACAGATCGACCTCTCGGAGTGCTGAGATGGCTGGTGTCGTATCGAGTAGCACCTACCCCCTCGCCGGTACGGAATTGCCGATGATCTACCGCAAGCGTCGCAACATAGAGCTATTCCTAGTCTTGATCGCCACGAGCCTCGGCGCGGGAGCCCTAGCCATCACCCAGGTCAATCTTTACGGGCAACTATCGCCGACGATCTACCCCTTCATGGCCGGTTGGGTGCTGACCGGCGTCCTGGTGCATTTCCTGGTGCGCTGGAAGTGGGCGTGGGCTGACCCGGTGATCCTGCCTAGCGTCCTGATGCTCAACGGCATCGGGTTGACGATGCTGTGGCGGATCGATCAGATTTCCTCTCCGGTTCACAACGGCGCGATCATGCAACTGCTGTGGACGGGTTTGGGGATGGTCGCTTTCGTCGGGTTCGCCTTCCTCGTCAAGGACTACCGCGTGCTCAGACGCTTCCCCTATCTACTCTTCCTCGTCGGCATGGCTTTGCTCCTGCTGCCGTTGCTGCCAGGTATCGGCCATGAGGTTTACGGGGCCAGGATCTGGATTCGTCTAGGGCCGCTGAGTTTCCAGCCGTCAGAGATCGCCAAACTCGTCCTCGTTTTCGCTTTTGCTTCCTACCTTGCTGATCGACGCGAGGTTCTAGCCTTAGCCGGTGGGCGTTTCCTCGGGATCGACCTGCCGAGGATTCGCGATCTCGGCCCCATCATGCTGATGTGGTCGGCATCTATCGTCGTCCTGGTCTTTCAGAATGACTTCGGCACCTCGTTGCTCTTCTTCGGCATGTTCGTGATGATGCTCTATGTCGCGACGGAGCAGAAGAGTTGGCCGATCCTAGGGGTAGTGATGTTCTCGGCGGCGGCGATCGCCGTATTCATCTGGGTGCCTCATGTGGGGGTGCGCGTCGAGTCGTGGCTGCGCCCGTTCACCAATTTCGACAAGAACTACCAGGTGATCCAGGCCCAGTTCGGTATGGCTTGGGGAGGTCTGACGGGGCGCGGACTCGGCCTCGGACGTCCCGGGCTCACCCCGCTGGCTCGATCAGACATGATCGCTAGCGCCGTCGGGGAAGAGCTCGGCCTAGCCGGATTGATCGCGGTGATCGTGCTCTACGCCATCATCGTCTTCCGCGGAATGAAAGTTGCCCTGATCAGTTCCGATACCTTCGGAAAACTCATCAGCAGCGGTTTGAGTTTCGTCATGACCCTCCAGGTTTTCGCAATCATCGGAGGCGTCACCAGGCTGCTTCCACTGACGGGTTTGACTACCCCGTTCATGTCCCAAGGTGGTTCGTCAATGATCTCGAACTGGGTACTGGTAGCGGTATTGATGGCCGTCTCCCACCAAGCCCGCAAACCCAGCATTGAACTCGAAGCCGCATCCCAAGCTGATCAACTAGCTGCCAAAGGTGACATCAGCGTAGGTGAAGAGGTCACCGGATATGTGCCGCAACTCCACGCCCCAACAACTGACGTGTGTGGCGATGATTCGCAAACGCGGGTGATTCGATGAATAAGCCACTGCGTCACGTTGCCGTCGTCATCGGGTTACTGATGATCTCCTTGGTGATCAACATCACCGTCTCCGACATATTCCGCTACCCCGGGCTCAATGAGATGTCCCAGAACCGTCGCGTCCGAGACGTCGAGTTCGCCTCTGAACGTGGGGCGATCATGGTAGGGACGACGGCGATCGCGGCCACCCAAGCTACGACGAGTTCCCAGTTCCCCTACGAGAGAATCTACTCGGCTGGAGAAATGTATGCCCCTGTCACCGGCTACTACTCCTACGATTATGGGCGCACCGGGCTAGAGAAGACCTACAACGAGGAGCTATCGGGAACCTCCGATTCGCAGGCCTTTGGCCGGTTGAAGAGTGCACTGCTGGGACGTTCTGCATCTGGGGCACAGTTGACCACCACCATCAACGCGAACGCGCAGAAGGCAGCCTGGGATGGTCTCGGCTCGATGAACGGTGCCGTGGTCGCGATCGATTACACCACCGGTGCCATCTTGGCCTATGTCTCGAAGCCGTCCTATGACCCTAACCTCCTCTCCACCATCGATATTGGGGCAGCGGCGAAGTCGTGGTCGACCTTGTCCAATAGTGACGACAAGGTGATGCTCAACCGTGCTGGCAAGGAGATTTTCCCTCCGGGATCGACCTTCAAGCTGATCACCGCAGCAGCAGCCCTCGAGAACGGAATGGCCCCCGATTCTGTGGTGGATTCGCCCGAGCGGTTGACCCTGCCTCAATCGTCTTCGGTGTTGACGAATGAAACCTACTGCGGCGGCGATAAGATCACGATCACCAAAGCCGTCGAGGTTTCGTGCAACACGGCTTTCGCTAACATCGGGATGTCTTTGGGTGAGAACAAGTTGCGAGCCCAAGCCGAGAAGTTTGGCTTCAACTCGACCATTTCTTCGGATCTCGATCCGGTGAAGTCGCGGTTCCCGACACAGCTTGATCAGGCGCAGACGGCCTTGTCGTCCATCGGCCAGTTCGACGTTGCGGCGACTCCGCTGCAGATGGCTATGGTGGCGGCGGGGATCGCCAACGCTGGTGTGGTCATGGAGCCATTCCTGGTTTCCGAGATTCGCAATCCCGATCTGACCTTGCTGCGCAGCCACCGTCCGCAGCAGCTCAGCCAGGCGGTGTCGGCTGATACGGCAACCAAACTCCAAGACATGATGGTTTCGGCGGTCAACAACGGTACCGGACGCAATGCCCGCATCCCTGGGATGAAGATTGGCGGCAAGACCGGCACCGCACAAACCGCTGCTGATCGTCCCCCCTATGCTTGGTTCGTTGGTTTCGCCGAGGAGCCGCACGTCGCCATCGCGGTCTTCGTCCAAGACGCAAAGACGAACCGCGCTAATATCTCCGGCGGCAGGTTGGCAGCACCGGTCTTCCGCGATGTAGTGAAGGCATTGTCATGATGTTCTTGCTCACTGGATTTAAGCCCTACACAATAGAAAAGACACCGAGACGACCCCGCAGCGCAGATGCGGAGGCGCTACCTGGTCATTCGACACCGAGCGCAAACTATGCGGCTCACGTCGTCGAAGTCGGTATAAGAAAGGAATTGCGTAAATGACCCAGCAGATGTTGCTTGGTGGGCGCTATGAACTCCTCCAGATCATTGGGCGCGGGGGCATGGCGGAGGTGTGGAAGGCCCAAGACACCAGGTTGAGCCGTCTCGTCGCCGTCAAGCGACTCCGGGTTGATCTGGCTTCTGACCCCTCCTTCCAGGCCCGTTTTCGCAAGGAAGCCCACTCTGCGGCGGGGCTGAATCACCCCAATATCGTCGCCGTCTACGACACCGGCGAGCAGAAAGATCAACATTCTGACGTCGCCGTCCCCTATATCGTGATGGAGCTGGTCGAGGGCCATACTCTGCGCGATATTCTCCGCGACGACCGCAAGATTCTGCCTGAGAAGGCCCTGGAGTTTACCGCCGGGGTACTGGACGCATTGGCTTACTCCCACACGATGGGCATCATCCATCGCGACATCAAGCCTGCCAACGTGATGTTGACGAACTCGGGTGTGATCAAGGTCATGGATTTCGGGATCGCCCGAGCGGTAGCAGACACGTCCGCGACGATGACCCAGACGGCTGCTGTGATCGGCACCGCCCAGTACCTCTCTCCCGAGCAGGCTCGCGGTGAGAAGGTGGATGCCCGCTCAGACATCTACTCCACTGGCTGCCTGCTCTATGAGCTACTAACCGGCCGTCCTCCCTTCCAGGGTGATTCCCCGGTATCGGTGGCCTACCAGCACGTCCGCGAAGCTCCCACCCCGCCCTCGCAGATCGATCCGGCGATCACCTCAGGGATGGACACGATCGTCTTGAAGTCCCTGACGAAGGACCCGACCGCCCGCTACCAGACCGCCCGTCAGATGCGTGACGACATTACCCGAATCCTGTCTGGGGAGCGCCCCACCGCCGTCATCCCTGCGGCTACCCCGCCTGCTCCGGCAACCCAGAGTTTTTCTGACGCCCCCACCCGGATGATGACTCAACTCAGCGACGCTCCGGTGCGGCCCCAGCGCGGCTTCGTCGTTGACGACGAGGACGACGAACCGAAGGGCGCCAAGGCCGAACCGAAGAAGCGCGGCATCAGCGCCGGTGCGATTTCGTTGATTCTGCTCTCCTTGATCCTGGTCGGAGTCGGCTTGTACTCGGTGTGGTACTTCACCCGTCCGGCAGAACAAACCATGGTGGCGGTGCCGAACCTGAGCGGGCAGAATGAAATCTCGGCCAGGTCGATGTTGCAAAACTCCGGGCTGGAACTGGCGACGGTCAACCATGTCGCCGGACCAAACGACTCCACCGTCGGATTGGTGATCGATCAGGATCCGCTGGCGACGCAGATGGTTCCGAAGGGGTCGAAGGTGTCCATCACGATCAATGACGGGCCAGAACAGAAACCGGTTCCTTCCGTGACCGGGATGAGCGAGGAGGCCGCCCGAGACGCCTTGACGGCTGCTGGATTCACTAATATCCGCACCCAGCGTGCCGACCCGAGGACCGAGCCGATCACCGCCGCCGAGGGCGAAGTCACCGAACAGATGCCGAAGGCTAACACCAAGGCTGGACTCGAATCGGAGATCACCTTGACCTTGGCAACTGGCACATCTGAGGTCCCGAATTTCATGGGGAAGACCAAGGATCGGGCTGAACAGCAAGCGGCAGAACGCGGCTTCACCTTGACGATTCGCTATGCCGAAAGCAGCGCCGGCACCCCGGGAACAGTGATCGCTCAGAACCCCTCTGACGGGAACTTGGCCCCGCGCAGCACCCCCATCGAGGTGACCATCGCGACCGAACCGTCGGTGCCGACAGTAACCCCATCTGCTCCCGCACAGCCCTCCCCGTCCTCCGAGGGCAGGCCTGGAAATAGCGATCGCCCCTAGCCAAGTCGGGTTTCGTCAGGTATATCCGGGTGTTTCGGCCCGGTTTGCCGAGGTGTCGGGTTGCGGTGCCGATGACGAAGCCGCGATCAGGCCGGTGCGGGTTTTGCGTAGTTGAGCGCCAAACCCGCATCGAATCCGGCGATCGTCACTTCCTCGAGCCTGTCTTGGGAATACCCCAACTGATAGGCGAGGGCATACTGCCGGTAGATCTGTACCTGGTCGGATGAGTCGAGTGCCGCCAACATCTGCTGAGGGTCACCGACGGCGACGATCTGGTAAGGGGGCGCGTAGGGAACCCCGTGCAGGATCACGCTGTTGCCAACACATTTGATGCTGGTCTGTGAGGTGACCCTGCGGTCTTGAATCATCATCGCTTCGGCCCCGCCGCTCCACAAGGCGTTGACGACGTTCTGAATATCTTGTTCGTGGACGATCAAGGCGCTGTCGTCCACCCCGACCGGGGCGATATCGTCGGGGGCGTCGTTGAGCACCACCCGCACCCCAGGCCCGGTGACTGGGGTCACCATGGCGTCAAGCTCATAAGCCGCGAGGGCGTCGGAGATATTGCCGGAAGAGTTCTGCGTTGACAAGCGGTTGACGTCCTCCCGCACGGCCACCACGTCCGCTTGCAAGGATTCCAGATATTCTTCGCGCGATCTCACCGTGTCCATCAACGCTGAGGTGTCGTCAGGACGAAGATCGGTTCCTCCTGAGGTGGTGGCGGCTACGGTGAACAGGAGAGCCGCAGCACAGCCAGCGATTGCGACCAAGACTCGCGAGGGAGTAATGGGTGTTCGGGGCACCTTCTCCACCAGTCACCTCCTTGCTGGATTGCGGCGTTGGCCCTAGCCTAGCGCTTCGGCCTAGCGATCCTTAGCTGGGACGAACCCTCCCCGGTCATTCCAGATTGAGGATCGGCAATGGTGTCGGCCACTGTGGCGCTGGCTAATCTCCCACTCGGCAGTGTCCTGAGCTAAGATATCGACCGTTGAAATCCTCAGTGATAGAAAGATAGCGAGATTCCCGTGCCCGAGTCCCGAGTTCGCAAGGCTGCAGCAGTCAAGAAGCAGCATAAGCAATATCATGAAGCCAAGAAGGAGCGCGCCGAAAAGGAGCGCCTGACTCCAATCTCGGATCGTTCCTGGGTGCCGTGGGTTTTCGTCACCTTGGGTTTGCTCGGCGTGTTTTGGCTAGTGGTTTTCTACATCGCCGGTAACCAAATCCCCTTCATGGCGGCAATTGGCCAATGGAATATCCTGATCGGCATGGTCTTGATGGGGTCGTCCTTCTGCGTGGCAACACTGTGGAAGTGACGCTGCCGTCCCCACTTCTGTAACGAATCAGCAGGTGCGCACCCAGGGTCTCTCCCCAGGTCACACCTGCTGACTATTGACGCTAGACAATGCCGCCGACGACGTTGGCTAATCGTCCTAACCTTGCGGCTTCAGCAGGGGGAACAGAATCGTCTCGCGCAAACCCTTGTTGGTAAACAGAGACAGAATCCGATCCATCCCGATACCCAATCCGCCCATCGGAGGCGCACCGAATTCCAGCGCTTTGAGGAAGTCCTCATCGAGCTGCATCGCCTCCGGGTCACCTGCGGCGGCAGCCAGCGACTGGGCGGTGAGGATTTCGCGCTGAACCACAGGATCGATCTGCTCGGAGAATCCGGTACCGCGCTCGATGCCGCCAATGATCAAATCCCAGGCCTCAATCTTTCCAGCCTCGCTACGGTGGCGACGCGCCAACGGCTGAGCAATGGCGGGGAAGTCACAGACGAATGTGGGCTGCAGCAGATCCTTTTCGATCAGGTGCTCATAAAGCTCCATCACCATCTTCTGATCGACCCACTTCGGGTCATATTCCATGTCGACGTCGTCGGCGATCTGGCGCAGACGCTCGACCGGGGTGTCGACGGTAATTTCTTCGCCAACCTTCTCTGACAAGGCGGGATACACCGATAGCCACTGCCATTCACCGTCGAGGTCAATCACGCCACGGTCGGTCTCGATCTGGTGACGGCCGAGGGCGTCGGCGATCCCCATGATGATGTCCTTGGTGACTTGGGCGATGGTGAACTGGTCCCCCCACGCCATGTAGGCCTCCAGCATGGTGAACTCGGGAGAGTGGGAGGAATCGATGCCTTCATTCCTGAAGATCTTGCCAATCTCGTAGACCCGGTCACAGCCTCCGACCATGACACGCTTGAGGTAGAGCTCAAGGGCAATGCGCATCGTCATCTTCAAATCGAAGGCATTGAGGTGGGTCTCAAAGGGACGCGCTGCCGCACCGCCGTGGATGAGTTGGAGCACCGGCGATTCCACTTCGAGGAAGCCCTGCTGATGCAGCACCTCGCGGGTGACCCTAGTCATCATGGCGCGTTCCCGCACCATGGTGCGGGCTTCGTCACGAGCGACCAAATCGGCATAGCGTTCGCGGACGCGGGCCTCCTCGGAGAGTTCCTTATGTAGGGTCGGCAACGGACGCAGGGACTTCGAGGCCATGCGCCATTCCTGGGCCATCACGGATAGTTCCCCGCGTTTGGACGAGATCACCCGTCCCTTCACCCACACCCAGTCGCCTAAGTCAACGTCGGACTTCCACGACGCCAGGGCAGCTTCACCCACCTCGGCAAGGGACAGCATCACCTGCAGCCGGGCGCAGTCGCGTTCGATAGTGAATCCGTCTTGAATAGATGCGAACGCCAGCTTGCCCGTGTTGCGAATAAACATCACCCGCCCGCCGATGCTCACCACATCGTCGGTTTCCTCGCCGGCTTCCAGATGGGAGTAGGCGTCACGCACCTGCTGCAAGGTGTGATCAATCCGCAAGTCCACCGGATAGGGTTCGCCCCCCTCATCAAGCATCCTTGCCCGTTTTTCCTGCCGAATCCTGATCTGCTCGGGGACGGAAACCTCGCCACCTGCGGCGGCCTTGGCGTTCTTCGTCACATCCGGACGCTTAGCTTTCTCATTCAGTGAAGCGGTTGCTACTGATTCATTGGTATTCGGCTGATTAGTCACATGCGCTAGCCTACCGGGTTCACTGGCTAAGGCGAATCCGGATACCGTCATCGCCAGCCTCAAATCTGACCTTTCTCAAGTCCTCGATTATCCAGTCTGCCTCGAGTTCAGACTCCCAATGAGAGGTGAGCAAGGCGATGGTGGCACATCCTGCCGCCTTCGCGGCGGCTAGCCCGTGCGGGGAGTCCTCGACGACGAGGCAACGACGCGGGTCAACCCCGAGACGGCTCGCGGCAACCTGGTAACACTGCGGGTCGGGTTTGCCTCGCTCAATATCTTCAGAGGACACCACGACGTCGGGGATCGGCAGCGAACAGTGACTGAGCCGGTTGTAGATCACCGCAGTCGACCCAGACGAAACCACTGCCAGCCGTGACTTCGGGATTGATCGCATCGCCGCGCCCGCTCCGTGAATAGGACGCAGCAGCAAAGTCGTGGTGCGCTCGAGTTTTTCGGCGTAGGCGATCGCCGCGCCGACCTGCGCATCTGTCAGTGGCCGCTTCCGGGTGGCGAGTAAGACCTTGGCTACCTCTGCCGTCGTCATGCCCCAGCAGGCGCGCAACAATTTCGGCTGAAACCGAATCCGGTATTTCAGCGCAAACCGTAGCCAGACCAGCTTTATCGTCCAGGTTGAACGAACCAGAGTCTGGTCGTTATCGAAAAGCACAGCCTCCCAGACGCGATCATCCATGACGTCAAGCCTAACGCCGTCTGTAACAACACCTCTACATTAGGTAACGACTCTCACATTTCGTTGCGACACGGCGTCGTCAAAGATTAGACTGCCCCTATGGACGCAGTATTACTTGCCCGATGGCAATTCGGGATCACTACGGTGTATCACTTCTTCTTCGTCCCGGTCACTATTGGTATGACGTGGCTCGTCGCCATCATGGAAACCAGATGGCGCAAGACGGGGAACAAAGACTGGCTGCGCTTGACGAAGTTCTTCGGAAATCTCTTCCTGATTAACTTCGCTGCGGGGGTTGTCACCGGCATCGTGCAGGAGTTCCAGTTCGGCATGAACTGGTCTGAATACTCCCGCTTCGTCGGTGATATCTTCGGTGCGCCGCTAGCCCTGGAGGCGTTGATCGCCTTCTTCATGGAATCAACTTTCATCGGTCTGTGGATCTTCGGCTGGGATAAGCTCAAGCCTGGTCTCCACAACGCCTGCATGTATCTGACGGCACTGGGTAGCACGATCTCAGCGATCTTCATTCTCGCCGCTAACGCCTTCATGCAGAACCCGGTCGGTGCCCGCTACAACCCGGAGACGGGGCGCGCGGAACTGGTTGACTTCCTGGCATTGGTGAAGAACCCCTTCTTCATTGGTAACTTCACCCACGTCATCTCCGCTTCGTTGATGGCCGCAGGCGCCATCCTTGCCGGCGTCGCCGCTTACCGAATGACTCGCCGCAACGCAGACAACGTCACGATTGACGCTCCGGCATGGCGTAGCGCAGGCAAGCTCGGCGCATGGGTGTTGCTGATCGGCGCTATCGGCATCATCGGCTCTGGCCACTACCAGGCTGTTGAAGAAGCCAAGTACCAGCCAATGAAGCTCGCCGCTTCTGAAGGCCTGACCGACACCACCAAGTCGGCTCCATTCTCGATCGTTGCAATCTTTACTCAAGACGAGGTCACTGACCCTGCTACTGGCGAAAAGACCACCGTGATCAAGTCCCGCTCCGTGGACGTTCCGGCGGTGTTGTCGATGCTGGCCTACCTCGATCCGCAGGCTGAGGTCGCCGGCATCAATGACCTCACCCGTGAGTTCAAGGAGCACGGTTTCCAGGCTAATGGCGTTGAAAATCAGCGTCTGCAAGCTGAATACGCCAGCAATATCGAAAAGGCGTGGAAGACGATGGACACGGTTCCTAATCTTTACGTCACCTTCTACACCTTCAGGGTCATGATGTTGGCTGGATTCCTGGCAGCCGCCATTGCCGTGTGGATTCTCGTGGCTCTGCGTAAAGAAGAGGTCAAGGGCGGCAAGCTGTGGTTGTTCTCGGCGAAGTTCTTGCCCTTCCTGCCGATGATTGGTTCATCGACCGGTTGGATCTTGGCAGAAATGGGTCGTCAACCCTGGATCGTCTACGGTGTTCTCACGACGGGTTCGGCTTACTCGCCGTCGGTGACTGCTGGTGAGATCCTCGTCTCGATGATTCTCTACACCCTGGTCTATGCCGTCGTCGCCGTGATCGTACTCAAACTCTTCATCAAGTACATCAAGAAGGGTCTCGAACCGGCTGTCGAAACCCCGCAGGCCGAAGTCGACGGCCATCAACCCGTGAGCTTTGCCTACTGAGAGGAGCTGAAGAACAATGTTGCTATCTATTCTTGAAACTGCTCCTCAGCCAACGACCTGGCTGGCGGTGCTCTGGTTCATCCTGATCGCGGTGCTGTGGATTGGGTTCTTCTTCCTAGAAGGATTCGATTTCGGCGTCTCGATGCTCTACCCAGTCTTGGGTAAAGATCCGACTGAACGTCGGGTCATGATCAACTCCATCGGCCCGACCTGGGACGGTAACGAGGTCTGGCTACTCACCGCCGGTGGCGCTACCTTCGCCGCTTTCCCCGGCTGGTACGCCACCCTCTTCTCCGGTTTGTACCTGCCCTTGTTCTTGGTGCTGATGGGCTTGATCTTGCGCGGTATCTCCTTCGAGTACCGGGCCAAGTTCGGGAGTGAGTCTTCGCGCAACATCTTCGACTGGTGCGCATCCATCGGCTCTTTCGTCGTCACCTTGGTGTTTGGGGTTGGCTTCGCCAACTTCATTAGGGGGCTCAAGGTCGGCGAGGATATGGTGATGGCGGCTGATTTCGTTCCGCGATTCTTCTCGCTATTCACCCCGTTCGCCCTGGTCGGTGGCGTCACCCTCGTGGTGCTCTTCCTGGCTCACGGCGCGGTGTTCTTGTCACTGAAGACGGATGGTAATCTTCGGGATAAGGCCGGCAAGCTAGCCACCACCCTCGGCTACGCTGCTGCTGTCTTGGTTGCGGTCTACGTCGTCTGGGCCAACATCGCCTACCCGACTTCGGCGATCGCCTATACCTCGAACTCTTTGTTCATGATTGGTGCCTGGCTGACTGCTGCCTTGGCTATCGCCGGGGTTGGCGCGGCTGCCTTCTTTGAAACTCAGCGCCGCGAAGGTCTGGCCTTCATCTGCACTGGCGTTTCCATCGCCATGCTGTTCGTGATGACCTTCATCCACATGTACGGCACTCTCGGTTTCCGTGGAGCCACCCTCACCGATGTTGGTTCACTCAACATCGCGACGGCTGCTTCGTCCACGTTGACCTTGACTCTGATGGCGATCTTCGCTGCATGTCTGGTGCCGGTGGTTCTGCTCTACACCGCATGGACCTACTGGGTGTTCCGCAAGCGCCTATCGGTGCATCACATGCCGGACTTCCCGGAGTTCATCAAGCGTCGTGGACGCCGAGGCGTGGCCGCTGAGGTTGTCAGCACTGAGTAGATCAGGTCCGATAGCCGGACGAATCTGACTGGCAGGGAGCTAGACTCCCTGCAACAAACCAAGGAGAACCCCTAGTCAGGCAAGATTAGGGGTTCTCTTTCTTAAGGTTTTCAACGTAGCTGGCTGACGACGCGTGTACTGGGCTGGTGGGGTCGAGTGACCCATCCGCTCACGCTCTGGGCCACATCCCAGCTTCGGCGCTGACCGAACCGCTTCCTGCCTTCACTGAGCGCCCCCGCCTGACCTCGAGGCTTTCTCGGCCCTTGCCGAGCCACCCGGGATGGGGAGTTCTGTGTCGGCCTCGTTATAATCGTCCCTAATTCTTTTGACGACGTGAGGAGGGCACGAGTCCATGGCTGCCCCTATCGATGCCCGACTGATCCGAAGGGCATCTGCAACCAAGGTGTTCTTAGCTAGCCTCGTTGGTGTGGGCCTAGTCACAGCGGTGCTGATCCTGATCCAGGCGCACCTGATTTCCACGGGGGTCGCGACCGTCTTTGATACTCGGTCCCTAGACGGTATCGCGGTGACGGCTGGCCTCATCCTGGTTTGCTTCGCAGCTCGCTCATTCCTGAGCTGGATCAACGAATGGCTAGCGCACCGTTCCAGCGCCCAAGTCAAATCCACCCTCCGCCAAGACATCGTCGCGGCTCGGCTCGCCTCACCGACGGATTCGTCCACCTCGTCAGCGTCGTTGGTCAATCTCGTCACCACACATCTCAACGATCTCGACGGCTACTATGCCAAGTTCTTGCCCCAACTCGTCTTAGCGGTCGTCGTCCCGATCGTCCTCATCGTCCCCATCTTCATCGTTGACGCCCTCTCTGGCGTCATCATCACCGTCACGATCCCGTTGATCCCGCTCTTCATGATCTTGGTCGGGTTGAATACTCAACGCCAGGTGGCGCGTCGCTTCAAGGTTCAATACCGCCTCGCCAACCACTTCGCCGATCTCGTCCAGGGCCTCCCCACCTTGCAGGCTTTTGGCCGGGCAAGGGAGCAGGTGCGCGGGTTGCGTGAGTCCGAGGGCCGTCACCACGACGAGACGATGAAGACCTTGAAGATTTCTTTCCTCTCGGCAGGTGTCCTCGAGCTGGCCTCGACCCTCTCGGTCGCCCTGGTTGCCGTCACCATCGGTTTTCGGGTCGTCTACGGGCACCTTGACCTTGCCCCTGCCCTCTTCGTCCTGGTGATCGCACCCGAGGTCTATCTGCCGATCCGCCTGGTCGGCAGCCATTTCCATGATTCTCAGAACGGCATGGCCGCCGCCTCTCGGGCCTTCGCCATGATTGAGGCGGGCGAACGCACTCACGGCGGCGGGAATCACCTCGTCGGGGATGACGTCTCGGTTGCTTTCGACGATGTCACCTTCACCTACCCGGATTCTGACGCCCCGGTGCTCGACGGGTTCTGCCTGCGCGTGGACCCTGGCGAAATCGTCGTTCTCACCGGCACATCCGGGATCGGCAAGTCGACGGTCTTGTCCCTATTGATGGGCTTTTACACCCCTGAATCGGGGATGATCAGCGTCGGTGGACGCGACCTGAAAGAGATCGATTTGGCGTCCTGGCGTGCAGCGACGGCATGGGTAGGTCAGCGCCCAGGCCTGATCAACGGCACCGTGGCAGACAACGTCGCCCTCGGCCACCCGGCAGCCTCGACCCAGATGTTGCGCGAGGCCCTTGACCGCGCCGGAGGCGAGGACCTCGATCTTGATCACATCGTCGGGGACGACGGCGAAGGGCTCTCTTCTGGTCAACGTCGCCGGGTCGGCCTGGCACGCGCCCTGCTGAAGATTTCTTGCGGTGGCGGTCGCATGTTGATCCTGGACGAGCCGACCGCAGGGCTTGATTCAACCACTGAGCTCGCAGCGGTTGAGGCGGTCCGGGCCGCCCAGGTTTCGGCGCTGATCGTCTCGCACCGCGCCGCAGTCATGGAGATGGCTGACCGGGTGGTGGAGTTTTCCCCATCCTGGCACGCGGTGGTGGGCTCTGTCGCTTCAGCGGATTCCACCTGCGACCCGCACACCAGCGAGGGAGGTGCGCGATGACCTTGGTGAAGTCGTTACTTGCCCGCATCCCCAGTGGTCCATGGCGGCTCGCTCTCGCGATTCTGCTGGCTGCGATTGCGTCCGGGGCATCGGTGGCGCTAATGGGCACCTCAGCGTGGCTACTGAGTCGCGCCGCAGAACACCCTCCTGTCCTCTATCTCCAAGTTGCCGTGGTCGGCGTGCGGGCCTTCGGCGTATTTAGAGGTTTCTTCCGCTATGCCGAGAGAATCATCGGCCACGATCTCGCCTTGAGGATGCAAGGGGCCCTGCGCGAAGTCACCTATCAGGCTCTCAGCCGCACCACCTTGTTAGGCAGACGCCGTGGCGACCTGCTAGTCCGCGTGATCGCTGACGTCGACGCCGTCATGGACATCGTCGTGCGCGTCGTAGTCCCCTTCTGTTCGGCTTCCCTGGTGATCATCGGTACCACCTTGGTGATCGCCTTGCTGAGCGTGACGGACGCGGTGGTGCTCTTCGTTACCGCAGTCATCGCCGGTGTGGTGATGCCGGTTGTGTCGCAACGGCTTAGCCTAAGAGCTGACCAGTCAACCATCCCCGCCCGAGGTGCGATGGGCGCCCAGATGCGGGAACTGGCGTTGACGGCTTCTGACCTGGTCGCTTACGGCGTCTCGGACGATTCCTTGCGCAAGTTCATGACGGTTGACGCCCAGCTTCGCCGCGCGGAGGAGAAGGCTGCTCGCGCCCGGGGATGGTCAAGTGCCGGTCAGATGTTGAGTACCGGGATTGCCGTCGCCGCCGCCTTGATCATTGGCGGACGCGCCGTGGTCGCTGGCCAGATGAGCGCGCCGAGCCTCGCCGTCCTCGTCCTGGTTCCGCTGGCTCTCCACGAAGTCTTTTCCGATTTCGCTAAGGCCGCTCAAACCATGACCAAGGCGGCAACCTCGCTGGCGCGAGTCAACGAGATCATCAATGAACCCGCGATTGGCAGTGGCGATCGCCAAGAGCTTACCGATGACGCGACCACCTCCGGCTCCGGGCGTGAAGGAGAGGTTATCCTCGACGAGGTGTCTTTGGGGTGGCCCCACAGCGACCCAATTATCACCGGGTTGTCGCTGCGGTTGCGCCGTGGCGACTCCATCGCGGTGACCGGGACGTCCGGGATTGGCAAGACCACACTGGCCGCCACCATCATGGGGTTGATCCCGCCGAAGGCTGGCAGCATCCAGGTCCACGGACGGGTGGGGTATCTGGCCCAAGATGCCCACATCTTCGCGACCTCCTTGGCGGAGAATGTGCGGATCGGGCGCAAGGATGCTTCGGACCACGAAATCGCTGCAGCCTTGAAGAAGGCCGGATTGCTACTAGATCCGCACCGTGAAGTTCTTGAACTCGGCTCAACTTTGTCGGGTGGCGAGGCGCAACGAGTCGCGATGGCGCGCGTCCTAGTCGGCGATCACGACGTCTGGATTCTCGACGAACCGACCGAGCACCTCGACCAAGAGACAGCCACCGCCTTGATGGACGATCTATGGTCGGTAACCCGTGACGCCGCAGTGCTCGTGATTTCCCACGACCCAGCGGTAATCACCGCCTGCAACTCACGGATTGACCTGGCAGCCTTTGTGCCCGACCAAAGAGATTCTCTTGACTAGTGTGAGATCGAGCCGTGGTTGAGAGCCCAATAGGCTAGTCCGATCTTTGCTGCGAAAAGAGAATGTGAGTCACGAAGAGTGAAACCTACTCGGTCTTCAAATCGAGCGATGGAGTTAGCTACTGAAGAATGGTGTCTGCGTAGATGACGAGCGGCTGCCCTAATGCCTCCACAAGTGAGGTATGCACCCAAGATGTCCGCACTTTCAGGGAACTCTTCCAACGCTTCGATTAGTGCAGCCACCGCAGGATCGAACGAAATGGCCGATGTCTCTTTGATGGGGAGCAGACACATCACCCCAACATCCTCATATCTAACCAGGCTCTTCTTCTCGCCAGACTCGAGGTTGTATTGCAGCGCAGCATCTGCCAAATGCCGGGACTTCGCAAGATCTTCTGCCTTCATGATCGGCCCCACGGACGCTGTCGCGATATCAATGGGACGCAGTAAATCTACCTTGTCGGACGGCACGATCACCCAACAACTGCAACTACCGTGAAACGCAAAGAGCTGACTTTTGCCTACCGACAGCAGATTGGCAAAGCGAGTGAGTGCAGCATCTTTCCAGGCAGGCCCAACTGATGCTTCATCAGCCACTAACGCAACCACTGCCGCGTATCGGGGGAATTTGCGTCCTAATGCCGTCACACACTGCTTCAACTGCGCCTTTGGAGTCGATACTTCCAAAAGCTTCTCGAGTGCCCTCCCCACACTCCCAAGACCGTCAACATCCCATAAGACCTCACATGTCAAGGCTAGGCGTTCAAGGATAAATGACCTCAACTCATCGGTGCCTCGGTCTGGATCATCGAGCCACACTGTAGCCACGGTTCTACCGTGGAAAACAACATCGCACTGGTCCTGAACATTATTGGGAATTGCGCATTGCTCCTCCTTGACACCGGTAGGACTGAACGCGAATTCCTCACCACTGGTGCGTATCTTCACACCGACTCTAATCCCCGCCAACCCGGCGGTCGCGCGCAGGATGTCTTCAAGTGAAGCGTGATTACGAAGCAGCGAATCGTAGAAGTCCACGACGCGCATCTGAGACTCAGCAGACGAGTTAACGTCCGCCAGTTTCATGATTAGTCCGCGCATAGCTCATTCGTGGGGTGCGCCCCATAAGGGAGCCTAGGAGCCAGGTACGATGACAGAACCGATACCAACTGATTCATAGCCCGATGGGACAATTTGGCTGAGCGAATCGCCATGAACCCATGATAGGCGGCTGGCCAGCAGTGTATTTCAGTTGGGACATTTGCAGCCATCAGGCGAGAAGCATAGATCATGCCCTCATCCCTCAACGGATCAATCTGATTGACTGTCAGATAAGTTTTCGGCAATCCTGTCAGATCATGAGCAAGCGCAACTGAAGCATACTGATCAGCGGGTCTGCCACCGAGATAGTACTCCCACGAAAGTTCAGCGTTAGACCTGTACCAGATAGGTGTATCAATACAGTTGATAGCCGAAGGCGTCTCTAATCGCGCATCCAGCTCGGGCTCGAGCAAGAACTGTGCGGTTGGTTGTTGGAGACAGTGGTCTCTGGCCCATAGTGCAACAGCCGCCGCTATCCCCGCTCCGGCACTGTGGCCCAAAAGCCCCAAGCGAAGCGAAGCTGGTTTCCAACGGAATTGAGGCGAGGTGATCCATTCATAGGTCTGGACACAGTCGTTGAATCCTGCTGGGTAAGGAAATTCTGGAGCAAGCCGGTAATCAGGAGAGACGACTATAGCTCCTGTCTCTGCCACAATCTGAGCGTTCTCAGCGTCGTCGAAGGTCGGGTGGCCAATACAAAATCCGCCACCGTGGAAGTGGAGAACAACTGCGGCAGATTGGACACTGTCTGGGTTGAAAGCCACTCTGACTAGGAACTGAGTCCCATCTGGGCGGGTTAGATACTGATTTGAAAACTCCACTTCAGGATGCGTACTTTGATCATAAGGCTCGTTGACCTGATCGGAGAGCCGACGACACTCGTCCAGGTCGGAGAAGTCCTGCGGAGGAATGAAGGGCAGTACCGCAGCTAATTCCGAATCAATGCACACAGGAGTCCCTCCTATTGGTCCCACAAACCCAGTCTAGGGAAGACCAACTGTGACCTAAACCGCCAAATGGACACTACTCGTGCAAGATAAGCGACATGTGTCGGTTGCTTGTCTGAACAGCAGATTTCTACCCTGGGTATCACTACCCCAGATTGGAGCAACATGAATACTCACCTAAGTCGACGAAGCCTTTTAGGTGCAGGTCTGTTCCTTGGCGGAGCAGCGCTCCTGCCAGGTCTGACTAGCTGTTCTTCTCAATCGTCCACTCCAGGCGCAGACGAACCCCTCGAGTTCCTAGCCTGGGATTTCCAGCCAGACACCGTCGAGGCCCTGGTTAAAGAATGGAAGACCAAGACAGGAAACGAAATAAATGTTTCTATCAATGCTTTGAGCGGCTACGCATCGGCCCTTCAAACCCGGATGCAAGCAGGCCAAAGTGTCGATGTCTTCTACAACCACTCATCCAATGCAAAGAAGTACTACGCAGCCGAATGGGCGTCAAGGCTTGATGACCTGGAAGGAATTGACAAGATCACCGCCGATCTGTTCCCTTCAGCCAAACCGATGTACCAATCCAGCGACGGCGCTGTCATCGCGTTGCCCTACTACTCAGCCCTGCATTACACCATCTACAACAAGAAGTACTTGGAAGCCGCTGGGATCACTGCACTACCAGGCAACTTTGATCAACTGTACAGTGCCTGCGAGAAACTTAAGAAAGACAACATCTGCGCAACCCCCTATCAGGGTTTCTGGGCTAAAGATGGTATCGCCGAGTGGTTCATCAACTACATGTTGAACGCAGATGTGACGGTGTTCAGCGAGAACCATGACCCCGTGTTCGCCGATGACCCGAATGCAGTTCACGTCCTGCAATGGTGGCAGGAGATGTTCAATTCTGGGCTTGCACCGGCATCAACTCTGACTGATGACCCAGGAAAGTTGACCAGTAATCTGGCTGACGGGACCACAGCTTTCTTCTCAGCCCACCACTACTTCCTAGCTCAAGTTCGCGGACTGAATGGAAAGTACTCGGGCGACGATATTGGCTCCATGTCATCTGGATTCGCCTCGCATAAGACCCTTCAGGCAGGGGAGGTCCTACAGATGGGCGTCATTAAAGACGACAAACGGCGCACAAAAGCATGGGAGTTCATGAGATATTATGGCTCAGGTGATGAATCAGGTAACTATCCCGCATTCCAGAAATGGGCAGAGGCCGCAGGACTGCTAGCACCCTACGCGGGGTTCTTCAAGAATGACCAAATTCGCAAAGCCATGTCCAAGACCTATGATGTGGACGAGCTTCGCGAGACATTCGAGCTGCGCTCTGAAGTAGTCCCAACTCGCTTCGAGATTTGGTACCCAACTTTTGCTACCGCAATTGGGGAGCACATCGAGGACATGTTGATTAACAAAAAGGATCCCAAGCAAACCCTTGATTCTCTAGCCAAGGTGGCCGCCGAAGCAAAGAAGAATGCAAGCTGAGCGTCCAGAGATGAAGCACGGTTCAAACGTCGGAACGGCGAGATTTGCTCGGGCGATGATCGCACCAACTGCGATCCTGCTCACGCTTCTCCTAGCCGTTCCGATCATTCTATCGCTCTACTTCAGCCTGACAAAAGACAAGCTAGGGTCTGGGTTCGGGCCCTTCATCGGGTTACAGAACTACATCTACCTGGCCCATGACCCGGCTTTCTGGCTCTCACTGTCGAAGAGCGTCATCTTCACGGTGGTCTTCGTTGTGTTCTCCACCTTTCTCGGTCTAGCCATGGCAGTAATCATCGAGAAGATTCCAGTCGGCCAACGATTACTCCAGGTACTTTTGATTATTCCATGGGCGACGCCTTGGCTCGTCGTGGGTATTCTATGGAACCGATTCGTCGTCGACACCTCCGGGATATCTTTGGCCAGATTCCTAGTCTCCCTAAACATCCTTGAAGCCAGTGAGTCCTTGCTTGCTAAGCCCTTGACCGCATTCCTATTCATTGTGGTTGCCGCCGCGTGGAGGCAATCTTGCTTCTCTGCGATACTTTTCCTAGCTGCGTTCAAATCGGTTGATCCAACGATCGTGGAGGCGGGCCAGGTAGATGGAGCTACTTCAAGGCAAAGATTCTGGCGCCTGATCATGCCGGTGATCCGGCCAGTGACAGCTACCATCGTCATCCTCAACGTCATCTTTGGTTTCCTACAGTTCGACGTTGTCTATGCAATGACGGGCGGCGGTCCCGCAGGGGCAACAAAAATTCTTCCAATTATGATTTATGAGACCCTTTATGCTCATACCAAAATGGGAACAGGCACCGCACTAAGTATGATCCTCGCAGTTGTTGCCCTAGCTATTGGTTTCGCAGTAGTCAAGCTCTCATCAACAAAGGAACAATCGTGAGCAAGGTACTGGTCTCCGACTCTCGGGGTCAAAGAAGATTCCTGGCGAGATTCATGCTGTATCTGGGTGCGCTTAGCATCGCACTTTGGATTACGCTCCCACTCCTCAACGCGGTGGTTGCGAGTTTCAACACTTCTTCACAAGGATCAATTCTTGCTCACTACGCAAAAGTTTTCGATCGAACCTCGACCAATGGTTTCGGAAAACTCTTAATCCCTGCCTTAGGTAACTCGACATTTGTTTCACTCGCTGTGGTCGCAATCAACATCATTCTTGGAGCGATGACTGGCTACGGACTGTCACGTCATGTCACCAAGACCACGAAGGCATTTTACGGGGCGACCCTCGTGTTCCGCGTCGTCCCTGCCTTGGCAGTGGTAACCCCCTTCTTCGCCTTGTTCAAGCAGGTTGGTCTGATCAATACTCCAACAGCGCTGATCATCACCTACCTCTCTTTCACGATCCCATTAGCCTTGATGGTTCTGAAGAACTACTACGACCAGCTCCCCGTGGAGATTGAACATGCCGCTGCGATCGACGGAGCATCACGCTGGGCCACCTTCACAAGGGTCACTCTGCCCTTGGCTGCTCCCGGACTCGGAGCTACCGCCATCCTCGTTTTCATGGAGGCCTGGAGCGAATTCTTCTATGCGCTAGTCCTCACCAACAAACTGACCATCACTCCATCCTTATCATCTTTCCAGTCTGCCCAGAATTTCGATTGGCACGTCTTGGCCGCAGCAACGCTGATATCGATGATTCCACCGCTAGTTTTAGCGACACTTTTCCAACGCTCCATTGTGGGCTCACTGGCAGTCGGCTACGACAGGTAAACCTCCTTCGCACGGGGCACGGAGCCTCAAATCTGACCGAAGCTTCTCACTTGCCGCAGGCGCGGCGTTAACGGCACCCTGCTTACTCGATTCAATACACAGGCTCCCACGGTTGCGAACCCCAGAGAAATATCTGAGATTGATCCCATATTTCTGCAACAATTACATCGCTTTATTTTGTTCGACTTTCAATATCCATTTGCGTACCATCAGATAAAACAGGCGTCAACCCCCACTGACCTTGCGCCAATGTTGCCGGCGCCAACGGGTTGCAAAAACGTTGCGGGGCGATGGGTTTCAGGTTACGAGGTGACGGTCTAGCGTCTGTGTCCGAACAATAAAACCGGGAGATGTCGAGATGAGTGCTGATCGCCGCGATATTACTCCACTGCCGAATCTCAATGTTGGGTCTGGGCGAGTGGGCTCAGTCCGGTCGCGTATGCCGATATACGTTGACCTCTTGCCTCCATGTAATAACGCTTGCCCTGCCGGTGAGAATATCCAGGAATGGCTGAAACTCGTCAAACAGGGTGAAGAAGAAGCCGCTTGGCGCCAACTCGTCCGAGACAATCCCTTCCCGGCGATTCATGGTCGGGTCTGCTACCACCCCTGCGAGTCGGTGTGTAACCGCGCAGACCTCGATAACGCCGTCTCGATCCACTCCGTTGAACGACACCTCGGTGACCTCGCCCTCGAAAAGGGCTGGACCTTCCCACGTCCGCGCAATAACACCGGCTACCGAGTGCTCATCATCGGTGGCGGCCCCGCTGGGCTCTCCGCCGCCTATCACTTGGCTCGGCTTGGGCACGAAGTCGAAATCCACGATTCTGCCGACGCCCCCGGCGGCATGATGCGCTACGGCATCCCCGAATACCGTCTCCCGCGCTGGATTGTTGACGCCGAACTCAAACGCGTCACCGATCTGGGCGTCGTGATCAAATCCAAGCATTGGGTGCAAGACCTTCTCGAAGAGCAGCGCTCGGGACACTTTGATGCGGTCTTCGTCGCTGTCGGCGCCCATCTGGCCAAGCGGGTCGATATACCTGCCGTGGATGCTTCAAGAATGCTTGACGCCGTCACCTTCTTGCGTGGAGTCGCTGAGGGTGAGCGCCCGAACCTGGGTGAACGCGTCGCGATCTATGGTGGCGGCAATACCGCTATGGACGCCGCCCGCGTCGCCCGTCGTCTCGGCGCGAAAGACTCCGTGATCATCTACCGCCGCACCCAGGAACAGATGCCCGCCCAAGAGGCCGAACTGCACGAGGCCATGTCTGAGGGTGTTCAGGTGCATTGGTTGCGGACGATCAAGGACATGAAGGAAGAGGACCTCACCGTCGAGATCATGGAACTTGACGAGAATGGCCGCCCTCAAGGCACCGGACGCTACGAGACCCTGCAAGCCGACACCGTGATCATGGCTGTGGGCCAAGAGGCCGAAACCAACTTCTTGCATAAGATTCCCGGGCTGAGGTTCAAGAACGACGTCGTCCAGGTGGACCCGGTGACGCTGATGACCGACGTCCCCGGCATCTTCGCTGGTGGCGACGCTGTGCCGTCCGAACGAACTGTTACCGTAGGCATCGGCCACGGGAAACGAGCCGCCCGCCAGATCGACGCCTGGCTGAACCGGGTGGAACCTGCAAAGAAGGTCCGCCACCCCATCGTCGAGTTTGACGATCTCCATCTGTGGTATTTCGGCGACCACAAGCGCCTGATCCAGCCGGAGCTGGACCCTGAGCTGCGCGTCATGGACTTCGACGAGGTCGTCGGGGGACTAAGCCCCGAGCAGGCCCACTATGAGGCTGGACGATGCCTGTCTTGCGGTAACTGTTTCGAGTGTGACGGATGCATGGGGTCCTGCCCGGAAGGTGCCGTGATCAAACTCGGCAAGGGCCACCGATACCGCTTTGACTACGAGAAATGTACGGGGTGTGCGACGTGCTACGAGCAGTGCCCCGTCCATGCCATTGAGATGATCCCCGAGAACTAAGGACGAGCCATGCGAACGATTTGTGATGGCAATACCGCCGCAGCCGATGTCGCCTACCGTCTCAATGAGCTGTGCTCTATCTATCCGATCACCCCGTCCTCGCCGATGGCGGAACTGTGTGATGAGTGGTCGGCGATCAACCGGCCAAATGTGTGGGGCCAGGTTCCCTCCGTCGTCGAGATGCAGTCCGAAGGTGGGGCTGCAGGCACCATGCACGGGGCACTCCAGGGTGGCGCGCTGGCGGCAACCTTCACCGCCTCCCAAGGCCTGTTGTTGATGATCCCCAACATGTACAAGATCGCTGGTGAGCTGACCTCTACCGTCTTCCACGTCGCGGCTCGGTCTCTAGCCGCCCAGGGTCTGTCAATCTTCGGTGATCACCAAGACGTCATGGCTGTCCGCCAAACCGGCTTCGCCATGTTGGCCTCTGCCTCCGTCCAGGAAGCCCACGACTTCGCCCTGATCTCCCAGGTGGCGACATTGAAGTCTCGGGTCCCCTTCGTCCACTTCTTTGACGGTTTCCGCACCTCGCATGAGCTCAATACCTGCGAAATGCTCTCCGATGAGCAACTGCGCCAGATGGTCACCCATGACCTGATCCTCGCCCACCGCGAGCGTGCGCTCTCCCCTGCCCGCCCGATCATTCGTGGTACCGCGCAGAACCCGGACACCTATTTCCAGTCCCGCGAAACCGTCAACCCCTACTACAACGCCACTCCGGGCATCGTCCAGGAAGCGATGGATGAATTCGCGGCAATGACTAAACGCCAGTACCACCTCGTCGATTATTTCGGCGCTGCCGACGCCGAGAAGGTGATCGTGGTGATGGGGTCCGGCGCGGAGACGGCCGCCGACACTGCCCAACGCCTGATCGATAAGTTCCAGGCGAAGGTCGGCGTGATCCAAATCCGCCTGTACCGGCCTTTCCCGACGCAACAATTCCTAGCGGCCCTACCAAGTACTGTGCGCAAGATCGCCGTCTTGGACCGCACCAAGGAGCCTGGCTGCGAGGGCGAACCCCTTTTCCTGGATGTGCTTTCCTGTATCGGCGAGGCAGTTTCGCGCGGCAAACTGGCGTCACTACCGACCGTCATTGGTGGGCGTTATGGCTTGTCAAGCAAGGAATTCACGCCGGGTATGGTGGCTGGAATCTATGACGAACTCGGGCTCGACAACCCCAGGCCTAGGTTCACCGTCGGTATCAACGACGACGTCACCCACCTGTCGTTGCCCTATGACCCGACCATCGACTTGGAAGATCCACTGACGAAGCGGGCCGTGTTCTACGGTATGGGCTCGGACGGAACCGTCGGGGCAAATAAGAACTCGATCAAGATTCTCGGCTCAGAGCCGGGGACCTACGCCCAGGGCTATTTCGTCTATGACTCGAAGAAGTCTGGTTCTCGCACCACCTCTCACCTGCGGTTTGGCCCCGACCCGATCCGGGCCCCCTACCTGATCAATCAGGCGGGGTTCATCGGGGTGCACCACTGGTCCATCCTGGAGCGGATTGACGTCCTCGAGTTCGCCCGCCGTGGCACCACCTTGTTGATCAACTCTCCCTATCCGACGGATCGGGTCTGGGACGAGCTGCCGAAGTCCATGCAGGAAAAGATCATCGACTTGGGCATTGACGTCTACGCCATCAACGCTAACGAGGTCGCCCGCGAAGCCGGGTTGAAGAACCGCACCAACACGGTGCTGCAGACCTGCTACTTCTATATTTCTGGGGTGTTGGAGGCCGACCACGCGATCGCCAAGATCAAGGAGTCGATCACCAAGACCTACTCCCGCAAGTCGATGGAGATCGTGGAACGCAACCACACTGCCGTCGACATGGCCGTCTCCCACCTGCACAAGGTCGAGGTTCCGGCTACGGCATCAGCCGACCACGACCTACTCAAGCCGGTGCCTGATTCGGCCCCGGAGTTCGTCAAGACGGTGACGGCGGCGATGCTCCAAGACAAGGGCAACGATTTGCCGGTGTCGATGCTTCCGGTGGACGGCTCTTTCCCGTCCGGGACGACCCAATACGAGAAGCGCAACATCTCGGACATCATCGCCGTTTGGGACCCAGACACCTGTATCCAGTGCGGTAACTGTTCTTTCGTCTGCCCTCACGCGGTGATCAGATCAAAGTATTACCCGCCGTCGACCGCGGATGAGGCTCCGGACTCCTTCCAATACGCCCAGCTCAACGCCGCCGGTGTCCCGCAGACCTACTACACCCTCCAGGTGTACGGTGAAGACTGCACCGGCTGCGGGTTGTGTGTCGAGGCCTGCCCGGTGCGACCGATCGACCAGCCGATGCGCAAGGCGATCAACTTGGCCCCGGTTCTTGACCGCGACGAGGTCCGTTCCAACGTTGATTTCTTCGAGACGATCCCGGTCAATGACCGTTCCCGGGTCGACTTCGGATCGGTGCGCGGCACCCAGTTCCTCGAGCCCCTCTTCGAGTTTTCCGGGGCTTGTTCTGGCTGTGGCGAGACCCCTTACCTGAAGTTGTTGACTCAGCTCTTCGGTGACCGGACCACGGTTGCCAACGCCACCGGGTGTTCGTCGATTTACGGCGGTAACTTGCCGACGACTCCGTGGGCGAAGAATGGCAACGGGCGCGGTCCGGCTTGGTCGAACTCCTTGTTCGAGGACAACGCCGAGTTTGGTTTGGGTCTGCGCCTGGCGGCAGATGTGCACACTGAGCGGGCGAAGTCGGATCTGCTGGCGTTGCGTTCACAGATTCAAGACGACGAGCTGGTTGACGACTTATTACATGCCCCACAGAAATATGAATCCGATCTGGCTGAGCAGGCCGAGCGCGTCCATCGTCTGATGGAGATTCTCGACACCATCGAGGCAAGGCCTGATCTATCTGATTCCACGCGGTTCCTGGTGGAGAGTCTGCGCTCGACTGCTGACCATCTGTTGCGCCGCTCCGTCTGGATCGTCGGCGGCGACGGATGGGCCTACGACATCGGCTCCTCCGGCGTGGACCACGTCTTGGCGTCTGGACGCAATATCAACATCCTTGTCCTCGACACTGAGGTCTACTCCAACACGGGCGGCCAGGCGTCGAAGTCGACCCCATTGGGTGCGGTGGCGAAGTTCGCGACGGCAGGGAAGACCACCAACAAGAAGGATATGGCGATGCAGGCGATCGCCTACGGCTCGGTCTATGTTGCCCGGGTGGCGATGGGTGCGGACCCGCAACAAACCCTGCGTGCTTTCCGCGAGGCTGAAGCCTATGACGGCCCCTCTTTGATCCTCGCCTACAGCCACTGCATCGCCCACGGATTGAGTGATATTCGGCTGGGTCTCGAACAGCAGTATCGGGCAGTCAACTCCGGGCATTGGCCATTGATGCGGTACAACCCGGTGTTGCGCGATCAAGGGAAGAACCCATTCCTGCTGGATTCGCCTCGCCCCAGGATTACTCTCGACGACTATCACTCTCACGAGCTGCGCTACCGCATGTTGAAGCGTTCCGCTCCCGAGGAGGCTGAGCGTCTGGTCAATATCGCCCAGTCGCTGGTCGATATTCGCTGGCGAGAGTACGAGGAGTTAGCTCATCGAGGTGCCGAAGGTTTCATTGAGGACGCACGGAAGGATTCCTAATGGCTGAGTTATCTGAAGCCTTGAAGGCTGCCGCCGCGTCGGCAGCGTCGAAATCTCAAGCGGGAAGTTCCCAGACGGATTCACTGCGTCCTGCCTTCCATCCGGTAGTGGAGCCGGGTGCGAGCTACGACCTGACCACGCAGTACCTTGGGTTGCGCTTGAAGAACCCGATCGTGGCTTCGCCTGGCCCAATCCAGCAGAGCCTACGCGGTTTGACTGAGCTTCAAGACGCCGGGGTTGGCGCGGTCGTGTTGTTCTCCCTGTTCGAGGAGCAGATCCGTTACGAAGATGCCCGTGGCACCCGAGAGTTAGAGGAACACCAGGAGTCTTTCGCTGAGGCGATGACCTTCTTCCCCACCCATGCGGCATCGAGGGCGGGGGTGTCCTCGAAGTATCTGCGTCTGATCGAGTCCGGAGCGAGCGCCCTGACCGTCCCGCTAATTGCCTCCATCAATGGTTCACAAAGCGGTGACTGGGTGCGCATGGCTCGCCGAATGCAGGATGCGGGTGCGGCCGCCATCGAACTGAACATCTACTACATCCCAGGTGACGTCGATACCGATCCTCGTGACGTCGAAGCCCGCCACCTGGAGATTCTGGCCGGGGTGAAGCAGGCGGTGGACATCCCGGTCTCGGTCAAACTCAGCCCCTTCTTCTCGTCTGTGGGCAATATGGCGTTGAATCTCGATCGAGCAGGCGCTGACGGTTTGGTTCTGTTCAACCGGTTCGTCCAGCCCGATATTGACGTGGAAACCCCCGACGTCGTCTCCGGGTTGGAACTGTCCACACCATTTGAGGCCCGGCTTCCGCGCACCTGGATCGCAGCCCTGCGCAATAAGGTTCAAGGATCGCTAGCCCTCACGACTGGTGTCGATAGCGGCGAGGACGTCATCAAGGCCTTGCTGGCCGGTGCTGACGTGGTGATGACTACCTCGGCTTTGCTTCGACACGGCGTGGGCCGGGTTCAATCCATGCTGGACGGGTTGACGATGTATTTGCGTCGTAAGCAAGTGTCTTTGTCGCAGGTGCGCGGCATGTTGGCCGTGCCTGCTGAGGCCCCGGCTGACGAATATGCCCGCTCCGGCTATCTGTCGGCGATTGAGAAGGCCAAACGCCGATACGGGCATTCATAAAATCCTACAGAGGGCAAGGTCGCTGATGATCTTGCCCTCTGCTGTGGTGATGGCCGGTTAGTGTCGCGGTGTGAACCTGGTGAGCCTGAGCGAGTTCGTCACGACGAAGACCGAGGAAAGCGACATCGCTAAGCCTGCAAGCATCGGGTTCAAGAATCCGAGTGCAGCGATGGGGAGGGCGGCAACGTTGTAGGCGAATGCCCAGAACAGGTTGCCTTTGATGATGCCAAGGGTCGCCCGGGACAGACGCAACGAATCTGCAACCTGGTTGAGGTCGTCATTCATGATGGTGATGTCGGAGGCGGCGATAGCTAGGTCAGTTCCGGCCCCCATCGCGATACCGATGTCGGCCTGGGCCAAAGCGGCGGCGTCGTTGATCCCGTCCCCCACCATCGCGACCACTCTGCCGTCTCTTTGTAGTTCCTGGATCACTTCGTGTTTCTGTTCGGGCAGCAGTTCAGCATAGACGCGGTCGATCGGTAGCTGCGCGGCCACGGCGTCTGCGGGTCGACGATGGTCGCCGGTGAGCATGATCACCTCGAGGCCGAGGTCTTTCAGGTGTTGCAGCCCCGGTTTGGCGGATTCCTTGATGGAGTCAGACACGCTCACCATGCCTTGGACGATGCCGTCCCACCCGACGAAGACACGGCTGGATGTGTCGGGGCCTGATTCGTCGCCGATCACCTCGTCAGCAACCCCGGTATCCATCTCTGCCTGCCTCATCAAAGCGAGGTTTCCTGCCCAGACACGTTTCCCATCAACGATAGCCCTAACCCCTAGCCCGGGGTGAGCCTGTGCGTCGGAGACTGCGGGGAACTCCAGGCCCTTTGCTTGGGCTTCGGCGACGATTGCTTTGGCAATCGGATGGGTTGATGAGGCCTCGACCGCTCCGAGTTTCGTCAACAACTCGGCGATGCTGGCGCGCCCTGCGCTGACCACCTGGTCGACCCGCATCTGCCCGGTGGTGACTGTTCCGGTCTTGTCCACGACGATGACGTCGGTTGCCCGGGTTCGTTCGAGGACTTCAGGCCCACGGATCACGATCCCCAGCTGCGCTCCTCGTCCCGTTCCGGCAAGAAGCGCGGTGGGGGTGGCGAGCCCTAGGGCACATGGGCAGGCAATGATCAGCACCGCCACCGCAGTCGCGAAGGCGTAGCTGGCCTCAGCCCCGGCCACCATCCAGGAGACGAAGGTCACCAAGGCCAAGGTCAATACCGTCGGCACGAAAATCGCCGAGACCCTGTCAGCAAGACGCTGGACTTGGGCCTTGCCGGTTTGGGCTTGTTCGACCAGACGTGCGATCCCAGCCAGGCGAGTGTCGGGGCCGACGGCTGTCGCTTTGACTTCCAGCCGCCCGTCGGTGTTGACGGTACCCCCAATCACCTGATCGCCGGGGCCGACATCGACCGGAACCGATTCCCCTGTGATCAAGGAGTTGTTGACTGAGGAATGGCCGGAGACGATTTCACCGTCCGTGGCAACATTGCCCCCTGGCAGCACCACGAAGATATCTCCAGGTCTCAACACCTCGATCGGGTAGGAGCGTTCTTTCCTGTCACGAATGATGGTGACCTGCTTCGCCCTCATCGTCAGTAGCGCCGACAAGGCAGAACCCGCCTGGCGTTTCGACCGGGCCTCGACATAGCGCCCCATCAAGATGAAGGTGATGATCCCGCACGCAGCCTCAAAGTAAATGTTGGCGCTAGCGTCGGAACGCATCAGCGCCCAATGGAACCGGTGCGTGAGGCCAATCTGTCCGGCATTCCCCCAGATCATCGCCCACGCCGACCACAGATAGGCCGATAAGGTGCCCAAGGAAATCAGCGTGTCCATCGTCGTCGCACCCCGACGGAGATTACGCACGGCGGTGACGTGGAAGGACAACCCGCAGGCGAATACGACCACCGTAGCCAGCGCGAAGCTCACCCACTGCCATCCGGGGAACTGCCAGGCGGGGATCATGGATACCACGATCACCGGCACCGAAAGGATTGCCGACACTAGGACCCGATTCTTCAAGGATTGGCGCTCCTCGTCGGAAGCACCGATGTCCTGCATCGAATCGGGTGTGGCTGGGCTGGCGCCGTAACCGGCCTTCTCGACTGCGGCGATCATTTCATCGACGCCGCATTCCCCGACGACGCAGGCCTGGGCGGTGGCGTAGTTCACCGCCGCCTTGACTCCGGGCAGCTTGTTCAGCTTCTTTTCGATCCGCGCGGCGCAGGCGGCACAGGTCATCCCGGTGATGTCGAGGGTGATCAGTTCTGATTTGGTTTCGGCGATTTTGTCTTCAACGCTGGTAGTCACTTGTATTACTCGGGTCTGTGCAAGGGTGTGCTAGTTTTCTTCGACCTGGTAGTCGCCTGCTTCTTCGACGGCCTCTTTGACCTTGTCGAAGGGGATAGCCTCGGCCGAGTTGATGACCATGGTTCCCGACGCGAGATTGATCTCGACACTTTCCACACCGGTAATGGCTTTAACTTCGTCACTGATGTGACCGACGCAATGCCCGCAGGTCATGCCGGTGACGGAGTAACTGGTGCTAGCCATAAGGTTTTCCTTTCATTCGATGGCACTGTGTGAAGACGTGCCCTGACGGGCCGGCTTTGCTATTTCATGAGTCGGGCGAGGACGTCGGAGATTTCAGCGAGTTTGACCTCGGTCTCATCCTGGGAGGAACGCACCGCCCGCACCACACACTGTGAGAGGTGGTCGTCGACGAGGAGCAGAGCGAGGGCGCGCAGGGCGCCAGTGACCGCCGAGATCTGGGTCAAGATGTCGATGCAGTATTTCTCGTCCTCCAGCATTGCTTTAATGCCTCGGATTTGGCCTTCGATGCGGCTTAGCCGACGCACATAGGCACGCTTGGTGTCGACGTATCCGTAGTGACCTTCACCACTTTCTTCAACGCGATGACAACAACTAGACATCTCTTCTCCTCCTGGGCTCCTCTCACCCGCACCAAGAATACCCCCTAGGGGTATCGGAAAGTCAATCTGGGGACACTTCGCACGGTGGGCTGGTCAGGCCGAAACTTATCCACAACCGGCCGCTTTGAGGTGGCTTGCTTAGCACCCGTTCAGACAAAAATGCACCTTGGTGCACGGCGAAACCCCAGGAATCCGCGATTCACTCATTCTTGATGCACATTCAGGTAAATCTGTAAAACACCTAGTCAGAGCCATTTCTTCGATAATGTTGGGGGTTGATCCACAGTTTCTTCCACAGTCGCCCCGCCATTTGCTCCCGACTCTCCACACTGATCCACTGTTATCCACATCCTTGTGGAAAACCCGGTTTGCGCGGTGGCAGACTTTCCTTTATTCTCAGCCGACGACTCGAGTCTAAGGTAGCGTCGTATCCGACCTTCTAGACAGGATTGAAACGTGAGCACCAACCCCTTCCCTACCCCGCCGATCTCACAGGCAAACGCGACCCGGATACCGGAAGACCGCTTCGCCGAACAGGCGGTGTTGGGTGCGATGATGCTTTCAAAAGACGCGATCGCCAATGTGATTGAGATTGTCCGAGGCCCCGATTTCTACACCGCTATCCACGAGATGATCTATGACTCGATCATTGATCTCTACGGCCAAGGCTCTGGCATTGATGCCCTTCTGGTGGCTACCAATCTCGAAAAGCATGGCAAGCTCTCCATGATCCCCGACGGGGCCGCGTACTTGGCCGAGATTTCTCAGTCCGCCCCCGTCTTGGCCAACGCTGCCTACTACGCCCAAATTGTCCGCGACAAGGCCGTCCTGAGACGCCTCCTGGGTGCCGCAACCAAGATCTCTCAGCGCGCCACCGAGGCACAAGGCGATGTCGACGACATCGTCGATCTGTGCCAGCAAGATCTTTTCGAGGTGAGCGAGAAACGCGCCTCTGAGGGCTACCAGGTTTTAGGCGAGCTGATCCCCGGTGTTATTGACGAAATCGAGGCGGCAAACTCCCGCGACGGCCAGATGGTCGGCGTCCCCACCGGATTCATTGAACTGGATCGACTAACCAACGGACTCCAACCTGGGCAGATGGTGATTATCGCCGCCCGCCCGGCAATGGGTAAATCCACCTTGGGCCTTGACTTCTGTCGAGCCGCCGCCGTCCACCACCACCTTCCGACGGCTTTCTTCTCTCTCGAAATGAGCAAATCCGAGATCGTCTCTAGGCTTTTGTCGGCAGAATCCGATGTCGAGTTGAGTCACTTGCGCGGACGCATGAGCGATGACGACTGGGATCGTGTCGTCCGCAGAATCTCCAAGATTTCCGAGGCCCCGCTCTATATCGATGACTCGGCAAACTTGACGATGATGGAGATTCGGGCGAAGGCCAGGCGGTTGAAACAGCGCAATGACCTCCAGTTGATCGTCATCGACTACCTCCAGTTGATGAGCTCAGGGAAGGCGGTGGAGAGCCGCCAGGTCGAGGTGTCGGAGTTCTCGCGTCAGGTGAAGCTGCTTGCCAAGGAGCTCAATATCCCGATCATCGCCTTATCTCAGCTCAACCGTGGCCCAGAACAGCGCTCCGATAAGAAGCCGATGCTATCTGACCTGCGTGAATCTGGCTCGCTGGAGCAGGATGCCGACATCGTCATCTTGCTCAACAGGGGAATGCCCGATCGTGACGGCGAGGCTGATTTGATCGTCGCCAAACACCGTAATGGGCGCACAGACACCATCCCGGTGGCCTTCCAAGGCAACTACTCGCGCTTCACCAACATGCAGCTCTAGCGCAGACGACCGCTGTCACTGCCAGGTTGTGACGGTGTTGCGCGCATTAAGTGCAGGATTTCGCCCTGACCTGCCCCCGTCTGGGACTGGGCGCCACTTTTACCCTTCTTGCGCTTGATCGTGATCACCAGGGCTTGATTCGAGGTAGTCAGCGGGATAGCGACGGTCTCTTCGGCCTCGATAAGATTTTCATCGCTTACTCCCATCGGAAGGTAGCGTAGGCCATCGCAGGTCAGTTGTTTGCAAGTCCCTCATCTGCGCGACTGCGACGAGACGAAATTCTTAGCGACCCGAGGCCGTTCTAGGCTGTGACTAGCGGTGGAAGCTGGACGAGAGGGTAGCCGCCCAAGATCCTTAGGATTTCGTAATCTAATGCGCACAGGCCGCACCCAGGTACGGGCAGTGATCGAAGCGTGCGGATTTAAAACGGAAGGGAGTTCGAGATTCGGCAAGGGCGACGAACTCAAACTCCCTCAATGCGCTAGGCATTATCTATAGAAGATAGCTCCCCCCCCCAGGGAGCTGCCCAACTTTCGACTTCACCCACTCTGCTTTTCTCTGCGACATCAGTTAGAGAATCTTGGACCCTCGAGACGATCTCACTACAAATCACAACTGGATGAGAGACTACGAGAGCATCCCTCTCGTAATGCCAAGTAGTATATCGACCAACCTAACGCTTAGGCTTTCAATCACTTCGCCAAATCAAACCTGACTAGGGGTTATCCCACAATTACCGACGTCTTCTTCAGAAAACCCACAGAATAAACACCCCGGTTTTATCCATCCCCTACAACCACCCTAGGAAACCACCAGGGTTTTTGTGTCAATCTCAACAGCCGGTGACGACGGGACCGTTCCTTTCTCAACATAAGCGGCGATGACCTCAAACGCCTTGGCTGCGATCTGAGGCAAATCTTGACTGACGACGCCGCGCACAACACCGTCGGCATTGATCTTCGCCTTGACACTGTCCGTCCCCGCCACACCGACGACGGCGACATCTTTCTTCCCGGCATCTTCGAGGGCCTGAGCAGATCCAAGGACACCTTCATCCCATCCAGCCACTACCGCATCAAAGCTGACCCCCTGTTTGATCACCTCGGCGACGGCGTCACGAACAGCGTCTTGGCCAGCGCCGGCATCAACGATCCTGGTCTCGACGACATTGAACCCTAGGGATTTCAGCCTAGATTCCGCCACAGACGAGGTTTGCTCGATGGCGTAATCAGTGGAGGAGGCCACGACCACCACATTCTTCGCCGACGGCGCCACATCACGCACCATGTCGGCAAGTTTCGAGCCCATCCCGGCGAGGCTGGAACCGATATTGGCACTGATCCCCTTCGGCGCAGCCGCGTTGACTGCATAGACCGGGACATTCTCCGCCGCAGCCGCCTGGATGCCATCTCCCAAAGCAGCAGGGTCACTAGAGACGATGACGACCGCTGCCGGTTTCTTCTCCAGCTCGTCCTGGATGGATTTATTCAACTCGCCGAGATCACCGCTACTCGACACCGTCTTGGACTTCCAGCCGTGAGACTTCGCCTGGCCTTCCAACTCCGCGATGAGTTGTTTCGTTGCTTCCACGTTTGCAGACGCGGTTGCGATCACGATCGTCTTCGATGACCCAGATGCAGAACATGCCGAGATCGAGAACAAGGCAAGCATCGAGACGACAAGGGCAAGGAACCGTTTCATGGGCACTCCTGTGACAGTCAACACCAGGTGTCTGGCGTGCGAACGGTTCACCATTTTAGGTCACGAGGGGTGAGACGCTCGGGCGTCTCGGTAGTAGTCAACCAGCGCCGCAGTCGCCGACTCCCACGAGCACCGCAGCGCAGCGTCTCGGGCAGCCGCCTTCATGTCACCTAGACGCGACGCATCCTCCAGCAGGGACCGGACTGCCTCAACAACCAAATCAGGACGGTGCGCCTCAACCAAGACTCCGGTTTTTTCGTCATCAACAACGAAGGGTATCCCGCCCGCGCGAGCCCCAATCACCGGGACCCCACTTGCCATCGACTCCAACGCAACCAAGCCAAGAGTCTCCGTCGTTGACGGGAAGAGGAAGAGATCAGCGCAGGCATAGGCGTCGGCGAGCTCCTCCCCGAAGAGATACCCAGTGAAGACGGTATTCGTCCCCGCGAAGGCCCGTTCGAGTTCGGCCTGAGCCGGCCCCGATCCAACCAAGGCCAGACGACAATGCGGCAGGGCCGAAATCACGTCGAATAGCTCCGTCAACGACTTCTCATAGGAGAGCCTGCCGACATAGATCAACAGCGGTTGTCCGGGGTGGGAGTCGGTGAGCCGTTCCCGCATCCGCGCCACCGCGTCGACGTCACGATCGGGGCGATAACGCTGCGTGTCAACGCCCTTCGGCCACAAGTGGACATTAGCTAACCCCAGGTGAGTGCACCGCTCCACCATCTGCTGAGAAGTCGCCAGGTTCAGCACGGCCCCGGAGTGCATCCACTTGGTCCAGTGCCGCAAGATGGGACGCAACCAGCCCAAGCCGCGCCACTGGGAGGCATAGGCGATCATGTCGGTATGGAAGCTGGCGACGACGGGATAGCCGCTGCGTTTGGCAACCCACGATCCAAACCCGCCTAGCCAGAAGGGGTTGACGACGTGGACGACGTCGGGACGGAAGGCGCGCAACTCTTGTGCAACCTGGCGTCCGGGGAAAGAGACCCTGACCTCTGGGTAGATCGGCCATGCCGGAACTGAGGGAACGCGTACCACGCGATAGCCGAGATGGTCGTCACCGAGAGGGTGCCGGTCGTCTGCGTGGCCACCGCTGCGTCCTGCCCTGGGCGCAAACACCAACACCTCGTGGCCTTGCCGGACGAGGTGGTGCGCGGTGTGGATCAGACGGGTGACGATGCCGTCGATCTTAGGCAGGAAGACCTCACTAAAGAGCGCGATTCTCAGCGGTATCCCTCCGGAATCCCTGGGGCCTGCTCCCGCGTCCACAGCGATCGCGCCGGAATCTGGTTGAGATCAACCCTGTCCCGGTATTTCGCGGCGGTCTCCTCGACCTCCACCAACAGCCCCTCGGACAAAGTGATCGGCTTCAACCCCAGCTCAATGAAAGAGTCGTTGGCTACGACGAGATCATTCTCGGCGTCTTCTTTACGCGGGTTGGGGACGTTGGCGACACTGGCCCCGGTGATCCTCGCCACCAGCCCCGCCAGGTCTCGGACGCGGTGCGTCTCGGTCATCTGGTTGAAAATCTTGACCTTGTCTCCGGGCTGCGGCGGGTTATCGATCGCGATCTCGATGCAGCGCACCATATCCTGCAGGTGGATGAAGGCTCTGGTCTGCCCGCCGGTACCGTGGACGGTCAACGGATACCCGACGGCAGCTTGCACCAGGAAACGATTCAACACGGTGCCGTAGTCGCCGTCATAGTCGAAACGGTTGATCAAATCGTCGTCGAGTTTGGTCTCGATGGTGTTTGTTCCCCAGATGATGCCCTGGTGCAGGTCAGTGATTCGGACGCGATCGTTCTTGGCGTAGTAGGCGAACATCGTCTGGTCCAGGCACTTCGTCATGTGATAAATCGACCCGGGGTTGGTGGGGTAGAGAATGTCGGTGCTGATTTCGCCCTTGTCTGGGTCGTTGACGCTGATCGACAGGTACCCCTCGGGGATGGTCATGCCAGCGGTGCCGTAGCCGTAGACACCCATCGTGCCGAGATGGACCAGATGAACGTCAAGTCCAGATTCGACGATGGCGCACAGCACATTGTGGGTGGCGTTGACGTTGTTGTCGATGGTGTAGCGCTTGTGTTTGGGTGAGCGCATCGAGTAGGGGGCGGAGCGCTGTTCAGCGTAGTGGATGATGACGTCGGGGCGTTCGGTCATGACCGTCGCTAGCAGCTCGGGGTAGTCTTCGGCGACGTCAAGGGTGATGCTGCGGATCGTCTTGCCCGTGACGCGCTGCCAGGCGGCTAGCCTCTCCCCGAGGGAACGGATCGGGGTCAGGGATTCCGCATGAATCTCCTGGTCGATCCGGCGTCTGGACATGTTGTCGATGATGACGACGTCATGGCCGAGCCGGGATAGATGGAGTGAGGCCGGCCAGCCACAGAATCCGTCACCGCCGAGGACGAGAATCTTCATTCTTCTTGCATCCATTCTTGTTCGTTCGGAGGTCGCCAATATCATCGAGGTACTACTTCTGGCGCGACGATCACTACTAGCAGCGCCAGTTTCTCGTCTACTCTATCGGCTCCAAGCGTGGAGCGTCATTCCCGGATTGAATCCGACGAAACGGCGGCTTTCTCGACGGAAATGCCGGTGCAGATGAGTCCAATCCACACCGGCATTTGATGTTCTTTCGACGCCGCATCAGGCGTTTATAACCCGCCTGACTGAGCTGCGCGCCTGTTTAGATGTATCCCTTACCTTCAAAGAAAGTATCCCACGGCATGTTGACCGGCTGGTCGTGACCGACAACCTGGTAGAGGTGGCGCAGCAACGGGAAGTCCTCGGGCTTGCAGACGCCGCGCGCAGTGAGCTTTTCGAGGGCTTCGCCCACGACGACGATGGCGGTGGCACCTTCGAGGGTGACCCCAGGCATCTTGGCGCGAGCTTCGGAGAAGGTCATGCCGGCACCGACGAGACGGCCCGCGCGAACGTTGCGTCCACCCATGGAGGTAACGAAACAGTCGCCCACACCGGGGATGCCGATGGCGACCTTCGGGTCAGCCTTGATCACCTCACACCACTGCATCATTTCGATGGTGGCCTGGGCGAACAGGGCGGCTCCGTAGTTGAAGTTGACGTACTTGGCGTCGGCTTCACCGAGGGCGTCCAGCAGACCATTCATGAAACCGGCACCGAAGGCGTAGCAGTTCTTGGTGCAGGCACACATCTCGAGGGCCTCGAACTCGGTGGAGGTCCAGACGTGGTAGTAGTCGGTGGCGAACATGTCGCGCCACATGTTGGCGATCTCGAGGTCGCGGGAGCCGAATATCACGGAGGTGTGGCGTTTGACGGCGAGCTCACCGGCGATGGACGGGCCGACGATGGCGGTCACGGAGCAGGTCTTGCGGATTTCTTCGGGCACGTAGCTCATCAGCACGTCGGGGAGGAAGAGGAAGTTGCCATCCTCGTCATAACGAATGCCCTTAGCAATCGACATGACGTGAGTGTTCGGCTTGATCAACTTAGCGAACTGCTCGCCAGCCCACTCAACACCGAAGGAGTTCACACCGGACATGACGTATTCGGCGTCCTTGAAGGCTTCTTCGGCCTCTTCGAGCTGGTAGGCCTCGGTGCCTTCGGGAACCTTCAGTTCGAGGGTGGGGTGGATTCCGGTGGCTTTGATCGAGTCGATAATCTCGCGGTCCAGATGGGTGCCGACGAGTTTCATCTTGTGGCCGTTTTCGGCGAGCGGGGTAGCCAGGGCGGTGGCCATGATGCCAGAACCCAGTACAACAACGGTTGCCATGAGTGATCCTCTCGGTTTGTGGCGGTTCCTCTGTAACGAACCAGCCGGAGCTTCGTTGCTCTTACCTAGCCGACCATCAAGAGACCTTACTACTGTGGTATTTGGCCTGATGAAACCGTCCGTCGCAGACTCCGGTGTCGGTGATCGGTAGGTTCGATGCGTGACTTTTGCTGTTAGTTCGAGAGTATGTGAATCGACGCCGTTGGGGCACCATTCGGGCCAAGATGAGCGTTTCATTTGAGTTGAGCGAAAAGGCAATTCGCTCTGTGGATGGTCCTCAGCGAGAGTACTCATCCCAGGTGTCTTTGACCTCGGTGAGGTGGTCGACCATCGCCTGCCCCGCTGCGTCAGAGTCATGTTGACCGATAGCGTCGGCGATAGCTCGATGAGCCTTGATAACGGTGGTGAACCGTTCCTTGTTCATCGAAAAGGTGGCAACGCGGGTCTCAGTGAGAGCCCCGCCGAGGACGTCGAAAACGAGAACCCAGAAATCATTACCGGTTGCCACCGCGATTTCTCGGTGAAACTACATATCATTTCGTGAAGCCTGGATGATGTCTTCGCTGAGGGTTTCGAGTTCGTCACACAACAGATAGAGGCGCTCGATTGAGTCGTCCGTGGCATATTTGGCAGCGGCTTGGGCGGCGACCACTTCGACAACCATCCTGACGGCGTGGAGATCGGCATATTTCAGCGTCGATCCATGACGCATAAACAACTGCAGCATTTCTCAGACGTCGTCGAGCTTTGTTGACGAGACGACTAGCCCCGAACCTGGAACCGGAGACACCAACCCTTTGGCCGTCAATGCCTTCACGGCTTCACGGATCACAGTGCGAGACAGCCCGTAGTAATCGCAGAGTTCGCGTTCAGACGGGAGGGCAGTGTCAGGGGTGAGGCCTCAGCCAAGATCCGGCTGCGCATGTCATCGACGACCTGGCTAGACAGCGAAGGTTGACGAATGAGGCGCGATCCGGCCATCCTGCCCTCCTTTCGGTCGTGCGAACGGGCCTAGTCTACCTGCCGTGGATGAAAGTTCATGACGGGTGCAGCCAGATAATACAAAGAGCGAGCGAGACTACAAACCATTATTCCCGCAGTAACCCCTCAGTCGGCTTCCAACTAACGAAGGAAAATCATGTCGTACCCAAAATCGCAACCCATAACACTTAAAATGAGCTGAGCTTAATGAAACAGGTTTTAGCATGAAGATCTAGGGACGAAACTATATCACCCTAAAAGCCAAACACAAAACCACAAGAAAATGACATGATACAACTATCCATACCGTGAGATGGTCAGTTGAGACCAAGTAAATATGATAGGTATGATTCGAAGTCCTGGGTCCGGTGCGGCTACACAGACCCCCATGGATACAAAGTTCAACAACGCTTAATTATTGAATGCATCAAGGCATCGGAGTCTCATAGTGAAATCTTCTAATTCTTCTCCTTTGTGGTTATGGGTTCTTCGGTATGGGTTCTGCTCATCCAAGCTTTGGGGAACCCTATCTTCATTCCTAATCTTATTTGTTTCTTTTCTGCCAGCTATCAACGTAATAATCATACGCCTATTATCAGATTCACTTCAGGCTTCTCAGTCAATTTCCTTGTTTTTGATAGTCGCTGGTATATTATTTGGTGCCGGTGGAGCATTGCAACAAATCGCAAACACCGCCTCTCGTCTCAACGCACTAAAGATTGTCATGCATGCCTCAGATCAGTTTGACTTGAAGCTAGCCAAGCTATCACCAAAAATGTATGACTCTGCGGAGTTTATGGCTTTAGTCCGCAAGGCTCGACAATGCATTAGTGAAGGGCACCCTTCTTCACAATTTCAGGCGTCAATCAACATCATCAGCGCAAGCATCACAGCCATGAGTCTTGCTATTACGCTTTACGACTTAAGCCCGAAGGCCGCTCTCATTAGTTTCCTTGCCCCCATACCGACTGCTATTGCCTATGCCTGGTATGGGAAACAAGAATCTAAATATTGGCCTTTATCCGCAGATGCAAACCGGCGGGCCGTATACCTTCAAGATCAATTCTCCTATCCCAGAACTGGCTCAGAATTGTCAACCATGGAGGCTACGCATACGCTTGCTAGTTTAGCCATTACTTCCCGAAACGAATCTCGTATGATCCGTGAGAAACTCGAATGGAAATCAATGGCATCAGATTTTCTTTCGGGTCTCGTAACTACCGCCCTCTTCATCGTTGCTTTGGTCTTTCTGTCTCGTGACACAGGCTTCAGTACAGCAGCCATTTTTGCTGGTCTTATCGGGTTGATGAGTGGTGTTTCCGCAATGGCAAGCGTTGGTTATCAAGTCGGTGAGCTAGCCGTTTCTGCTCCTGCTAACGGCCATTTTCGCGCGCTGCTTGAAACACCTACGGGCGACATGCATCGGATCATTCCAGTTGATACCCAGCGTTTCATCGTTAAAGACATTAATGTTTTCTATGACCATCTTCACGCTGTCCGCGATGCCTCCTTCGAGGTACGCCTGGGTGATTTGTGTGCATTGGTTGGCGAGAATGGATCTGGCAAGACGTCCTTAATTAAGGCACTTCAAGGCATCCAGCACGACGCATCTGGTTCTGTCTGTATCAATGGAACGGTACTTGACGTTTCGGACTCCAGTCACTGGTTCTCTTTTGCGGCCGTCCAGCAAGACTACGGCCGGTATGAGTTGACTGTACGAGAGTTTCTCACGTTAGGCATCGATACCTCGCGGATCAAAGATCACGCAATCACTGATGCTTTGCGATTTGCCGAAGCTGAGCAGTTCGTCTCTGCTCTTCCCAACGGTCTTGACTCGATGTTGGGGGTGCAGTGGGGAGGGTCTGAGCTCTCTGGCGGGCAGTGGCAGCGTCTTGCTATCGCTCGCGCTGTCCTTAGTGACGCTCCCATTTGGTTCTTGGATGAGCCAACTAGCGCAGTTGACGCTCCCACCGAGCAGCTGATCTTTGATCGTCTAGCTACCCAGAGCACCAAACGAATTATTATTCTTAGCTCCCATCGCGTCTCCACTTTGCGAGCTGCCACAAACATTCTTGTTCTCAAGGACGGCTCGATTTGTGAATCTGGCTCTTACTCAACCCTCATGAAGGAAGGTACGGAGTTCCATCGCATGTTTAGAAGTCAGATCGACAATGACGAGCAATCACACTAAGCCACATGTATCCGCTTGGCACACGGCTATGCTTATAGCACTTGCGACTACCCAGCCGCCGTCACCATCCAGTTACTTTCCTTACCGGCGTTGTTGTCTGACCTACGCAATGACCGGAAAAGAAGAGTGACGACCCTTGCCAGCAACGATAGAATCAAGTTGTTTTCTGTTCCGGTTCTAGGCCCGTCATGAGTGAGGTTTGGCAATGAGTAAGCCTCTGTCACTGAATGAGATTCGGACTCGCTGTGCTCAGTTTGCCCTTGAGTGGCGTGATTGCCCTGGTGATGAGCGTCAGGA
>JAEZZG010000019.1 GCA_023442485.1 Actinomycetes bacterium | reverse complement strand
GGATGCCGCTGTCACGGTAGCCTCGATTCTGTCACCTATTTGACTTCACTAAACGAGCTAAAACTCGGCTCGCTTCTACAGGCAAAGCCTACGAAGAATCCGGCGATGATGTCTACCGCGACCGGCGAACTCGCCGAGACCCTCAACCACAACTTCAAGGATGAGCTGGACAAACGGCAAACGACCGGGCTCTACCCATGTCACACAGACTAAGATGAGCTTTCAGATCGTATCGATCTAGTCAAGCACCATCGAATCATAGCTACGTGCACACTGGAGTCACCGATCGCGTGTTGTGCATCGGCATTCATAGATGCACGGAAAGAGACCCTCTCAAGTAGGCGCCATGAGGAACAAAAGGCTGGACTGGCAAGCGAAGATAATCATCAAATGGTATCAAGCTAGAGGCAAGTGGCACAGCTTCAAAATGACCTTTGGGATCAACAAAGGACTGCTAGCCCCGATTGCGCCTGCGACAGTGGCGATCTTTCTTTACTTAATTGAGCATAGATTTGAAAATTCAGAGCCCCGGTACTACGCCTACGCATTCTATCTGTCTTGGATCGTGGCTGGACTGGCATTTTGTTATGTCACCTATAATGCAGTTCGCAACTATCGGGCAACCGCCATTGCGTATCAGATTATTTCTGATCTTGACTATAAACGAAAAGTTCTTTCTCAGATCAAACTGAGTCGCCGTCAGAGGACCAACGGTTACGAGCTACGCACGTTCGATAACGGAGCCTTCAAAGAATCATATTTAGCTAGCGACGCAATTGACTCACATCTCATCAGCATCCAATCAAACGGCCAGACGATTCCTTGTGACACGATCAAGCCACGGTATTCTCTGCCTGACGAGTTGAAGCAGTTCGTTCCAGCCACATTGAGAGATAGACTCAAAGAGAATCGAGTCTTCTTCAACGGATCACTGCTGAAACTAAGTAGTGATTTATTTCTCGACAGCGACAAAGTCGTTGTACAAAAAGTTGGATACTATGACGGATACTGCAGTAACGGACTGGTATTCAAGCGGGTCAAGTCCAACGCACACTTGAATAAGATTTTTTGTGGAGAGACCCTCCTATTTGACAGTAACCACGAACTTTGGGATTTGGACAGCAGCCCCTGCGCCAACTATTTGGGAGCGTCCACTCTGGCAGTCACTAGCGACGGCTATCTCATCATCGGAAAGCAGGGAGCAGGAACAATGGCGAATGCCGGAAGATACGCCCCTTCAGGTTCTGGGTCTGTAGATTATCGCGACCATCGCCACGAAACAGATTTTATCCACGTCCTGATTAGAGCAATGGAACGAGAGTTTTGCGAAGAAACGAACTATTTGCCCACCGCTCGGGGCCAGATGAAGACCATGCTCTTAGGGTATGCTCGCTTAATCGAACAAGGAGGAAAACCTGATTTCTTCGGGATCACTTTTCTTCCTGATGAGGCACACACTCTCAAGAAACAGATCAAGCTGCGGGAACGCACCCTTCAGGACGACAGCGTGTTCGTCAAGCTCGTTCCAGGAGCGGGAATCAGCAAGGCACTGTCTGACTTTTGCAAGGACCAACCCCAACAAGCAGTCTCAATCCAACTCCACATACTGTGCGAACTTCTTGCAAGATACGAGACGGCTCTCCCTGACCTCACACGTTCTCTAGGTTTACCCGCTCCCATATGATCTACCCCTCAAACACCTGGTTGCCAAGACACCTTCTAGTGCTTAGTGCCACAAGTGATTGCTCAGTGTGGGGTCTAGCCCATCTGCTACTTGCTCGTCGGGTTCGCTGGGGATGAGACGTCGTAGCGTTTGGCTTTGACATTGAGCAGGGCCGTCACGACTTCGCCCTTCAGCTCAGATTGGGAAGCATCTCCCCACACGACGGTCCGCTTATCCGTCAGGGTCAACACGATCCCGTCTTTGGAGTCCGTGGTGATAGAGGCGACCAGCCCCTTCCACGATTCCGGGATCGCCTGGATCACCGTCACCAAATCCTTGCGCACCTGCTCATCTTCGGAGGTATCTTTCACCTCGATCAGCCCCTCAGTAGCGGTGGATTGGGTGTGGAAGACCACCCCGTCTTTGTCCACCCAGGAATAGAGTTTGGTGCTGTCAACCTGATAGACGGCGCTACGTTCGGTGACCTTGATCCGGATAGTTGACGGGAAACTGCGCGACACCTCAACCGACTCAACTTCAATCAGCTCCTTCACGCCAGCGGCGATCTGGTCAGCATCGACCCGCGCCAAGGGCTTGCCGATCTGTGACTCGGCAGCAGCCGAGACCCGCGACGGCTCTACCAGATTCACCCCGGTTACCTCAATATGTTTGACGACCAGCCACGAAGAGTAGAACACCACCCACACGGCGAATCCAATCACCGCAGCTACCAACGCAGCGATCCCTATCCGAATCCACCTCTTCTTCCGGTTCGCCCGACGCCGCATCGCCCGCTTCAATCCGAGATCGGTGACCCGCGTCGACCCTGCCGCCGGTGCCGCGATGGTCTTGGCCTTAGCCGCTTTCTTCTCCTTAGATTTCTCCCTACGGCTAAACATGGAGATCATCTCGGCCTTCTCCCCTGCCGCAAGAACCAGCCCCGTCGTTAGGATGTAAGGAATCAGCTTTGTGCATCGCCGATTGACGATGTGAGAGTACCTGGGCGACCATTCCAGCAACCAAGGTGACATCGCCAGCACCCAAGGTGACAACTAAGTCACCGGGTCGAACCAGCTCTGCCAAGAGGCCGGCAAGGTTATTCTTGTCTGGCTCGTAGATAACCTCTGCTCCACGACGGCGAGCGGCGTCAGCGATCAACTCCCCGGTCACCCCTGGAATCGGGTCTTCTCTCGAACCGTAGACGTCTGTGACGACGACGATATCGGCTGCGGTCAAGGAATCGCCGAAATCCTCAGCGAAGTCGCGAGTCCTCGAATACAGGTGCGGCTGGAAACACACCACCAGCCTGCCACCTTGAGCGACCCGGCGCGCCGCCGCTAAGGCAGCCCGAATCTCGGTCGGGTGGTGGGCGTAGTCGTCATAAATTCGCACATCGTTGACATCGGCAATGGGCTGGAACCGACGCAAGGTCCCGGAGAAGGCCCGGGCACCTTCGAGCATCCGGTCCACATCACATCCGAGGATTGAACCGACGGCGAAGGCGGCACCGGCGTTAGCCAGGTTGTGTTTGCCCGGCACCGACAGCACCAGGCGGTGACTTTGTCCTCCTCGCGTCACGGTGGCGGCAGCCGTCATCCCGTCGAGGACGACATCGTCGAGACGGAAATCAGCGTCGGCGGCGAATCCGTAACTGATCACTTCTACACCTGGGAGCGGATCAGCTCTGAGTTCGTCGAGAAGTTCGCGGGCACCCGGATCGTCGCTACTAATCACCACCGCTTTGACTGTGGGTTGACTAGCGAATTGACGGAAGCCTGCGGCGTAACGCTGCGGGGTCTCCCAGTTATCTAGGTGGTCGGCTTCGATGTTGGTAATGACGGCGATCGTGGTTGGGTACTGCAGGAAGGACCCGTCGGATTCGTCGGCTTCGACGACGAATACCTCTCCGGCTCCGAGCTGTGCCGAACGCGAGGTCGCCGCCAGGGGTGAACCGATCACATAGGACGGGTCTTTGCCGGCAGCCGCCAAAATCGTCACGATCATCCCCGTCGTGGTGGTCTTGCCGTGAGTTCCGGCAACTGAGACGGATTCTTGTCCCATCATCAGGCTAGCGAGAGCTGCGGAGCGGTGGATTACTGGGATGTTGCGTTCCCTGGCCGCAACCACCTCTGGGTTGGTGTCGCGGATCGCAGACGACACCACAACGGTGTCTGCTCCCCCGACCTGTGCCGGGTCGTGACCGACGAAGGTGGTGATTCCAGCACGGGAAAGACCAGCGAGGACTGCGGAGTCCTGCTGGTCGGAACCGGAGACCTGGTTGCCGCGTTCTGCAAAAAGCTGGGCGATACCGCTCATCCCGGAACCGCCGATCGCGATGAAGTGGACCTTGCCGAGTTCATCGGCAGGGCGTACATCAATCGGTTCACGCAAACCCATCACTGGTCTCCCTTCGCGCACGACGCCACCAGTTCGGCTAGGTGGGTGGCCGAGTCGATCGGCATTCGCTTCTGCCCCGCCTTCGACATGGACACCAACCGTTCGTGATCTTTCAGGATCGCCAATACCTCGGTGACGACGCGGTCAGCATCGAGTTCTTGATCTGGGACGAGGACTTGGGCTCCGATCTCCACCAAAGATTTGGCGTTGAGTGCCTGTTCGCCGTTACCTGATGGGAAAGGAACAACAATCGCGGGCAAGCCAAGAGCGGCGGTCTCCACCACCGTCCCTGCCCCGGCTCGGCTGAGCATGAGGTCGGCTGAGGCGTAGGCGCGCTCCATGTGGTCGACGAATCTCACCGGAACGTAGCGAGCCCCGGTCTGCGGGTCGATGATGGTGACTAGATCGTCGGTGAAATTCTTCGGCCCCCACACATGCAGAATCTGAATCCCGGCGGCGAGCAGGACGTCTCTAGCCCCGGTCACTGCGGTGTTGATCGAGCGAGCACCTTGTGAACCTCCACTGACGAGGAGGGTGGGACGATTCAAGTTCAGGCCGAATTCGTCGCGCACATCGGCGGCGAGGGTCTCGCGTCCGGCCCGAGCCAAATCCACGATCGCCTGGCGCAACGGCAAGCCGATACAGGTGGCACCTGGCAGTGCGGTGTTAGAGAAGGTGGTGGCGACGATCTTGGCAAACCTGGCCCCGACGCGATTCGCTAATCCGGGGAGTGCGTTCTGTTCATGAATGACGATCGGCACCCCCATCGTCTTTGCCGCAAAGTAGACCGGCAACGACACATAGCCACCGAAACCCACGACGACATCGGCTTGGCGTTGACGAAGAATGGCGCGAGCTTGACGAATCGACTTGGCCAATCGCACCGGCAGAGATACCAGTGACGGCGATATCGTCCGCGACAGCGGGACCGGATCAATCAGATCTAGCTCCAGTCCGGCAGCAGGAATCACGGATGTTTCAAGCCCCTTGATCGTGCCGATACACGAGACTTGGCTCGACGGGTAGAGCTGCCGGATGGCCTCTGCGGTGGCGATCAGCGGAGAAGTGTGACCGGCGGTGCCACCTCCGGCTAGGACGACTCTCATCTACTTTCCTCGATTCTGGTCACTGCATGGTGCATGGGTCATCGTGACGATCCCTTATCGACGATGGACGAGACGCGGGCGCGTCGGGATTGACGATTCCGCAGCAACTGTTTCTGGGCGTCTGGGTGACGCCTGGCGCACGAGATCAACAAGGCGATCCCGATCAGACATGACACCAGCGCCGATCCCCCATAGGAGATGAACGGCAGCGGGATACCGATCACCGGCAGGATTCTCATCGCCATGCAAATGTTGACGATGGCCTGGAAGAGAATCCAGGTGGTCACCCCGGCTGCGATCACACCGTCGAAGAGGGTGGTCGCACGCAAAGCCACCCGGTATCCGGCGTAGCCGAGGATGGAGAATAAGATCACGACCATCATCGTGCCCAGCAGCCCCATCTCTTCACCGATGACGGCGAAGATGAAGTCGTTGTGGGCGCCGTCGTAGAGGAATCCCCATTTCTGACGGGACGCCCCCAGACCCAGGCCGAACCAGCCCCCAGACGCCAAGGCGTAGATTGCGCTCAACGGCTGATCGGTGGACCCGACCGACGCAGACTCGTGACCCAAGAAGGCGAAAATGCGGTCGACCCGGTTCGGACTGATCAAGACCATCACCAACACGAGTAGGCCACCGGCTGCCCCTAGACCGGCAAGTACCTTCCAGGATGCCCCGACGAAGTAGAGCAGGGCGAACAGGATCATGCACATGATCGCCGCAGTGCCGAGGTCACGCTGGAAGAGCACCAGGCCAATCAGCAACCCGGATACGATCACGACCGGAGACATCAGGGTCTTCAACTCGTGGAGACGTTTGCGGTTAGCACTCCACACCATCGCCGCCCACAGAATCATTGCGGGCTTGGCTAGCTCAGATGGCTGCACCGAAATCGGGCCGAGGACGATCCAGTTCTGGTTCCCTTTGCCTTGGTCGGAGCCGATCACCAAGGTGGTAATCAACAACACCATGGCTAGGATGATCGCCGGTGTGGCCACGAATTTCATGCGTTTGGCAGACCACCGTCCTAACCACCACACCAAGGGGATACCGGCCATGAGAAAGATGGTTTGCCGAATCACATAGTAGTAGGCGGTGTGACCGGTGGCGGCGGCGAAGACCGAGGAGGACGACAGCACCATCACCAAGCCGAGCGCGGTCAACAAGGTGGTCGAGATCAGGATCATGTAGTAGTTCGACAGCGGGCTCGTCAGCGATTCCCTCAGGAAGTTTGATTGGGGTTTGCTGGCAGACAAAACCTCGCTGATGTGGCTTTCTTTCTTGTCGGGACGGCTGCGACGCCCAAAGCTGAATGTCCTGGGGTGTTCGGCATCAACGACGGGCTCATCGGTGGTGATCTCGGGTGAGGTCTCCCCCTGTCCGGAACTCGAAAACGTATCCGTCACGTTGACCTCCCTCCTCGTTCACTCCTGTGATCAGACGGCCACCAGACCGTGTCAGCTAATCCGTCCTTGTCTGTGCTGCGGATGCTACCGCCCGGGCTGCAGTGGCGAAATCATCGCCACGCTTGTCGTAGCCACTCCACATATCCTTGCTTGCACAACCAGGGGCGAGAAGGACGGTATCGCCGGGGCGTGCATAGCGGGCAGCAGCCTCGACGGCATCTGCCATGGCACTAGTGTCCGATTTATCGATGACTTCCACCCGAACCCGTGGGGCGTGTCGGTGAACCGCTGCCGCAATCATGTGTCGATCTTCGCCGAGGACGATGACGGCACGCAGCCGGGATGCGTGATTGGTCACCAATTCGTCGAAGGAGGTGCCTTTCGCCTGGCCTCCGGCGATCCACACGATTGAATCGAAAGCCCCCATCGATGCGTTAGCGGCGTGTGGATTGGTCGCCTTGGAATCATCAACCCAGGTGATTCCCTGCGACTGCGCTACCGTCTCAATCCGGTGACCGCCGAGACTGAGCTGGCGGAGACCGTCCCGGACGGCTCGGGCAGACACCCCGAAACTTTGGGTCAGTGCCGCTGCGGCTAGGGCGTTTTCGATGTTATGCGGGGCGTTCGGCTGCACGTCGTCAACCGAGCACAACGGCAAGGCCGAGGTTTGGCGTTGAGAGATGAATGCCCGATCCACAATTTGATCGTCAACAACGCCGATCATGGACACGGACGGGATACCTCGGGTGAACCCGATGGCGCGGGCCCCTTCCACCACGTCCGCATCTTCAACCATGTGCATGGTCGCTTCGTCAGCGACGTTGTAGACGCACGCCTTCTGCACCAAATGGAAGATGCGCGCCTTGTCAGCCCCGTAGGCAGCCATCGGGTCTCGGTAGCAGGCGTACCATTCCAGGTGATCTTGGTGCAGGTTCAACACGGCGGCAGAGTGTAAGGAGACGGTGTGGCACCAGTGCAGTTGGAAGCTGGACAACTCCACTGCTAAGACGTCATAGTCCTCCTCGTCGAGGATGGCTTCGATAATGGGTCTACCGATATTGCCGACTGCACACGTCTTTCGTCCATCCGCAGCAAGAATGGATTCCACCATCTGTGTGGTGGTGGTCTTCCCGTTGGTTCCAGTGACGCCTAGCCAAGGGATTTGCCGGTCAGGCTGCATCATCCGCCACGCCAACTCGATATCTCCCCAAATCGGGATCCCTTCGGCCTCGGCCTGGGCGAGCATCGGCTGGTCGGGCCTCCATCCTGGAGAGGCGATCACCAGGTTGGCTCCCTGCGGCAAGGCTCGGATCTGGTCAGCGCCGAGCCTGACCTCAGCCCCGAGGGTTTCTAGGATGGTGGCCTTTTCTTGATTGGCTTCGCAGTTTCCTCCGTCAACCACGCACACCTTCGCCCCTAGTTCGAGCAGCGCATCTGCCGCCGAATAGCCTGAGGCCCCAAGCCCGGCTACGACGGCGTACACCCGGCTCCAGTCGCTGAGCCGGTTAGCGTCAGCGAGCCACTGCGAATCCAAGCAGGTCATCGTGTAGGCACCCATTCTCCGTAGAACAAGACGATTGCGAGGGCAACAAAGAGACCGCAAATGATCCAGAAGCGAATCACCACCGTTGTCTCTGACCACCCCTTCAACTCAAAGTGGTGATGTAGCGGAGCCATCTTGAATACGCGCTTGCCGCCGCTGAGTTTGAAGTAGCCGACCTGGATGATGTCAGAGAGGGTCTCGATGACGAAGAGTCCACCGAAGACGACCAACAGCACCTCCGTGCGGGTGGTGACCGCAAAACCCGCCATTGCAGCACCCAACGCCAAGGAGCCGGTATCCCCCATAAAGATTTTTGCCGGCTTAGAGTTCCACCACAAGAAAGCGAAACAAGCCCCACACAAAGCCAAAGAAATCATCGCCAGGTCGAGCGGGTTACGGACCACATAACACTGGCCGTCGAAGATCAGCGGAGACACAGCTCCCTTTGCGGAGCACCTCTGGTTGAACTGCCAGATATTGACCAAGGTGTAGGCACCGAACACCATAGCCGATGAGCCGGTCGCCAACCCGTCTAAACCGTCAGTGAGATTGACGGCATTAGAGGTGGAAATAACCAAGAGGGTGATCCAAATGATGGCGAGCACGAGCGGTAGTTTCAGCCACTCAATATCGCGGAATACAGACACATAGGACGAGCCGGGGGTGGTCCCGTGGCTATCGGGGAATTGCAAAACCAAGAAGCCGAAGACACCGCCCACCAAAGCCTGAGCAATCATTTTCCCTCGAGCAGTCAACCCTAGGGAGCGTCTTTTCCGGATCTTGGTGAAGTCATCGGCGAAACCGATCAGTGCCGTCGCGAAGATCAAACCGAGCAACAAGAAACCCGAGACGGATGGTCTGGTCCAGGTGATCAGGTGGGCACCGAAGTAAGCCAAGATCACCGCCACGACGATGGCGATGCCGCCCATGGACGGGGTGCCGCGTTTGACGTGGTGGGCGCTCGGCCCGTCATCGCGCACGAACTGCCCGTAGCCATGTTTGGCAAGGAAAGCAATCACGAATCGGGTGCCGATGATGCACAAGATGAAGGCGAGACCACCAGATAGCAGGACATTCTTCATCGTGATTCTCCTGGGTGAACTCCGGCAGTGACGGTGGGGTTAGCGGAACCATCAGCGCTGGCCGAGATCGTCGGATCATCACTGAGCTGGCCAGATCGACCATAGCGCGCTTCAAGACGCCTGGCCACTCGGTCGAGAGCTAGGCCTCGCGAAGCCTTGATCAAGACCAGGTCATTGGGTTCAAGATCAATCAAGGCCGCAGCCTGCTCCACGTCACCAGCGATGACGGCGTCTGCGCGATCCCCAACCCCAGAGATGATGTCGGCGGCGTACTCTCCGACGGCGATCACCTGGTCACATCCTGCTTCTGCGGCCAATTCGCCGACGCGAAGGTGGTAGCCGGGTGCGTCTGGACCTAGTTCGAGCATGTCGCCAAGCACAGCAATCAACCGGTTGACAGCGGGGGTGGCCTCTTTCGGGGCCGGGGCGGCCTTCATCTCCCCGACGGTTCGCAAGGCAGCGGCCATCGAGTCCGGATTGGCGTTATAGGAATCGTCAAGAATCGCAGCCCCGTTCGCTAACTCAATCAAGTCCATCCTCATTCGTGACTGGGTTCTGGCGCCGTTGAGACCTGCCGCCGCCGTCTCTGGGGCAACCCCAGCCGCCAGCGCCGCCGCAACAGCAGCCATCGAATCAACCACCATGTGGGAACCGATCAGTTTCAAGGCGATGGGGTAGGACTGTGACTCCCACCCGGTTTCGCTCACTCGGTGAATCACCAGGGTAAAGCGGGGACGTTGATAAGGGTCAGCGGTGATATCGACGGCTTGAACCAGCACCGTCCCGGGCGTTTCCTGAACGTGGGCGTAGTCGTCGGGGATGCCAAACCCGAACCAGAATACCCGTGCCCGAGCCTTCGCACTCATCTGGGCGACGAGGGGGTCGTCAGCGTTGAGGACGGCGATCCCGTCAGCCCCCAGACATTCGACGATCTCCGACTTGGCTTGGGCAATCACCTCTTGGGAACCAAATTCACCGATGTGGGCGTGGCCGACGTTGATCACCATTGAAATCTGTGGCGGAACGATCCCGCATAGCCAACGGATATGACCGATGCCGCGTGCCCCCATCTCAGCAACGAGGTAGCGGGTTGAATCATCGACCTTGCAGGCCGTCAGTGGCACCCCGATCTCGTTGTTGAGTGATCCTGCGGGCGCGACCGTGGGGCCATCTAGACTCAGGATTTGGCCGAGGATGTCTTTGGTGGTGGTCTTCCCGGACGAGCCGGTCAGCCCGATCACGGTGAGCTGCCCGCTATCCGCCACGACTGCCTGACCGATCCGAGTTAGGGCCTGGGTGGGGTCGTCCGCGACGAGAACGGGGACGTCGACCTCGAGGTCACGATGGGAGAGCACCGCTGCGGCACCCGCCTGGATAGCTGCCGGGGCGAAGTCTGCCCCGTCCACATGCTCTCCGGGGAAGGCCACGAAAAGGCAGCCCGGGGTGGCTTGGCGGGAATCGATAACCACGTCAGGGCCGACCTCCACGTCACCATCACCGACGATCTTGGCTCCAGCGAATTTGGCCAGTTGCGCTGCGCGATAGTTTCTCATCGGCTCTCCTCCTCACCTGCTTGGACGTGGGCTGGGCTGTATTTCTGGCATACCCCTTCTCGGTGAATCCTTCCCCAAGCCGACTCCACCTCGGCCACATCGTCAAAGGGCACTACGGTATCGCCGATAATCTGGCCCTTCTCGTGTCCCTTCCCCAAGATTGCCACGACATCGCCTGGCTTAGCCATTGACAGGGCAAGTGAGATAGCTGCCGCGCGTCCCCCACCATCGATGACATCGACCGTTGTGGACGGGCATTCCCTGGCGCCGGCAATCACCTCTGCACGAATCTGTTCGGGTATTTCAGAGCGAGGATTATCGTCGGTGACGATCACCAGGTCCGAGCACATCGCACCAACGCGCCCCATCGGCTCGCGTTTGTGGCGGTCGCGGTCACCTCCAGCGCCAAAAACTGAAATGAGTCGCCCATCCGGGCACATCTCTCGGGCGGTAGTCAGCGCCGACTCCATCGCCTGAGGGGTGTGGGCGAAGTCCACATAGACTGCAGGCGCCGCGCTGCCTAGTTGAACGAGCTGCATTCGTCCTGGGACGCAGGCATGGGCTAGCCCGTCGATGGCCTGGTCCACATCCAATCCGGCGCTGGCTACCATCGCGATGGTGGTGGCGGCGTTGCGCGCGTTGAACTTGCCGGGCATGATCAGCTCGCACTGCCGAGGCCCATCGGGGGTGACGAGTTGCACCTCGGTCCCGCCGCTGGGTGTGGGACGGTAGCTTTCAATTCGGTAATCCGCTTGGGGGTTGAATCCGGTGGTGACGAAGTTCGCGCAACGCTTTCGCAACCTGCGGGCCAGTTCGGCTCCCCACGGGTCGTCGATGCTGATGACCTGGCGGGCTGAGTATTCATCGTCAAACAGACGGGCTTTGGCCTCGAAGTAGTCCTCGATGGTGTGGTGAAAGTCGAGGTGGTCGCGGCCAAGGTTGGTGAAGGCTGCGACGTCGAAACGAATCGGGCGGACCCGCTCCAGGACGAGTGCGTGTGAGGACACCTCCATGGCGAGAACGTCAGCGCCACGACCTGCCATGACGGCGAGTAGGGCCTGGAGGTCGCATGATTCCGGCGTGGTGATCGTCGAGCGCGATGAGTGCAGCTCTTCGCCGCCGACCCGGAATCCGAGGGTGCCGATCGTTGCTACCCGGTGCCTCGATTTCAAGGCAGCTTCCAACATGAACGCGGTGGTTGTCTTGCCGTTAGTTCCGGTGACGCCGAAGGTCGTCATCAAGGTGTCAGGGTGCCCGAAAATCTCTGCCGCCAGGATCGCCATGGCCTGACGCGGATTGTCGGTGACCACGACGGGTACTCCAGCATCAGCAACAGTGCCGCCTTCGCCGACCACACCACTATCGCGGATCAGGCCGTCTCCACCATCCGTCTGCGATTGCAGCCGACGCCACCCTTCCCGGTCAGTCAGGACCGCAACCGCCCCGCAACGCAACGCATCTGCAACAAAGTCAGCTCCGTGCGCTCTGGTGCCGGGCAATGCCGCGTAGATCGACCCTGGGGTTACCGCGCGTGAATCTAAGCTAATGTCGCAGACGACACATCCTGCGACATCACCGTGTACTTCCGGCAAAGTCTCGTCCCTGCCTGCCAAGGAAGGCAGGAGATCACCGAGTAGCCGAGTTTCGACATGATCGGGACGCAGTCCTCCCCTCTTGCCAGAGGCTTTCGCCTTGTCATCGCCGTCATTCATCGCCACACTCACGACTCGGGCTCGAGAGGTTTGGTGTATGGGGGAATATCTGCCGTCGGCAGTACCGAGTAGCGCGGCAGTGCGATCTGCATCAGGTCCTTGGTGACCGGCATGGCGATCTGTGAACCATGGTGCCCATTGCTCGGGTTATCAAGCACCGTGTAGATCAGGATTTGCGGGTCCTCAGCCGGGGCAGCCGCGATAAAGGAAGCCGTGAATCCCTTGTAACTCTTGGTTTCAGCGTTGAACCGCTGCGCAGTACCGGACTTGCCGATCATCCGGTAACCCTCAATGGTGCGGTACTTGTCGTAAGGCTTATGGGCGATGACGGCCTCCATCATGTCCACGACCATCTTGGACGCTTCCGGGCTGATCACTCGTCTAGGTTCCCGCTTCTCCATCTCCACCGTCTCACCCGTCGGCGAGGTAGACGACTGAATGATGCGCGGCGGATAGTAGACGCCGCCATTGACGACAGCCGCCACGGCGGCGGCCTCTTGGATAGCCGTCACCGACAGGGCTTGGCCAAAGGACATTTGATCGCGGGTGTAGTCGGGCATGTCGGCCCCAGCGATATAGCCGCTAGCCTCACCGGGTAGCCCAAGATTGGTTGAGCTCCCATAACCGAAAGCCTTCAGATACTCGACGAACTTGTCCTTATCCAGCAGACGGGCCAGCTCGACGGTGCCGATATTGGATGAGTGCGCAATGATACCTCGCGCGGTGAGGCGAATCTCCCCGTGGCTAAAGGCGTCGCGAATCCAGCTACCGCCCGACTTGATCTCCTTGGGGATGGTAACGACAGTGTCGGGGGTCACCAACCCTTCGTTGGCCAGAATCGCCATCGTCACGACCTTCTGCACTGAGCCAGGTTCGTAAGCATCGGTGATCGCCCGGTTGCCCATGTTCTCGACGGAGGCATCGCTGAGGTCGTTACCGTCAAAGGTCGGATAGTTCGACATCGCCAGCACATCGCCGTTCTTGACGTTGAGGACGATCGTCGCCCCCCAACTAGCCTTGGAATTCTTGACTGCTAGGGCGGTGCGTTGATCGGCCAGCCACTGCATTTCGGAGTCGATAGTGAGCTGATAGTTCACGCCGTCGACGGCAGGGGTGATCGTGGAATCACCTAGCGGAATCTGCCCGTAGGCCGAGGATTCGTAGGAGATCAGCCCTTCGATACCGGCCAGTGACGAGTTGTAGGCGTATTCCATCCCGGAGGCACCCACGCCTTCACCATTGACGAAGCCGAGGACGTTGGCAGCGACCGTGCCCTGCGGGTAGGACCGAATCGGATCGGTCTCGGAGAAGATTCCCGACCAACCCCCGGCAACCATGTCGGCACGGATCGCCTGGTAGGTGGCGGTGGGCACCTTACGCTTGACCACCTTGTATTGGACGTAGTCATCACCGGACTTTGCGGTGAGCGCCGCCATATAATCCCCGGACGAGCCGCCAAGATGTTTGGCCAAGATCACGGCGATCTCGGACGCTGCCCGCTCGGCCTTGGCTTTCTGCTCGGCGTCCATCTTGTCTAGGTTGTAGCCGTTGGTGGAGATCATCTTCGGGTCAGCGAAGACGCGGACGGCGGGCTGCGTCTCAGCCAAAATGACGCCGTTGCGATCGGTGATCTTGCCACGATTCGGCGTGACCGTCTTGGTTGTGGTCATATTCTTGACCGCTTGTTTGGCATAGGCGTTAGCGTCAAGGGCTTGAAGCTGGAACACCCGTCCAGTAATCAGGAT
>JAEZZG010000079.1 GCA_023442485.1 Actinomycetes bacterium | reverse complement strand
CCACCCGCACACGCGGCCGCACCACAAGGTTCTTGATGACGACGCCACCGCCACAATGAGCGTCGAAAACCCAGCCAGTTGTTGCGCAATCGTAATCATGGTGTGACCGAAAAGCTACGGTTGCGTGATCAAACAGTAACTGAACCTAGACGACAGCTCAGGTCGACCGCATCCTGTTCTACGCAAAACCTAGGCACAAATATCACCATCGACAATCGCTGACAGACAATCACCAAGTCAATCGAGTGACCTAGTCATTCTCGGTTTATTCGCTAGACGGGGATGTCCTTGGACACAGCGAGTGATGTGCCTCCCCTGCTCTCCTACGTAGATAGGACCACTGCGGAGCCTTCAACGGAGTTGACTGACACGCACCTGATCTACAGACACGTCCATAGGCCCCGGCAAGGTAGTGCCGGGTAAGGAGGCCGCCGCTGACCCATAGGCAACCGCAGTCGCCAGACACTCTCCTGGGCCTGCACCGTGGTGATGAGCCAGGATGAATCCTGCCACCGACGAATCCCCAGCGCCGACAGTCGACACCACGTTCACCTTTGGCGCCTGGGCATACCAGACCCCCTCTCCACAAGCCAGTAACGCCCCGGCTGCCCCCAACGTGACCAGCACATTGGCAATTCCTCGGCTATGCAGGCTCAAAGCAGCTTCAACGATGTCGTCAAGATGACCGGCTGCGGCGTCAGCTTCAAAGTCCGCCGCATTCTTTCCTGTGAGCTGGGCCAACTCGTCACTATTCGGTTTGATCAAATCGATAGGGTTGACCGCCAGTCCTGCGACCACTCGATCCAATCCCGCCCCAGACGTGTCCACCGCAATGAGGCAACCACTTCCAGCCACCTCCGCGATGATGTTGGCGTACCAATCTGCGGTGTCTCCTGGCGGGAGTGAACCGCTAAATACCAGCCAAGAGGCCTGAGATGCCAGCACTTGTTCCACCACTGTCGCTGTTCCAGCGGCGATATCTGCGGCAGACAGAAGTGGCCCAGGTTCATTGATTTTTGTGGTGGTGCCGTCGGATTCTGTGATAGCTGTGTTCACTCTCACCATGTGGCTACATGTCGGACTCACTAGGGAGACTGCGGGACGTTGAGTGTGTAAGAGTTCCGCAAAACCTGGATCGGAAAAAGCTACCACTGCGGTGGTGTCGATTCCTGATTCTGCGAGAACTGCGGCGACGTTGATCCCCTTGCCGGCAGCTTGTTGCATCGACGAATCGGCCCGTTGAACCTCTCCCCTCGCCAATGGTTCGGCCAGGCATACGGAGCGGTCCAAGCTGGGGTTAGCGGTAAAAGTGATAATCATGCTACGACAACCTCAATTCCTTGATTCTGCAGTTGCTGCACCTGAGCCTGCGACACCGCTGAGTCAGTGACTACGACGTCAACGTCATCGATGTCTGCGAAGCAGACCAAATAGTCGGTATTGATCTTCGAAGAATCCGCCAAGACCACCACGCGGTGCCCACAGTGAAGCATTGCCGCCTTTACTGCGGCTTCGGACGGGTCGGGGGTGGTGAATCCTCGATGGGCACTGAAGCCGTTAGTTCCGAGAAAAACGGTGTTGACGCTCAGACGCTGGAGGTCGGCTACGGTGTCTGCGCCCACGCATGCGAGAGTCAGACCACGAACTCGTCCGCCAACGAGTTGAACCTGCGCTAAATCGTGAGCTGCGATGAAGGACGCTATCGGCACCGAGTTGGTCACTACTGTTCGGAGCCGCCCAGGGGGAAGAAGTTGCGCCAATCGGGCGGTCGTCGTTCCCGAATCCAGCAGGATTGTTGCGTCTTCGTGGTCGGGGACAAGACGTAGCGCAGCCCTAGCGATTGCCTGCTTGGCCTCTAGATGAGTCGCTTCTCGGTCATCGACTCTGGTTTCTGGCTTGCGCACCGCATTAACCGGGATGGCTCCACCGTGCACCCTGCAGATCGCTCCGGCAGCTTCAAGCGCGTCCATGTCTCTACGGATGGTCTCAGCGGTGACCTGAAAGTCATCCGCCAACTTGGTCACACTTACCCTGCCTAGGCGGTTGACTAGGTCAACGATCGCCTGCTGCCTCTCCGGTGCGTACATCACTACTCACCCTTCCCCGCGATCTTTGTTTATGTGAGTAAACTTGGATTTATGTTGACTTTACCGTTTCGTCATGCAAAGGTAAAGGCATAACCACATTATCGGGTTCGACAACAACATAATCCCACATTCGTTTGAAGGGCTTCACCTTTCCTCAACCCAGGCGCACCGTTGCGTCTGGATCAAAGCTGGACTCCTGTCCACCAACGAAGGAAGACCACATGACAGTACTGCCTGACGCAAGAGTCAATAAAAACCTGCAAGGGCCATCATTGCGGGCGAAAGTTCAGCGCTTTGGCGGATTCTTGGCATCCATGATCATGCCCAATATCGGGGCATTCATCGCCTGGGGTCTGATCACCGCGTTCTTTTTGAAAACCGGCTGGACTCCTAACGATCACCTGGCGGCGATGATCTCGCCGATGCTGACCTACTTGCTCACTCTGCTCATCGCCTACTCCGGCGGCAATCTGGTGCACGGACAGCGCGGCGCGGTGATCGGCACCATCGCAACCATGGGCGTTATCGTGGGTGCGGAAATGCCGATGTTCTTGGGCGCAATGATCGTCGGCCCGCTAGCTGCCTGGATCTTGAAGAAGTTCGACCAGCTCATCAACGGCAAAGTCAAAGCCGGCTTTGAGATGCTGGTTGACAACTTCTCAACCGGAATCTTGGGCATGGTGTTGGCCATCGCGGCCAACTACGCCATCGGGCCAGCAGTCAGAACCCTGGTAACTCTACTCGGAAAGGGGGTGCAAACACTCGTCGACGCCCATCTACTCCCGCTGGTGAGCGTACTCGTTGAACCGGGCAAGGTGCTGTTCCTCAATAACGCCATCAACCACGGCATCTTCTCGCCACTTGGCGCGCAGCAAGCCCAAGAGACGGGGCGGTCGATCCTATTCATGATTGAGTCAAACCCCGGCGCTGGCCTGGGACTACTACTAGCCTTCATGTTGTTCGGCCCCAAGAAATTGCGTCCCGCAACCGGTGGCGCGCTGGTGATTCATTTCTTCGGCGGTATTCACGAGATCTACTTCCCCTACGTCTTGATGAAACCAATCACCATTGTGGCAACCATTTTGGGGTCAGTGACAGGCCTACTCGTGGGCTCTTCCCTGGGAGCTGGCCTGGTTGCGCCAGCATCTCCCGGGTCGATCTTGGCCTACATCGCGGTAACACCGGCGGGAGGGTTTGTCCCGATGCTAGCCACCGTGGGGTCGGCAGCGGTGGTTTCGTTTGTGGTGTGTTCAGTGTTGTTGAAGTTTGGACGCGGCGCAGATGATGAGGCTGAGGTTGCAGACACAGTTGACCCGTCTGCACTTGATTTAGGTTCCTTGTCTCGGGTGTACATCGCTTGTGACGCAGGAATGGGATCGTCAGTCATGGTCTCTTCCGTAATGAAGAAGAAGCTGGCCCCTTACCACGTCGAGGTTACTCACACCCCGATTGACAGAATCCCTAGCGACGCGAGGCTTGTGATGACGCAGTCCGGTTTGGCTGAACGGGCTCGCAAGGCCAACCCGAACGCCACCGTGATTGCATTCGATTCCTACACCAGTGACCCGGCCTTCGACCACGTTGAACGAATCGTTGCTCAAGCCAACGGTGTGGATGCTGGGACGGGAGCGTCCTCAAAACCGGCTTTGACTCGAGAGACAAGTACCGGTGACGTTGCAGCTTTGCTGTCTGGCGAAGCGATCCGGCTCGGCTTAGTCAGCGAATCGAAGGAGGAGGCCATTAGGCGAGCTGGAGAGTTATTAGTCAAACAAGGGGCTGTCTCTACCGACTATGTTGACGCAATGTTTACTAGGGAAACAGAAATCTCTACATATCTGGATAACGGAGTCGCTATCCCTCACGGGACCAATGCGTCTCGTCAACACATCAAACGTACTGCCTTGGCGGTTTTGCAGTATCCAGACGGGGTGAATTGGGACGGCAACGAGGTCAAACTCGTGGTGGCGATTGCGTCGTCGACCGATGAGCATGTGGGTATCCTCGCTCAGCTAGCCCAGGTTTTGGTGCGGCAAGACAAGGTCGAAGTGTTGCAGACAAGCAAGGATATTGAGCAGGTTCGAGCCTTGCTCAGCCCGCAAGATTAGTAAGTAATGGCCAAAAACTGAGAGAAGAGAATGATGAAGGCATTGAGATTCTATGCCCCAGGGGATGTCAGACTCGAAGATATTCCCGAGCCTGAATGTGGGGAACGCGAGATCAAGATTAAGGTCAAGAACTGTTCAACTTGTGGCACAGACGTCAAAATCTACGCCAACGGGCATGTGAACATCACGCGCGTGACCACGATGGGGCATGAGGTCGCAGGTGAGATCGTCGAGGTAGGGTCACGAGCGCGCGGCAACTTCCAGGTGGGTCAGCGAGTTCAGTGCATCGCCGCTGTGCCTTGTGGGAAATGTTATGAGTGCGAGAAGGGCTGGATGGCGGTTTGCCAGAACCAGACTTCGATGGGTTATCAATACGACGGCGGTTTTGCCGAATATATGATTATCCCCGAGCAGGTGCTGGCAGTGGACGGGCTGAATATCATTCCCGACACGGTTGGCTATGACGAAGCCTCAGCGGCAGAACCGTTCGCATGTGCAATCAATGCTCAAGAACAGCTCGGTATAGAAGCCGGGGATTTCGTCGTCATCTTTGGGGCTGGACCGATTGGATGTATGCACACCCGTATTGCCCGAGGTGTACACAAGGTCGGCAAGATAGCGATGGTGGACATCAATTCCCAGCGCCTGAAGATGTCTGCCGAAGCGGTAAAACCGGATTTCATTATCGATTCGTCTCAGGTCGATGTGGTTGACGAAGTGATGAAACTAACCGGCGGGCGTGGAGCCGATGTGGTGATAACGGCAACCCCGGCGAATATCACCCAAGAGCAAGCTATCGCAATGGCTGCAAGGAACGGACGGATCTCTTTCTTTGGCGGTTTGCCGAAGAACGATCCGACCATCACCTGCGATTCCAACCTCGTGCACTACCGCCAGTTGCACATTCACGGGGCTAACGGCTCTGCACCGGAACACAACCGCCGAGCCTTGGCCTACATCGCTTCCGGTCAGGTGCCGGTCAAAGATTTGATCACCCGCCACATCAAGCTGGCCGACGTGATGAGTGCCTTCGACATCGTGAAGAAGGGTGAGGCGATCAAGGTCACAGTTGAACCTTAGCCTGGCAGCATCCAAATCTGGCAGCCTCTAGTGCCCCCGGCCTGATGTGGCTGGGGGCACTTGCATTTAAGTCTTAGCTCAACGACAGCGACTCCGGTGCCGCCAGACGCCACCCACACCCTTGTGACTACCTCTTCCCCGTCACCCCGGCTGGATATATTTGCGCACGTTGATCCCAATTTGCGGGCTGAAGAGAGTTATCCCCCGTTTAAGAATAGGTTAAGAGACATGCGAATCGGTATCCCTCTTGAACGTCCATCCGGTGAACGCCGCGTCGCTGCTACCCCAACAACCGTGCCGAAGTTGATCAAACTCGGTTATGAGGTGGCAGTTGAGCGCTCAGCCGGGGTTGACGCCGACTATTCCGATGATGCCTACATGGCTGCTGGCGCACAGATCGTCAGCGCCGAGGAAGCCTGGGCCTCAGATATCGTCGTCACCTTCTCCCAACCCGAACCATATCAGCTAGACATGATGCGGCCAGGGGCAATCTCGGTCGCCTTCTATGCCCCTCGTCAAAACCCTGACGTCGCGGCGATCATGGCCCAACGTCACATCACCGCAATGTCAATGGATATGGTGCCCAGGATTTCGCGCGCTCAGTCCCTCGACGCGTTGAGTTCGATGGCCAATATCGCCGGTTATCGCGCCGTCGTGGAAGCCTCCCACGCCTTCGGCCGGTTCTTCACCGGGCAGGTCACTGCTGCCGGGAAGATTCCATCCGCCAAGGTATTGGTGATCGGTGCAGGCGTGGCTGGTCTGGCCGCGATCGGCGCCGCTCATTCCATGGGGGCGCAGGTCTTTGCCACCGACACCCGTCCTGAGGTTGCCGACCAAGTTGAATCCATGGGCGGCACCTTCCTCAATGTCGAAGACTCCGACGCCGAGGTATCCGCCACCGGCTACGCCAAGGAGATGAGCGACGACTACAACGCTCGCGCGGCAAAACTCTACGAGAAGACCGCCAAAGAGGTCGACATCATCATCACGACTGCCGCCATCCCAGGCCGTCCCTCCCCGAAGTTGATCACCTCCGCGATGGTGGCGTCGATGAAACCTGGCTCGGTGATCGTCGACCTAGCCGCCTTGGGTGGTGGCAACTGTGAAGACACCATCCCAGGACGAGTGGTCACCACCGCTAACCAGGTCACCATCGTCGGCTACACCGATATGGCCGGGCGAATGCCAGCCCAAGCCTCGGAGCTGTATGGCAATAACATCGTCAACCTGGTCAAGTTATTGACTCCGAATAAGGACGGCCAGGCAGACGTCAACTTCGACGACGAAGTGCTGCGGTCGATGACGATTTCACGCGACGGCAATGTCACCTTCCCGCCGCCGGAAATTAAGGTATCGGCGGCGACGTCGAAACTATCGTCTGTGACAGTCCCCGAAGAGCCCGCGTCACTGAAACGTCAAACCATCCAGCTCAGTGGCGGCCAGAAGTTTGGGGCTATCACGGCGCTCGGCCTTGGTTGGCTGTTACTGGCCATGGTGCTTCCGCTGCCCTTCCTCGGCCACATCATGACCTTCGGTCTTGCCTGCATCGTTGGCTACTACGTCATTACTAATGTCGAACCTGCCTTGTATACACCGCTGATGTCAGTGTCCAACGCCATCTCCGGCATTACCATCGTGGGCGCGATCACCCAGCTCACCCATGATTCGATCGCGGTGAAGATCTTGGCCTTCATCGCCATCATCATTGCTGGCATCAATATGTTCGGTGGTTTCGCCATCACCCAGCGGATGCTTCAGATGTTTAGGAAGGGTAACTGATGCTTAGCCAACTGATTCTCGGGATCTACATCCTTGCATCCCTCTTCTTCGTCCTGGCGATCGTCGGTCTCGGCCACCAGGAGAACGCCCGATTCGGCAACCTCTACGGTATCGTCGGCATGGGCTTGGCGGTTCTGGCGACCTCTCTCTACACCTTCAGCCGAACCCCAAAGTTAGACGTCGTGGGCCTGGTTCTGCTGATCGTCGCCCTCCTGATCGCCGCGGCGATCGGGCTATGGTATTCCTTCAAGGTGGAGATGACGGGCTTGCCCGGTCTAGTTGCCCTATTCAACGCATTCGGCGGCCTTGCCTCTGCCCTGGTCGGGTTGAACTCTTACTTGACGACCAACTACGCCGGCTACTCTGGATCGATGGCCACGGTTCACTCCATCGAGGTGTGGGCCGCAGTGATTGTCGGCACCGTCACCTTCTCTGGATCGGTGGTGGCCTGGCTCAAACTCGCTGAACGGATCAAGGGCACCCCAGTGCTGCTGCCGAACCGCGAGCTGATCATGATCGCTTTGGGGCTGCTTAGCATCGGGATGCTGGTTTGGCATGTGCTCAGCCCGAATATCTTCGCGTTGATGTTCACCTTCTTCGCTGGTCTTGCCTTCGGCCTCGTCTGGGTATTCGCCATCGGTGGCGCCGACATGCCAGTCGTCGTGTCCTTCCTCAACTCCTTCTCGGGTTGGGCCGGTGCCTTGACTGGCTTCGCACTAAGCGAGGATCTTCTCATCGTCGCGGGCACCATCGTCGGCGTCTCCGGCATCATCTTGTCCCTGGTGATGGCGCGCGGCATGAACCGCTCCATCCTCGGTGTTTTGACCGGCGGTTTCGGTACCGACTCAGGCGGTTCCGGCCAGGTGATCGGGGTTGACGAGGACGGCAACCCCTTGACCCCGAATATCTCTGACGTCGAGCAGGTGACGGAGTGGCTCTCCCACGCTCGAAGTGTGATCATCACGCCCGGTTACGGGATGGCCTCTGCCAAGGCCCAGTTCCCCGTGGCGGAGTTGACCGAACTCCTTCGCGAGCGTGGCGTCAACGTCAGGTTTGCCATTCACCCCGTCGCGGGACGCATGCCCGGCCACATGAATGTGTTGCTGGTCGAGGCAAATATCCCCTACGACATCATGTTGGAGATGGATGAGATCAATGACGACTTCGCTGATACTGACGTGGTCTTGGTGATTGGCGCCAATGACACCGTCAACCCAGCGGCCTTCGTTCCGGGCTCGCCAATCGCAGGTATGCCTGTGCTCGAAGTCTGGAATTCCCGTCAAGTCGTGGTGTTGAAGCGCTCCTTCAGCTCCGGCTACTCCGGCGTCGATAACCCGATGTTCTTCTACGAGAATGTCGCGATGCTTCTCGGTGACGCGAAGAACTCGGTGGAGTCCCTGTGCGCCCATATACGCACCATGGCGTAGCGCCTTCGTCGACAACATAAAACTGTCAAGGCCGTCAGCGTATCTCAGCGCTGACGGCCTTAGGTTTAAGTGACGTGGTGGGTCTGGCGAAGGGCTAGATATTGGAGTGACGCTTGATGAAGTCCGCCATGTCTCGCGCCTCTAGACTCCTCGACTCTTCGTGGATGTAGATCATGTGACCAGACTCGTAATACTTGTGCTCGAAGTTCTTCTCCAACCCCTTGGGGAGTTTGAGATGGGCGATCACGTCTTCAGCCGAAAAGAACGGCGTGCCACCGTCGAAGTAGCCGTACTGCACCTGGATCTGCAGATCCGGGTTGGTGCGCAGGGCCGATTCCAACTTATCCACGACAGATACCGAACGCCCCTCGAACTCCTTATAGGACCACTTCTTCCAGGCAATATCGGAAAAGACCTGGTAGGGAGAGTCGTTTTCATAGTTCAACTCGTCACGGACGTAGTGGTGCCAAGCAGCGATGTACGATCCTGAGGTATTGGCGTCGAGGGCATCAACCTCCATCGTCTCTTGCAATCTCGACCGCAACGGCGTGGTGAAACGTGAATCCAGACGCCCCACACACAGCCCCTCGTCGCGGAGCAACTCTGCGAAGTAGTGCATGTGCTCAATCCGCAGATCGGAGTAATCGACGTAGCGTTCAGACAAGCCGGTCAACTGGGCGACCTTGCGGACAGCGGCGGCGCGCTCTTCCTCGGTGAGGCGGTTGCCACGATTGAGCACCCAGCCGAACTCGCGGTCGGCATATTCGCGGGCTTCGTCAATGACGTCGTGAAGCGAACGTCCCTCGTGTTTGCCGTGATACCAAGCGATCGCGGCGTAGGTCGGCAAGAAATCGACGTAGGAGCGGTCGGTGGAGAAGTCCAGCGAGTTGAAATCCAGGCAGGACGAGATCAACATCAGCCCGTTCAGGTACATCGAACATTCTTGCTGCAGATAGTCAGCCAGGGCGGCTGCGCGGATGGTGCCGTAGGACTCCCCTGCGATGAATTTCGGCGATAGCCAGCGCTTGTTACGAGTCACCCACAGCCGAATCACCTCAGCGACGGATTCGATATCACCCTTGAACCCGAGATAATCGTCGGGTTTCGTCCCTTCAACCGAGCGGGAGTAGCCGGTGGTCGACGGATCAATGATCACCAGGTCGGATACCTTCAGCAATGAGTCTTCGTTGTCGACGATCCCATAAGGTGGTTTAGAGAGGTTGCCGACATCTCCGCAGACAACACGACGGGGACCGAGCAGGCCCATGTGTAGCCACACCGAGGATGACCCTGGGCCACCATTGAAGGCGAAGGTAACCGGGCGTCTGACGTCAGAATCGACAACATAGGACGTGATGTAGAGCTGGGCGCGGGGCTTGAAACCGACGAATTCGCCCTTCTTGTTATATTCCTCTTCACGCAAAACCATGCGTCCCGTGGTCGCGGTGTAGCTGATCCGTTCACCGTCGAGGACGATCTGGTGTTTCGACGAGACGAAGTCATCCTTCGGTTCGGGCTTACCGTCACCGACCTGACGGTGGCGGCAACGGTCTTTCTTGTGGCACTTACCGTGACGGCCCTTCCCGTGGTCACCTTCGTCGTCTCCCCGATGACCGTGGTCCTCGGCGTGGCCATGTGAACCGCTTTTACCGTGTTTCCCCTGGCATCCGTGGTGGCCATGGTGACCATGATGGCCGTGGCGGGCAGGCGCTCCTGACTCATCGGGTTCGGCGGCCTGGGGAGTCAAATTTATCCTTTGTTCGCGAAGGTCACCGCCGTCACTGGGTTCTTGACGGTGACGGCAGCAGCCTTCGCGGTTTCTATCCTCAAATTCTTCAGCCATGGCCTCCACGATACCGCGACCCGGGAACAACTGTGGATCGAGCCACATCCGATTAGCTAAAGTGGTGTGCACAGGGAGGTCGTTGATGGTGATGAATCAAGATGGCAGGCCACGAACCATTCGTAAGAATCTCGGGCAAACCTCGGCGTCCGTTCCCGGCTCGCCGGTCCAGCAAAATAGTCAATGGCCTTGGCCGCCGCCGACACCTCACCGTCCCTATCCGACCCAAGCACCGGCCCCGACCGCCAACCAAGGCTCATCCGCACCTTCCAACCGCTCCGGCTTCTCGGCTAAGGACAAAGACGACAGGGCCAGCCGATCCGTCATCGTCACGGGCAGGGAATGGGATCGCACCAGAGTTTTCGATCTGATCTTGATTCGAGTGATCTACATCGTCTCGGCCCCGCAAATCTTCTTGCTCTCGCTGTTGTTTATCGCCTTCACCGTCGTGGAAAAAGCGGCGTGGAACCTCCTCTTCGGTTCACTGGTGTGGCCGATCCTGGCTTGCTATACCTGCGGGACGATCCTGATGACGGTGGGGGCGAGCAAATGGGGGCGACAAATCGAATCCTTCAAGCAGAGGAGGGCTCGGGTAGCCGCACGCAAGGCGACGCTCAAGAATAGTGCCCTCTCGTGGCTACCCGGCCAGTCAGAGACGGTCAATCCCTATCTGAAGAAATGGAAGCACCTCCTCTCGGTCCCAGTCGCGGAGAAGGGACGTCTGCCGCGTTCCCTCTTCATCGGGTGCATATTGGTGATCACGACAACGCCTTTCGACACCGTCCGCGATATAACCGCCGGCGTCGAAGGGCTCCACTTCCTGCACACCTGCAACCTGGCGCTGTTCGCCGCAGCGGTGGTGACGCTGGTGATCCCCACCGCTGAGAGATTCCTGTCCGGCAAATCAGCGTGATCTTTCAGCTCTCATCGCGTCGAGGATAGATGCCCCAATGACGGCACCTTGGGTGATTCGATGAGCTAGGCCGATGCCGTCTCGCACACCTCCAGCGACGATGAAGCCCCGACATTCTTGTTGAATCCGATCGATGGCTGCCGCGATGTTCTCGTAGCCTGCCTGGTATTGCGGGATGGCCTTTGGGTATCGGGTTACCTCGGTTAGTGACGGCTCGACGTCGTCTGGGATCTGCAACATCGCTTTCAACTCCCCTAGCCCGATGTTGATCAGTTCTTGATCGGAGTAGTTGAGCATCTGTTCACCGCGACGGATACCTCCCATGAAGATGGTGAAGAGGGCTGAGTCGCGGTGGGGAGTGCGTCCGGAAAAACAGGAGGAGGGGAATAGGATTCCGAGCACATCTCTTTCTTCGACGCTGGGGACGAGACCGCCGAAGGCGCGGCGGTCAACATCTGGGAGATGGTCGAAGCCGACGCAGACCTCGATGACGGGTGAGTAGGGTAACTCAGCGACGGCGGCCGCGTGTTTCTTGGCGGAGTAGGGCAGGACGTCGACGAGTTCGTCGGCGCGAACCGTCGAAACCACCCAATCTGTAAAGACTTGGTGGACGGTACCGTCGGAGCCGGACCATGCCACCTTCCAGCGGCCAGGATCGGCAGGGTTTGCCTCGAAGATGTGAATCTTGCGCACTGATTTGACCAAGGTTCCGGCCACGGAGAGCCTGGCGACGAGGGCTTCGACAAGGCGCTCTAGCCCGCCGTGGGCGGAGAACACCTCTTTGGTGGCGAGTTTGTCGCGCTCACTCTTCGGTTGCCTGGCTTTGGCGAGGGTTCCTCGGATGAAGGAGCCGTGTTCGTGTTCGAGTCGATAGAGCTTGGGTAGGGCGTGACGGGTGACGAGTCGATATGGATTCCCTGCGTACACCCCCGAAATGAATGGGTCAACGGCGTAGTCAACGAAGGATTTACCGAGTCGACGTTCGGCGAGTTGGCCTACTGTCTCGTCTGGGTCGGTGCCGCATTGACGCAGCGGCTCTGCGAGGATGCGGAACTTATCGCGCAAGGTAAAAAGCGGGGTCGTGATTGCCGAGAATAGCCCGCTGGGCAGAGGATGGAATCGTCCCTTCTTGAAGATCCAGCGGGATTTGGCAGCGCGGTCAGCGACCTGGAGCAAGTCAGGGTTGGCGTAGCGGAAGAGTTCTACCACCTCTGGGGTGGAAATCGATCCGGTATTGGGCCCTACCTCGAAGCGGTATCCGTCCCGGCTCAAGGTCTTGATTTGGCCTCCGAAGCGATCTTGTTTTTCGAGAAGGACGAAATCAGCTCCTCCTTGATCAAGCTGAGCCGCCAGAGATAGCCCGGTGATTCCCCCACCGATGATGACAGCCGTGGTGTAGTTTCCGGCTTCGCCGGTGTGTGTTTCAGGTAACTCCATAGTCGTATTGTGCTTAACTGAGAAAGCGACATCGTGTCGCAGTGAATATCTGCTGAAATCGTCACCCAACCCCCATCAGTCGAACTGGTAGGATCACGCACAGACGAACACTGAAGTGAGAGAAGGGTTATGGCTGCTCAGCCTTGGAATACGATCAGCGCCTCAACTGCTGACATTCGCCTGGTGGTGTGCGACATGGACGGCACTTTATTGGATTCACGCTCCGAATTTCCGCCCCGTTTCTGGGATTTACTCGATGAGCTTCACCGCCGTGACATCGAGTTCGTCCCCGCTTCTGGCCGCCAGCTTGCCAGGCTCACCTCCATGTTCGAGAGTCGAGCCGATCACATGTCTTTCGTCGCCGAGAATGGCACCTTGGTCATGAACCACGGCACCCCGATTCAGATGAAAACGTTGACTCCCGACATCGTCAACGCCGTCTTGTCCACCGTCTCTTCCCATCGGGACTCACATCGGGTCTACCCGGTGGTGTGCGGATACCGCAGCGCCTACATCAACTCGTCAACTCCGCAGTTCCACACGGAAGCTGAAAAGTACTATGCGGCTCTTCAAATGATTGACGATCTGTCCAGCTACGACGACGAGGTGCTCAAGATCGCCCTCTACGACCTTGACGATGCCGAAGAGTCCGCCTATCCGCTTTTCGAGCCATTCTCCGATACTCATCAGGTGGTGCTGGCAGGTCAGCACTGGGTAGACATCATGGACATGTCGGCGACAAAAGGTACCGGAATCGATGCATTGCAGACCAAACTCGGGATAACCCCAGATCAGACGGTCGTGTTCGGTGATTACCTGAATGATCTCGAGATGTATTCCTACGCCACTTGGTCTTTCGCCGTATCCAATGCGCACCCGACGATCATTGATACCGCCCACTACCTGGCACCGTCCAATGACGAGGCGGGGGTGGTCACCGTCCTGGAGCACCTGCTCGGGATTAGTCACTAGCCCCCCGGTGTGCTAAGCCGGGTAGCCACCGGCACCTGGTGCCGGGCCGGTTGCCTGGCTGAGTCTTATTGGGCCGCAGTCAGCTCAGCAAGAGGTGGCGCAGCATCCTTCTTCGGCGACGGATTCTGTGATTCGCCGCACCCTTTCCTCATGGGGGATCAGGGAGCACCAGCAGCAGTAACGCTGGGTGGATACCTCGAAGGCGTGGCAGCAGGATCGACGCTCATACCGTACCCGTTCACCGCAGGGGCCAACGTAGGTTTCATATTCGCCCAGACGGTCCAAATCTGGGCGGGCGTCGAGGAGTGGGCGCAACCTGGCGTAGATGACCTCGGCTGGCTGCCAGTGGGAGGCGAATTCCGCACCCAGCGCGATTCCAGCCGACATATCCCCGCGCAGATTCCCCAGCGACGACTTCGCCCCTTTGTGAGTGATCAATGCCACCGGGTAAAGGTGGTCGTCGACGAGACGTTGCATCAGCGTTGCAGGGTCGGTGACGACTAAGTGCTGATCGCGGTATCGCAAGGCACTCACCCCTAGGTCACCTATCGCCAACTCGCAGTTGGCTGCCGCCGGATCGAAGGATTGTCCACACATCAGCCACAACCCCACCGTGATTCCGGCGACTCGGTGGCAATAGCGCTGGAATGACAGTGCCGCTACGGGGTGGCCGAAGTTGACCTGGTGATAGTCGGCGGCAGCCCGAATCTTGTCCAGCCACAGTTGCGGGGAGGTGATCAACTGGTCACATTGATACCAAGGGTCGCCTTCTGGGGCGTCTTGACGAAAACAGATGGTAGTCTCGGCTAGAAGCTGACGGGCTCGGCTCAACGAGTATGAAACCGCCGAGGATTGGGCGGAGGCGTCGGGGGCAGGCCAGCAGGGTGGACGACGCTCGATCATGATGTCCTGCTAGGGGTGTAGGTGATGCGCAGGATATTCTGCTCATCTCTAAAAACCTTGGCGTCAACCTCATACACCTCAGCGATGGTGGCCTCAGTCAGCACCTCATCGGGGGTTCCTGACGCGACCACGACCCCATTCTTGAGCAGATAGAGCCGGTCACAGTACATCGCTGCCACGTTGAGATCGTGGATCGCCGCGATCACCGTCCGGCCCAGTGACGACACCAGGTCCATCAACTGCAGTTGGTACTTGATATCGAGGTGGTTGGTGGGTTCGTCCAGGATTAGACATGGGGTGTCTTGGACTAGGGCGCGAGCCAGGATGACGCGCTGCTGTTCGCCACCAGAGAGGGTGCGGAAGCTGCGATCTGAGAAATCCCCCATCCCGACAAGGTCTAGGCATCTCGCCACCATTGCGTAGTCGGTGGCGTTGTCCCGGTCGAGGGCACGTTTGTAGGGGGCTCGCCCCATCAGCACGACGTCGTGGACGGTGAAGTCGAAGTTGTAGAAGTTGTGCTGAGCGAGGACCGCGATTTTCCGAGAGGATTCCCGGTATGAATAGCCGGATAGCTCTTTGCCGTCGATGAAGATGGCACCTGAATCGGGGGTGAGGGTGCGGTATATGCACTTCAGTAAGGTGGTCTTGCCTGAGCCGTTCGGACCGAGCACGCCGACGAGTTCATTCGTTGAAGTCTCCAGCCCGACTCCGTGCAATACCTGGGCGCTGCCGAAGCTGAGCTTGACGTCATTGGCAGAAATCTTCATCATTCACCTCCGCCGAATCCGTAGCGCTTTCGGGCCATCAAGTAGACGAAGATCGGTGCACCGATCAGGGCGGTGAGCACACCGATGGGTAGTTCTTGACCACTCAAGACGACTCGGCACGCCACGTCGGCCCAAACCAGAAAGACCGCTCCTGAAAGGGCGGAGATGGGGATGAGTTTCTTGTGGTCGGTGCCGAAAAGCATCCGGACGACGTGAGGGATCACCAACCCGACGAAACCGATCATGCCTGACGCGTAGACCGCAAATCCCATGATGAGAGAGGTCACCACTAGGTAAGAAATCCGCCAGATTCGCAGATCGGTGCCGAGGGTGATCGCTGTGTCGTCGCCGAGGAGCATGAGATTGAGGGTGCGGTATTGCGACCAGAAGAACATCACCCCGGCAAGGGTGATGCAGGTGACGACGAGGTTGGTGGTCCAATCAGCTCCGGCGAGAGACCCCATCGTCCAGGTGACGACGGCCTTGGTGGCGTTATCGCTAGACAGGTAGATCACGAAGTTGCCTACGGCACCGGTCAGGGCTGCAATCGCCAGGCCGGATAGGAGAAGTTTGATGGAGTTGGAGCGTCCACCCATGCTGGATAGGGCGAGGACGGCCATTGATGCGAGAAATGCCCCGAGGAAACCCATGATCCCGATGGAATTCCTGCCTAAGAATGAGCCGACTCCGAGCACGATTGCCAGGGTCGCCCCCAATGAGGCACCTGAGGAAACCCCGAGGATGTAGGGGTCGGCGAGCGGGTTCTTGACGACAGCTTGCATGACCACCCCACAGATCGACAGGGCAGCTCCGACTGCGGCGGCGAGAACCAGCCTTGGCAGACGGATCAGCCACACGACGTCATGAAGTGGATTAGTTCCGCTGGCGACTTGGAAAGGCGAAGTAAGCAGCTCGGCATAGACCTGCCCGATCCCGAGTTTGACGGTGCCAAAAGTGACCGCAATCAGGATTGAGACGGGCAGGACGATAAGAAGCCCGATCACGGTCAGCCAGTAGACGGGTTTGCCTCGAAACAGCCCAGTTTTCATCGTGGTTCTTCAATCAGGGACGGGCGAGGGACACTCTGATCACACCCTCGCCCGTCCCGGTCGATCAGCCTGGGTACATCCCCGAGGCGAAGGTCTTAATCCCGTCGATGGTGCGTGGACCGGCGGCATACATGTCACCGAGCATCACCAGGTGGACGCGATTATTCTTGACGGCCTTCAAGGAGGCCAGGGCTGGATCGTCCTTGATCACAGACATCTGTGTCTTCTTGACGGTCTCCGGGTCATCACCTGCATAGGCCATGTAGACCACGAAGATGACGTCAGGATCAGCCGCGATCAAGTCCTCTTTGCCGACCTTGTCAGCGTCAGGATTGGCAAGTTTGCCGCCCAACTGGGTGACCATGTCGCCAGCCAATGACCTGGCACCATAGTTGGTGATGGTGTCGTTGATCGGCTCAACAACCATCACCGAGACGGGGTCTTTGCCCTTGTTGGCGTCCAGAGTCGTCGTGATCTCCTTCTTCATCTGATCCACCAAGGCTTGAGCCCGGTCCTCGACATCGAAAATCTTGCCTAGGTTCAACAGATCGGTGTACTCGTTTTCGAGGGTGCGAGAATGCTTAGCGGTCTCACTCGATCTGCGGGTATTGGTGTTGATGTAGGTATTGGTTCCCTGCGAAATCCAGTGATCGACATCCCCCAGGTTCTTGTCTGAGAAGATCGAACCCCAGCTCAAGATCATGTCGGGTTTGAGCACGGTGACGGTTTCTTTATCGGGGGCGAAGGGTTCCTCGTGGTATTTCATCTTCTCAAAGCCAGATTTCCACTCCGGTTTGACCTCATTGTCGAGGCCATAGGAGGCGGCAACGTGGTCTTCGAGACCGAGCGCAATCATTGATTCGATTGAACCCTGGTAGACGGCAAGCACCTTTTCTGGGGCTTTGGTGTAGGTGGTCTGGATTTCATCACCGTTGTAATTGTAGGTGGTGATGGTGACCGGATAGTGCTTCGATGCAGCACTGGCGGTTGTAGTCGGCGTAGTTGTTGTTGACGGGGTGGAGTTACACCCGGCGATGGCGACAGAGAAAACTACAACACCCGCCAGAGAGACCAGGCTCCGACGAAGAGTAGATACGGTCATCTACAGGTCCTTTCTTGTGGATGTGTGAGAAAGAGTTCCCACGAATACGTCCACAACAAGACCACTTCATCCACCGAGGACGGCGGACCTGCCTGCAACTCCACGATGAAGGCAGAGACCATGTTCAATGAGGAGGCTTTCGTCGGAAGCTCTCATCAGACCGAACCGCGCAGGTTTCCTGACTTACAGCTTCGACGATCAACGCCTTCTCATCGCGTCCATCGCTGACGAAACGCAAGCACACTCAACACTGGTGCCTACCCACGACGTCAGAGACGATAGCGACAATGGCTCCCCTACCTAGCGGCAGCGGATGTCTTTCGCTTACTGATTACAGTGACCGGATCGTCCAGGATTCTCACCTGGTTCCCTCTTGCAGAACCGTGACGACGCACGGCTCCACCACGAAGTTCGGGCTCTCCATTAAATTGTTCGTACTCATTAATATCATTGAATGAACGAAATGTGTCAGTGCCGCTGAATCCGTTGCGGATTCCTCACGCGTCCTGCTGGAAGATCGCAGGCAGTTCACCGAGTTCACCTTCTGCCGCCAACTCGTCCCAGACCAGATGAACGGACTTATCCCCGACGTACTTAGACTTCGACGGGATGAAGACCGGCTGTTTGATTCCAGCCCGCACTTGGTCCTCGTAATCGAAGAGGGCGCCTCGAACCCATTTGGACATGGCAAGCAACCCGACGAGGTTGACCACAGTCAGCACGATCATCGCGGTATCCATGAGCGTCCACACCACGATGAGTCTCTGGAAGGAACCGATCGCCGTGCAGATAACCGCGACTGCGGCGAGGAGATAGTGCTTGGCGGGACGGTTGAACAGGAAGTCCACATTGACCTCGGCATAGGCGTACGCCCCGATGATCGAGGAGTAACCGAAGAAGAACACCATGATCGCCATTGGCACCGCCATCCAGTCACCGAGGTGAGTGGTTATGGCGTTGACGGTCAGGGTTGCCGCACTATCGGGATCGACCACTGCGCCAACGGGGAGGGCCCCCGAGGCGCCGATGATGAAGGCTGTGGCGGTACAGACAATCCCGGTATCGACAAAGACGCCGAAGGATTGGATCAAACCCTGGTTGACTGGATGCTCGACGGTGGCGGTCGCGGCGGCGTTGGGGTTAGTACCCATGCCTGCCTCGTTGGAGAACAAGCCGCGTTTGGCACCATTGAGGACGGCTGCGAGGATACCGGAACCGGCACCTGCGACGACCTCGTGCACGCCGAAGGCCGAGCGCAGGATATCCATGAAGAAGGCGGGGATGGCTTGGATGTTCATCACGACGATGACGAGGGCGACCACAACATAGACCAGGGCCATGATCGGGGTGATGATCTCGGCGGTTTTCGCTACTGCGCGAAGACCGAAGAAAACCACGAGGCCAGTGCATACCGTCAAGATGATCGCCGAGACGGTGACGGGGACATGGTGGGCTGAGAAGTTGAGGGTGATCGAGTTAGCTTGAACCATCGGCATCGCCACTGTCATCGCGAAGATCAAGAGAATCGCGTAGACGATCCCCCAGATGCGCGACCCGAAGCCCCGCGTCAAGTAGTAGGCGGGGCCACCACGGAAGGTGGAGTCGTTCCAGCGAATCTTGAAGATTTGGGCCAGGGTGGCTTCGGAGAAAGCGGTTGCCATGCCGACGGAGGCGACCACCCACATCCAGAACACGGCACCGGGGCCGCCGAGGATCATGGCTAGGGCGACACCGGTGATGTTGCCGATACCGATTCTGGTTGCCAAACCGATGGCGAAGGCCTGGAAGGAGGAGATGCCACCTCGGGCACCACCTCGGGAGGCAACCATGTATCGTCCCATCGTGGTGAACTTGCGCACCTGGACGCCTCTGAGGGCGAGGGTGAGCACCACACCGACACCGATGAGTGCTACCACTAAAACGTAGGTGTTTAATGAGTCGTTGATGACGCCGAGACGCTCGGTCAATCGCTCCAGCATTGCGCCCCTCCTGGATTGAATGTGTGATTCCACATCTTAGGGGAGGTCGCTCGGGCGCTGACTAGGGGTATGAAAGCTGGGACGGGTGGCGCAGACCTGGTTGCTGCTGTCGGCCTTGGGCGATGGAGAGTTTGTCGGGGAGCGGCGAGGTTGGGGCTTGGGCTGGACTGGAAACCGGGTAAGGTCTGGGGCATGGATGAGGATTATTTCGCCACAGATCAGCGGACGAACCGAGAACGGATGCTTGCTGGGGATTGGTATATCGCCGATGACCCGGAGAATTCTGCACGTCACGACAAGGCGATTCATCTGACCCATCTCTTCGCCCAGGAATACGCGCAGCTCAACCCGCTCGCCCAAAACTACCTTGCTGAACTGTTTCACCAGATCGGCCCGGATACCCAACTACTACCTCCAGTGCGGGTGGATTACGGTGAGAACATCTCAATCGGGGCTAGATGTTTCATCAATTTCAACTTGACTGCCTTGGACGTGGCACCGATCACCATTGGAGATGATTGCCAGATCGGCCCCAACGTGCAGTTACTCACTCCGATTCATCCGCTGTCGCCGGAGGAAAGACGCGCCAAGCTCGAAGCGGCGCGCCCCATCGTCATCGAGGATAACGTGTGGCTCGGTGGGGGTGTGATTGTTTGTCCTGGGGTGCGGATTGGCGAAAACTCGGTGATTGGTGCTGGTTCAGTCGTCACCCGCGACATTCCCGCCAATGTGGTTGCTGTCGGGAATCCGGCCCGCGTCATCAAACAGCTATGAGCACCAACCGTCATGCCGAGCGGGCGCAGACGGCCCAGCAACTCGTCACGGATCGATTCTTTACCCGGTGGATGGGGATTCCAGGGACTCTGATGGGCAAGTCCCTCGTCTTAGCCGAGACGGATCAGCCCAAGGTGCGGGCAGGCTGGCGGCAGCGGTTGCGACAACGGTTGGGTCAGCACTTGCGTCCCACCGCCTTCAACTACTGGTGGCAGGCTCATGCCATTGACGCGATGGTGATGGCGTGTGAGCGTCAACGCACCTCTTCGCTGTCTGGTGCGCGAGCCTTGGCTCGTCTCGCCCATCGACTCCTGGCCACCATCTGGTTGCGAAATGGTTGCACGTTGCGGAATTCCTACTTCGACGACATGGCCTGGCTGGCTCTAGCCGTCGAGAGACTCGAACGCTGCGACCGACGTCTGGGGCTGGGATTCCTCGCCAAGATTGTCCGTCATTCACACCAGAAACTCGGACGTTACCTCTCCGCCGGTCTTGCCCCTGACGGCGGGATGTTTTGGCGCACCGACCGCAACTTCATCAATGCCCCCGCCACCTGCCCAGTCGCCTTGTACCGGGCGACAACGGGGGATGAGATTCAGGCTCGCGCCTTGATGGGGTGGGTGTCGGCAACCTTGACCGACGACGACACCGGGCTGGTGTGGGATGGGTGGCGTCTCGACGGGACCGTGGAGAAGAATCTCTACACCTACAATCAGGCGACCGCGATGGCAGCGTGGCTTGGACTGGGTGGAGAGGATGGTCTGTCGCGCGTGGACCGCATCGTGGCGTCCTTGTCGTCAATGACTGTGCCCTGTTCTGATGTGCTCATCACTCACGGCTCTGGGGACGGCGGGCTGTTCACCGGGATCATGGCGCGCTACCTGGCGATGGTTGCTGGCGATCAACGGGTCTGTGCCGCGACGAAGGCGCGGGCTACCGCCCTGGTGATTGCATTGTCGGATTACATGTGGGATCACCGCGATCCAGTGACGCAATTCTTCCCGGCAGGTTCAGACCGGGTTTGCGACGACGGCTCCGGTTCCAGCTCAGCCACAGAGGCGCTCGCTGACGATGGGCGCACTGCTGGCTGTAACCTCGGCCACGGGGGCGGGGATGATACCGCCTACGCCTACGGTGGCGAATCCTACGAGCTATCGTCACAACTGCAGGCGTGGTTGATTTTCGAGGCAGCCTCCCTCGTCACGGCCTCGATGAAACCCTAGCCGGGCACACCCAACCCAAACATGACCACGGTCAGTTTTCGAGTTGCTATAGTTTTGTGATTGATCTTTCTCGCGCACAGCGGCGCTGTAGACGTGATTGGACAGATCAACGAGTTGGTTGTCCACCAACGTCTTGTCTACAAAGGGCGCGGATCGCACCGCAAGGGCGTTACCAGAGGTCTTCGCCACGCACAGGTAGCCTCGTTTCGTGCGCAACGCCTCCCAGCCATGCCGCAGCAAAGCGTCGGTGAAGTCTTGGCGGCGACCAATCTTGTAGTCTCGCAAATTAACATCGTCCCGCGCCCATCGGTCGTAGGCCTTGAACACGTCGGTCACCGTGGTCGCAATCTTCCGATCAGCCACACAGACACACATCTCTTCGAGAAACTGGCGTACGGTGTCCACACGATCGCGATACTCATGAGCTGCCACCTGGACCGCTTCGGGCGGTTCCAGGTGCCCACGGTCTTGATACCGCTTGAGACCCTCAACAGCCCACGCAAAGATGGCGTCCGCAGCATCACGCAACTTGTCGTCAAGGTGTCGGTCCATCGTGTCGGACGTAAACGTGCCAGCCAGCCTCGGGGACATAGATAAACTGCCCCCAATGGAAAGCCGCGAACAAGTTGGCCGCTTTGTAGTCGCGTGCGGACTTCTTGGCCTCGGATTCGTAATCAAAAACTGGATTTCCGGCTGGAAGATCAATAGAATGGGTGAGGAAGAATTCGTTGTCCGCCACCTGATCTCGCGTCAGAGGGCGGATTTCGTTTTCTTGTGTCATCGTCACGCCACCTCGCTCTCGGAGGTGGTGACGCGGTGGGCGTCGATCCAGGCCTGAATATCTTCGAGGCGGTACTTCACACTCACAGTCGAAATACGCACATACGCAGGCCCATGCCCTTTGTGGCGCCACAAACGCAAAGTGGCAGGGGAAATCGACATCAATTTGGCTGCCGCTTCAGACGTCAGCAACAAAGGGGTTTCGACGGAGGTCGTCATAGAAGCATCCCTTCAAGACAGGACACACGTGTCCCAGCTTCCCCGCGAGGGATGCGTTTCGGGGCTTCTTATTCAGGCAGTTCTACTTCGACTGTGCTTTACACCGATCGCGACTCGGTAACCTGACCTCGCAATTAGTCAATCTCGGAGCATCACCGGGGCCTAACCGGCGGGAACGACCCTTGGACAAGCGCCCACGCTCGGGGTGATCCCGCATCTTTCAATTCGGCACTAACGTTGAAAAACGCCTTACCTAAATATTAGCATCCGCAATGCCGCGTAACAACACCGTTTTTTGCCACATCCAACGTGAGTTCCGCGAAGAGCGGTGTAGAAAACTACACCAAAACTGCATCAACTACACCAAGCTACACCAGCTACTACACCGACTTTTTCCTCATATATCAAGGGAAACGGGAATCGGTGTAGTTGGTGCACTTTTTCGTGCATACTTTTCTATTTTTTTAGGCCTCCCCATGCTGTCATGCCTGTAGGGGGCTTGGGGATGGGGCTACAAGGTAAAGAGTAAAATCTAACTTTAATATAAAAAAACTACACCAACTACACCACGTCGAGAAAAGCCTGATATATCAGTTAAAAGCTGGTGTAGTGCGGTGTAGTTTTCACGAAAACTACACCAGAAGTGCACCGAAACTGAACCTGATGGTCTTCCTCGAGGCCGCCGGATGGACAATCCACAGGTATCGGCCTTTCCCCTGTAGCCAGACCACTATGCG
>JAEZZG010000073.1 GCA_023442485.1 Actinomycetes bacterium | reverse complement strand
CCCCTACCTATCGGGTGAGAGATCACCGATTTTTGATGCCGATGCTCGTGGAGCCTTCGTCGGGTTGAGTCTCGGCGTGACCCGAGCTGCCATGTATCGCGCGGTCATGGAAGGTGTTGCTTTCTCGCTGCGACATAATCTCGAAGTTGCAGCTGAAGCAGGGGCCCAAGTTGACGAACTTCTCTCCATGGGCGGAGCGACGAAGTCTGATCTCTGGATGCAAATCAAGGCCGACGTCACCGGGCTTCCCGTCGTGATAAGTGCCAACGAACACGACACCCTACTCGGCGCGGCCATGATTGCGGCTATCGGTGCTGGCGGTTTCACCGTCGATGATCTGGTATCACGGTGGATCAAACGCTCGCATAGATTCGACCCGGATCCGGCAGCCAAGGAACAGTATGACGAGCTGTATCGGGTCTACGTCAACCTCTATCCGGCGCTGAAGAATTCCATGCACTCACTGGCATCATTCACGCGTGCCTGAGGTGTGATTGCCTGGGTTTGTGACGTCAACAATGGGAGACGTCACAAGCTCAGGCTTGGATAATCACGGCGACCGGATAATCGAGCATCAGCTCTTCTAACGTCACCTCCGGTTCAAAGAAGCGTCCCGTGAGCACGTCAATGCCCGAATAGGGGAGGGTGATCTCAGTGGACAGCCAGCCCCCGCACGATGCCAGTGAATGGGGCAAGCGGGTCGCTACCACCGTGGCGCGTCCACGATCGAAGGCGATCACATGGTCGGCCATTTCTCCTCGCGCCGTCACCGGGCGATAAGTGGTGAACAACTCCGGGTTCTGGCGGCGAAGTTTCAACAGGCGTGTGGTCACGGTCAGCTTCGCCAGCCCGGTCTCATTCATGGCTGAGGAGTGGTTGGCCGTGTTTACCGAGTCAACCTTCGATAGGAGTTCCTGGCGTAACTCGTAGTCAACTGGACGACGGTTATCGGGGTCAACCAGCGAATCATCCCATAGCTCGGTGCCCTGATAGACGTCCGGGATACCCGGCATTGTCAGTTGCAAGGCTTTATGCACCAGGGCGTTGGTGCGTCCGGCAAACTTCACCTCTTCGAGGATCTCATCCCAGGCGTCATAGAGTTCCAGGTTGTCGAAACACGCGTCAATGCTGTCGTGAACGGCCTGCTCAAACTGTGGGTCTGGGTCGGTCCACGACGTGCCGTCCTTAGCCTCCCGCATTGCCTTGTCGGCGTAGTCATGAAGGCGTTGACGATCGCACATCCCGACCCCGACGAGCACCTGTGCGAGTAGGTAGCTGAGCCTCGGCTGAGGAATCGATGTATGTTGCGAAAACGTTGCATAGAAGTTGCGCCAGAGTTGCGGGATTTCCGACAGGACTGCCATCCGGGCGCGGACGTCTTCGCTGCGCTTGGTGTCGTGGGTGGACAAGGACGTCATGGACGCGGGAAGCCTCGAGGTCCGTTCCGTCTGTAGTTCATGGAATCTGGTCACCGGGTAGCCGAAGGTTCCCGGATCGCCACCGACCTCGTTGAGGCTGACGAATCTGTTGTAGCGATAGTATGCCGTGTCCTCGACGCCCTTGGCCATGACGGCTCCGGTCAACTGCTGGAACCGACGGGCGGCTTCCTGCCCTGGATCGCACAGGACCTGTTCCAACGCGTCCACGGTGGAGCGGTATTGAGGGTACTGTGCCCGAGTCTGTGCAGCCGCTTGGTGGACCAGATCCTCTCCCAAAGGCAGATAGGAACGGTATACCGGGAAGCGGCTAGCCAAGTCAGCGAGCACCGTCTTGGCGGTCTCAAGGTCGCGCGGAGCCTGATCGGGTTCGATAGCCGCTAGAATCCGGCGGATCTCTGCACCGAACATCTCGGTGGCGGCGAGTAATCGGCCGTCGGTCATGTGCTGGGTCATGGTGCGTTCATCCCCAGTGACCTCAGCGAAATGGGCAGTGAAGAATTCTTGGGCAGACGAGTCGATGAGCACTTGGTCCACCTCGGTCATGGCGTCGTATCCGGTGGTGCCTTGGATCGGCCACGATTGGGGGAGGCGCTCACCCGGTTCCAAAATTTTCTCGCCAATGATCCAGACGTCCTCTCCGACGGCGTGGCGCAACCGCTCGAAGTACTGCTGCGGGTCAACAAGCCCGTCCGGATGATCGACCCGAAGACCCTCGATGTGGTCCTCAGTGACGAAGCGCAGAATACGCTCATGGGTCGCGGCAAAGACGTCTTCATCCTCCACCCTCAGTCCCGCCAGATCCGTGACCGCGAAGAAACGCCGATAGTTGAGCTCCTCATCGCCGCGCTGCCACGGGATCAGCCGGTAGTGCTGCCGCTCGTGGACCTGGACGGGGCTGTCTCCTGGCTCATAGGTGCCGGGCGCGACCGGATAGGTGTGTTCGTAGTAGTGCAGCTCGGTACCGTCATCGCTGAGAGTCAGATCGGAGATCGCATCCTCGTCAGCGAGCACCGGAATCCGAATCGGGCCTACGCTGAAGTCGATATCGAACCAGTGCGCGTATTCCGAGTCCTCGCCGGCGCGAAGAACAGACCACCAGTAGCGATTCTGGGTGGGGTCGGCAATACCCATGTGGTTGGGGACGATGTCGACGACGATCTTGAGCCCGGCCTGACGTGCAGCAGCGACGAATCCCGCCCAGCCGTCTTCGCCTCCCCGTCGGGGATCAACCTGGGTGGGATCGACCCAGTCATACCCGTGGGTGGACCCTGCGACCGAGGTCAGCAGGGGAGAGCAGTAAACGGCGTCAACGCCAAGCTCTGCCAGGTAAGGGCAGATATCGGCTGCGTCCCAAAGTGTGAACTGGTCGGTGATCTGGAGTCGATACGTACTGGTGGGAAATGTCTTCGTCACACCTCTAGCCTAGGTCACCGCACCAGCCTCAGCAGAGCTATCGACACAAGAGGGAAGGAGATCGAATGCTGGTGTAGCACGGAATTCGCCTACACATCGAGATTCGATAGGCTTAGCCCATCATGTCTGACTCAATCATCCCTGCCCGCACTCGGGTTGCGCCGTCGCCCACAGGTGACCCGCACGTCGGCACCGCCTACATGGCTCTTTTTGACGTTGCCTGGGCCAAGAAAACCGGTGGACAGTTCGTCCTGAGAATCGAAGACACCGACCAGAACCGGCTCGTCGAAGACTCGGAGCGCCAGATCTTTGAATCCTTGACCTGGCTCGGTCTCAATTACGACGAAGGCCCAGATTGCGGAGGCCCCTATGGCCCGTACCGTCAGTCGGAGCGCCTGGACACGTATCGCCCGTTCGTCGACAAGTTGATTGCCGACGGGCACGCCTATTACTGCTGGTGTTCCCAGGAGCGGCTATCCCAGATGCGCGAGGAGCAAGCCCGTCATCGCGAGTCCGTCACGGGATATGACCGCTTGTGCTATGGGATGACTGAATCTGAGCGCGCCAAACTTCCCGGATTCACGGATAAGCCCGTGGTCAGGATGCTTATCCCCGACGATATCGAGTTGACCTTCACTGACTTGATTCGCGGCGAAGTCAAAGCCCCGCGCCCGGACGACCAGGTCATCCTCAAGGCCGATGGTTTCCCCACCTATCACCTAGCTGTGGTGGTTGATGACCACCTGATGGGGATCAACACGGTGGTTCGAGGTGAGGAATGGATCTCGTCGACACCCAAACATCTCCTGCTCTACAAGTGGCTCGGGTTTGAGCTTCCCAAGTTCGCCCACATGCCGCTGTTGCGCAACGTCGATAAATCGAAGATCTCTAAGCGCAAGAACCCTGCCGCTCGGTTGATGTGGTTCAAGGAAGAAGGGTATCTGCCTGAGGCTTTGGTCAATTTCCTGGAGTTGCTGGCTTATCCGGCGGTCAACGAAGACGAGGTGCAGAGTCTCGACGAGTTCGTCGCCACTTTTGATTGGTCGAAGGTGAACACCGTCGGCCCCGTGTTTGACGTCCAAAAGCTCGATTGGCTCAACGGCGTCTATATTAGGAATTTGCCTACGGACGAGTTGGCGGAACGCATCATTGCCTACCTGATTGAATCGGGACGCTGGAGTGCAGAGGTCAGCGAGGCTGACAAAGAGATTATGCGCCGGGCTACTCCGATCATCCAGCAACGCCTGGTGACCCTGAAGGAGGCCTTTGACAAGGTCGAGTTTCTCTATGTTCCGGACGACGAGCTGGTGATCGCTGAAGAAGCGATGAAGCTGCTCAAGCCAGGTGCCGGGGCCATTCTTGACGCAACGCGCCAGTGTTTGGCTGATCTTGATGAGTTCAGCGCAGCCAATATTGAACAGGCGATGCGAACCACCCTCGTTGACGAGTTGGGTCTGAAGCCCAGGATTGCGTTCACCCCGCCGAGGGTAGCGATCAGTGGACAGAAGGTGTCTCCGCCGCTGTTTGAGTCGATTGAGATTCTGGGCAAGGAATCTACCTTGGCGAGATTGGATAGATTGCGCCGACTCCTGCCTGAGGACCTGGCCTGATTCATTCCGGAGCGAGTGTGAGGAGAAACGCTCAGGTTGGGCTTTGGCCGATCCGCTCAATAAGAGTGCGGAGTGAGCGGGGCTCGGTTTGCATCCGAGCGGTGAATCGTGACATGATACTCAGGTTGCTCCAAATGAGGATAGCTGAATTTGGGTTGCCGATGACTCGGCTACCTGCGAGATTCAAGCTCATCGGTGGGCGATGTATCGGGTAGCTAAGCCAGATATCGCTTGCGGATGGGTATCTCGTAAAGGTCGACACTCCCGAGCGCGGGATGTGGTTTGACTAGGGGAAACACCTCGCAGGTATAGGTCCGGCCAGGGTACGGGGACAGCTCGACCACTCCGGAAACCGGCCCAACCAGCACACCTGGAGAACGTTTTTGCCGAACCACCCGGTTCGGTAAGACTGCGTCGGTGATGAAGTCCAGTTGCTCACGGCTGACTAATCATCAACCAACGAAGCAGATCATCCACTGATCTGATGATCGTCCACCCCGGTGGGCAATCACATGAACTCAATAGCGGCTATTCCGGATACTTCAGTAGTGCCCTTTGAGTGCGTACGAGATCATGGATGGCTCAACCGACCCAGTTGATTTTGGGACTAGAAGAAGGAACTACTGTGGCGGGACAAAAGATCCGCATCAGGCTCCGGGCCTATGACCACGAGGTCATCGACTCGTCGGCGCGCAAGATCGTCGACACCGTGACTCGTACGGGCGCGAAGGTGGCTGGCCCCGTGCCGCTGCCTACTGAGAAGAACGTGTTCTGTGTAATCCGTTCGCCCCACAAGGACAAGGACAGCCGCGAGCACTTCGAGATGCGCACCCACAAGCGGCTCATTGACATTCTTGACCCCACCCCCAAGACAGTCGACTCGCTGATGCGTCTCGACCTTCCGGCGGGTGTCGATATCGAGATCAAGCTCCCGTGAGGTTGCCTGAGATGACTAACGAACGAAAGATTAAGGGACTACTGGGCACCAAGCTCGGCATGACCCAGCTCTGGGATGAGAACAACCGGGTCGTCCCGGTGACTGTGATTCAGGCTGGCCCGTGCGTGGTGACCCAGGTTCGCACCGAAGAGCGCGACGGCTACAAGGCTGTCCAGCTCGGTTACGGTGCTATCAAAGCCAAGCATGTGACGAAGCCGGTTTCAGGCCACTTCGACAAGGCCGGGGTAACCCCGCGTAAGCACCTTGTTGAGTTGCGCACCGCTGATGCTGACCAGTATGAGATTGGCCAGGAGCTCACTGCTGAGACTTTCGCTGCCGCCGAGATTGTCGACGTAACCGGCATCTCGAAGGGTAAGGGCACCGCAGGTGTCATGAAGCGTCACGGTTTCGGTGGTCTGGGTGCAGGCCACGGTGTGCACCGTAAGCACCGTTCCCCAGGCTCCATCGGTGCCTGCGCTACCCCTGGTCACGTCATCAAGGGTTTGCGGATGGCCGGTCGCACGGGTAACGAACGCGTCACCATGCAAAATCTCACGATCCAAAGCGTCGACGCTGAGCGTGGTTTGATCCTCGTTCGCGGCGCTATCCCCGGGAACAAGGGGAGCCTGGTCGTGATCCGTAGCGCAGCCAGGAAGGGTGACGTCGCATGAGTCTGAAGATTGACATTCTCTCTGCTGACGGCAAGAAGGCCGGTTCCACCGATCTTCCAGCCGACGTGTTCGGCGTGGACGTCAACGTTCCACTGATCCACCAGGTTGTCGTCGCCCAGCTCGCCGCAGGTCGTCAAGGAACCCATGCCACAAAGACTCGCGGTATGGTTCGCGGCGGCGGCTCCAAGCCTTGGCGTCAGAAGGGCACCGGTCGTGCTCGTCACGGTTCGCGCCGTTCTCCCATCTGGACCGGCGGTGGCACTGTTCACGGTCCGCAGCCGCGCAGTTATGCACAGCGGACTCCTAAGAAGATGATTGCAGCCGCGTTGCGCTCGATCCTCTCCGATCGCGCCGCCGACGGCAAGGTCTTCGTTTTTGATTCGATCATCTCGGCTGAGGTTCCCTCCACGAAGGCAGCCCTCGCCACCATCGCCCACGCCGGTGACCTGAGAAACGTCTTGGTCGTCCTCGATCGCACTGATGAAGTGTCGTGGATGAGCCTGCGTAACGCTACTGGCGTCGACGTGATCGTTGCTGACCAGCTCAACACCTATGACGTCTTGGTCAACGAAGGCATCGTCTTCACCAAGGCTGGGCTCGATGCCTTCCTCGCTGGTCCGCAGGAGGCCGCACTCGCATTTGATTCTGAAGATGGGGAGGCCGACAAGTGACCACGTTGAAGATTCGTGACCCCCGCGACATCATCCTCGCGCCGGTCGTATCCGAAAAGAGCTACGCGTTGCTCGACGAGAACAAGTACACCTTCATCGTCGACCCGCGCGCTAACAAGACCGAGATCAAGATCGCTATCCAGCAGATCTTCGATGTCAAGGTCGAATCCGTGAACACCATTAACCGCCAGGGCAAGAAGCGTCGTACCCGTTTCGGGACCGGCAAGCGCGTCGACACCAAGCGCGCCATTGTCACCGTCGCTGAAGGCCAGCGGATCGATATCTTCTCGGGCACGGTTGACTAACCGGGCTGAAGAAATAGACGAGGAACGAGACCTATGGGTATCCGTAAGTACAAGCCGACCACGCCGGGCCGTCGCGGCTCGTCCGGTTCGGACTTTGCTGAATTAACTCGCTCGACCCCTGAGAAGTCGCTGCTGGTCCCCAAGCCGAAGACTGGCGGTCGTAACAACCAGGGTCGCATTACCACCCGTCACATCGGTGGCGGTCACAAGCAGGCCTACCGCTTGATTGACTTCAAGCGCTACGACAAGGACGGGATCCCGGCCAAGGTCGCTCACATCGAGTATGACCCGAACCGCACCGCCCGCATCGCTTTGCTGCACTACCGTGACGGTGAGAAGCGCTACATCATCGCACCCGAAGGCCTTTCTCAAGGCATGACGGTGATCTCCGGTGAAGGCGCTGACATCAAGCCAGGCAATAACCTGCCGCTGCGCAACATCCCGGTTGGCACCATGGTCCACTCTGTGGAAATTCGTCCTGGTGGAGGCGCCAAGTTCGGCCGCTCCGCCGGCGCTGGTGTTCAGCTCGTGGCCCGCGAGGGTCGGATGGCTACCTTGAGGATGCCGTCTGGTGAAATGCGCATGGTCGATGTTCGCTGCCGCGCTACCGTCGGCGAAGTTGGTAACGCTGAGCAGTCCAATATCAACTGGGGTAAGGCCGGGCGTAACCGCTGGAAGGGCATCCGCCCGACCGTCCGCGGTGTCGTCATGAACCCGCACGACCACCCGCACGGTGGTGGCGAAGGCCGCACCTCTGGTGGCCGTCACCCAGTGTCTCCTTGGGGTAAGCCCGAAGGACGCACTCGTGACAAGAACAAGGCGTCTAACAAGTTCATTGTTCGCCGTCGCAAGTCCGGTAAGAAGAAGCGCTGATTGGGAGCTTGAGGAAGAATGCCACGCAGTCTGAAGAAGGGTCCCTTCGTTGACGAGCATTTGGCTAAGAAGGTCGATGCTCAGAACGAAGCCGGTACCAAGAATGTAATCAAGACCTGGTCGCGCCGCTCCATGGTTGTGCCCGACATGATTGGCCACACCATTGCCGTGCACGACGGTCGTAAGCATGTTCCGGTATTTATTACCGAATCAATGATCGGCCACAAGCTGGGGGAGTTCGCTCCTACCCGCACCTTCCGTGGTCATGTGAAAGATGACAAGAAAGCCCGTCGGCGCTAAGCCTGCGAGAGAAGGAACTGATCGATAATGAGCAAAAACAATGTACGGCCCTCTCGCCGTCTTGCCCTGCTCGGGGATCGTCCTGGCTCGTACGCCATTGCGCGTCACGTGCGGATGAGCCCGAGGAAGGTACGTCGCGTTGTGGATTTGGTCCGTGGCCTCGACGTCACCGACGCCTTGGACTTGCTGAAGTTTGCCCCACAGGCAGCGGCGGAACCTACCTATAAGGTGATTGCCTCTGCAGTTGCGAATGCAGACCAGACCGAGTCCTTGCGCGCTGAAGAGCTCTATGTGTCCCAGGCGTTCGTCGATGAAGGCGTGACCATGCGCCGGATTCGCCCCCGCGCTAAGGGCTCCGCGTCGCGGATTCTGAAGCGTTCAAGCCACATCACGGTGGTTGTTGAACCCAAGGATGCGCGTCCGGCTCCGAAGAAAGCCAGGACTAAGAAGGCAGCCGATGTTACTGAGAGCAAGAAGGGAGCCTAGTCATGGGCCAAAAAATTAACCCGAATGGCTTCCGTCTAGGTATTACCTCCGATCACACGTCTCGCTGGTTTGCGGATAAGCAGTACAGCGAGTTCGTGGGCGAGGACAACAAGATCCGCCAGTTCTTGCATAAGACGCTAGAGCGTGCCGGGATCAGCACCGTTGAGATTGAGCGCCGTTCAGAACGAGTCACCATCTTCTTGTATGCAGCTCGTCCTGGCATCGTCATTGGCCGTAATGGTTCTGAGGCAGAGCGCCTGCGCGCTCAGCTCGAGAAGCTGACGGGCAAGCAGATTCAGCTCAACATCCTTGAGGTGAAAAACCCTGAGACTGACGCACAGCTCGTCGCGATGGGGATCGCTGAACAGCTCGGCGCCCGCGTGGCTTTCCGCCGCGCCATGCGTAAGGCTCAGCAGTCAGCTATGCGCGCCGGTGCCGAGGGCGTCAGGATCAAGTGTTCGGGTCGCCTCGGTGGCGCTGAAATGAGCCGCTCTGAAGGCTACCGTGACGGTCGCGTCCCGCTGCACACCCTCCGTGCCGACATTGACTACGGCTTCTATGAGGCTCGTACAACCTATGGCCGGATCGGTGTCAAGGTGTGGATCTACAAGGGTGACGTCACTGGTACCCGTGTCGAGCGCGCCGCCCAGAAGGCCGCTCGCCAGGCCGCACCTAACAACCGCGGTGGTCGCAACAACCGTCGTGGCCGTGGGGATCGTCCGGAGCGCGGAGGCCGCCGTCGGTCTGACGCTGCTCGCGCACCTGAGGCACAAGCTACTCAGGCTCCGGCAGAAACCACTGCCCCCGCAACCGAGAACGCAGGAGCATAAATCCCATGCTGATTCCTCGTCGTGTGAAGTATCGCAAGCAGCACCACCCCAAGCGCACTGGTGTGTCCAAGGGTGGTAACAAGCTGGCCTTCGGTGATTACGGGATTCAGGCTCTCGAGCCTTCCTACCTCACCAACCGTCAGATCGAAGCTGCTCGTATCGCTATGACCCGTCACATCAAGCGTGGCGGTAAGGTCTGGATCGATGTGTATCCGGATCGTCCGATGACCAAGCACCCTGCTGAATCCCGGATGGGTTCTGGTAAGGGTACCCCGGAATGGTGGGTCGCCAACATCAAGCCAGGTCGGATTCTGTTTGAACTGTCTGGCGTCAATGAAGATGTTGCCCGTGAGGCGTGCCGTCTGGCTATTCACAAATTGCCATTCAAGGCCCGTTTCGTGACTCGTGAAGCAGGTGAGTTCTAATGGCAAAGTCGTCCAATAGTGTCGTTGACCTGCGCAGCATGAGCCGGGTTGAGTTGAACGCTAAGGTCGTGGAGCTGAAGGAAGAGTTGTTCAACCTTCGTTTCCAGTCCGCAACTGGTCAGTTGGAATCTCCAGCTCGTTTGCGTGCAGTCCGCAAGGACATCGCACGCATCTACACGATTCTCCAGGAACGCAACCTGGGCATCGTGGCAGACCCCGATCAGAATGAGGAGGCCTAAGCATGAGCGCACAGACTGAACGTGCACACCGCAAGGTCCGTGAAGGAATCGTCGTTTCCGACAAGATGGATAAGACGATCGTGGTTCAGGTCGAAGACCGGGTCAAGCACCCGCTCTACGGCAAGGTCATGTCCAAGAGCATCCGACTGAAGGCTCATGACGCTGAAAACTCGGCTGGTATCGGAGACCGTGTCCGGATCATGGAGACCCGTCCGCTCTCGGCTACCAAGCGCTGGCGTTTGTTCGATATCGTCGAACGCGCTAAGTAACCTCAACTGTTTTCAGTCACTCACTGCTTTGCAGTAACAAACCTCCTGGCAAAATCCAGGAATGACAACGAGCTCCACCAGGCCTTCTTCCAAGGAACCAGTGGAGCGGAGGAGATGAAATGATCCAGCAGGAGTCGCGACTCAAGGTCGCCGACAACACGGGTGCTAAGGAACTCTTGTGCATCCGCGTTCTCGGCGGTTCCCGCCGTCGCTATGCCTCCCTTGGCGACACCATCGTGTGTACCGTCAAGGACGCCATCCCAGGCGGTGGCGTAAAGAAGGGCGAGATTGTCAAGGCAGTCATCGTCCGCACGGTCAAGCCTTATCGTCGTCCCGATGGTTCCTACATCAAGTTTGACGAGAACGCAGCCGTGATCATCAAGCAGGATGGGGAGCCCCGCGGTACCCGTATCTTCGGCCCTGTGGCCCGCGAACTGCGCGACAAGAAATACATGCGCATTATTTCGCTGGCACCGGAGGTGATCTAATGAAGAGCTTGCACGTCAAGAAGGGTGACCGAGTCAAGGTCATCGCCGGTAAGGATAAGGGCGCAATCGGCGAGATCATCGCTGTTGATCCGGTTCGCGAACGCGTGACGGTTCAAGGCGTCAATGTCATCAAGCGCCACACCCGCGATTCCCAGGGTGCTAACGGCCAGGTCGTCAAAGGCGGAATCATCACGCACGAGGCCCCGATCCACGTTTCTAATGTGCAGATCGTGGTTTCCGGTTCTGGCGCTAACGCTAAGACCGGTCGCGTTGGCTACAAGCGTGTTGAGGTGACCAAGCGTCGTTCGGATGGTTCCGAATACAAGGCCACACGTTCGGTCCGTGTCGTGCGCACCCGCAATGACAAGGGCGAAGTTGAAGAGGTGGAGATCTGATGACTGATTTGGAAACGCGTGAGATCCCGCGCCTCAAGCGTCGCTACCGCGAAGAGATTCGCAAGGCGATGCAGGAGGAATTCGGCTACAAGAACGTCATGCAGATCCCGGGTCTGACCAAGATCGTCGTGAACATGGGTGTCGGTGATGCCGCTCGCGACTCGAAGGTGATGGACGGGGCGGTGCGCGACATCACCGCGATCACCGGCCAGAAGCCACAGGTGACCAAGGCCCGCAAGTCCGTTGCTCAGTTCAAGCTGCGCGAAGGCCAGACGATTGGGTGCCATGTGACCTTGCGCGGTGACCGTATGTGGGAGTTTGCCGATCGTTTGCTTTCGCTGGCTTTGCCTCGTATCCGTGACTTCCGTGGTCTGAACTCGAACCAGTTTGATGGACGGGGTAACTACACCTTCGGTCTTTCCGAACAGGTCATGTTCCTCGAGATTGACCAGGACAAGATTGACCGTGTTCGTGGTATGGATGTCACCTTCGTGACCTCAGCGAATACCGATGCAGAAGGCAAGGCACTGTTGAAGCACCTTGGCTTCCCATTCAAGGCCGTGGATGATCCTAAGAAGGTCAAGAAGAACACCGGTTCTCAGCGCGGCGGCAAGTACAAGCCGGGCAGGAAGTAGCAGATAACTCATGGCAAAGACAGCTCTCAAGATCAAGCAGTCCCGCAAGCCGAAGTTCGCTGTGAGGGCGTACACCCGCTGCCAGCGCTGTGGGCGTCCGCACTCGGTTTACCGCAAGTTCGGTCTGTGCCGAGTTTGCCTGCGTGAACTCGCTCACAGGGGCGAGCTTCCTGGCGTCACTAAGTCGTCTTGGTAAGCAAGCGACCGAATCCGTAGTTTTCCCTAACCGCAGCAGGTCCCGAAGGCTGATGACCTAAGGAAACCGTTGCGAGAAAGAGGCTAATCAGTCATGACAATGACCGACCCAATCGCAGACATGCTCACGCGTCTGCGTAACGCCAATCAGGCGTTCCATGATTCAGCAAGTATGCCCCACTCCAAGATCAAGGAGGGCATCGCCCGCATCCTCAAGGATGAAGGCTACATCGCCGACTATGTGGTGGAAGAACCCACCAAGGGTCAGGTCGGCAAATCCTTGACCATTACGCTCAAATATGGTGACGACCGCACCCGTGCTCTGGCCGGGCTGCGCCGTATCTCCAAGCCAGGTCTGCGGGTGTATGCGAAGGCTAACTCCCTGCCGAAGGTGCTTGGTGGTCTCGGCGTCGCCATCATCTCGACCTCGCAGGGTTTGCTCACCGATAAGAAAGCTCACCAGCTTTCCGTCGGTGGCGAAGTCCTTGCCTACATCTGGTAATCGAACGGAACTAGGAGGAGAAGACAATGTCACGAATTGGCAAACTTCCGATCACCGTTCCGTCCGGTGTCGAGGTAAAGATTGACGGCCAGCACGTCGAGGTCAAAGGGGCCAAGGGCACCTTGGATCTCACCGTTGCTGAACCGATCAGCGTTGCAACAAATGATGAGGGGCAGTTGGTGGTTACTCGTCCCAACGACGAGCGTCACAACCGTGGTCTGCACGGTCTAACTCGGACCCTGATCAACAATATGGTGATTGGCGTCACCGAAGGTTTCGAGAAGAAGCTTGAAATCGTTGGTGTCGGTTACCGCGTGATCCAGAAGAGCCCGACCCAGGTCGAGTTCAACCTCGGATTTTCACACCCGGTCATCATCGATGCGCCAGAAGGGATCACCTTCGTCGTCGAGACCCCGCAGCGTCTCGCCATTCAAGGGATTTCCAAGCAGGTTGTCGGTGAAGTCGCCGCTAACATTCGCAAGCTGCGTAAGCCCGAGCCATACAAGGGTAAGGGTGTGCGCTACGCCGGTGAACATGTACGCCGCAAGGTCGGAAAGGCTGGTAAGTAGTTATGGCTATCTCGCTGAAACCCAAGAAGAGCCTGGCCAAGAAGACTGCGTCCCGGTTCCGCCGTCAAGCGCGTGCTCGCAAGCGCATTTTCGGTACCGCCGAACGGCCGCGTCTGGTTGTGACCCGCTCCAACCGGCACATGTTCGTTCAGGTGATCGACGACGTGGTTGGCAAGACCTTGGTGTCTGCCTCCACTATGGAAGCCGATCTTCGCGGTGCCGAAGGCGATAAGTCCGCCAAGTCCAAACTCGTCGGCGAATTGATCGCCAAGCGGGCAAAGGACGCGGGGGTCACTAAGGTCGTCTTTGATCGCGCCGGAAACAAGTATCATGGCCGGATCGCTGCGTTGGCTGATGCTGCGCGCGAAAACGGTTTGGACTTCTAACACACGACGAAAGGTAGAAAGAGCGATGAGTGAAACCCAGCGCCGCGCAGGTGGTGCCAGCGGTGAGCGTCGTGGCCGTGATGATCGTCGTGGCCGTGACCAGCGTGAAGACCGCAATAAGAGCGACTACATCGAGCGCGTAGTTGAAATTAACCGCGTAGCCAAGACCGTCAAGGGTGGTCGTCGGATGAGCTTCACCGCACTTGTTGTGGTGGGCGATGGCAAGGGTATGGTCGGTGTCGGTTACGGCAAGGCCAAGGAAGTTCCGACTGCGATTTCCAAGGGCGTTGAAGAAGCCAAGAAGCACTTCTTCACTGTTCCGATGGTTCAGCGGACGATCCCGCATGAAGTCATCGGTCGTGACGCCGCCGGTATTCTCATGCTGCGCCCCGCCAGCCCAGGTACCGGTGTGATCGCCGGCGGTGCTGTCCGCGCAGTCCTCGAGTGTGCAGGTATCCAGGACGTTTTGGCAAAGTCTTTGGGTTCCCCGAACGCCATCAACGTGGTCAACGCCGCTGTTGATGCCCTGCGTTCCTTGGAGTCCCCGGAGCAAATCGCCAAGCGTCGTGGCAAGACTGTTGAAGAGGTTACCCCGGCCGGTCTGCTTCGTTCCCGTCAGGAAGGAGAACAGGCATAATGGCACAGCTCAAGGTGACCCTGAAGAAGTCTGCCGCTGGCGAAAAGCCCGCGATTCGTGAGAGCGTCCGCTCCCTCGGCCTGAAGAAGATCGGGCAGACGGTGATCAAGGAAGACGTTCCTTCGATCCGTGGCATGATTCACACAGCCCGGCATTTGGTAACGATGGAAGAGGTTGATTGATATGGCACTCCAGGCACATGACCTGCGTCCCGCCCCGGGTGCTAAGACCGCCAAGACCCGTGTTGGTCGCGGTGAGGGCTCCAAGGGTAAGACCTCCGGTCGCGGTATGAAGGGCACCGGTGCGCGTAAGAACGTGCCCGAGTTCTTCGAGGGCGGCCAGATGCCGCTGCACATGCGTCTTCCCAAGGTCAAGGGATTCAAGAACCCGTTCAAGGTCCAGTACCAGGTAGTTAACCTCTCGGTCTTGAATGAGCTCTTCCCCAAGGGTGGAGACGTCACCATTGGTGATCTAGTCGATAAGGGCGCCATCCGCGACGGCTATCCGGTGAAGGTCCTCGGAAGCGGGGAACTGACCGTAGCGCTCAATGTCACTGCTGATAAGTTCTCGGCTTCTGCAAAGTCGAAGATTGAAGCTGCTGGCGGTACCGCTACTCAGATCTGATCGTCACACCGACGATTGAGACGTAAACATGATGTGGGAGGCGCTTAGGCGTCTCCCACATTGTGCGTCCGTAAGCCTCGTCAGGTGAAACACGAGAGATCGGGGTGGGCATCTGATGAGGATCTATTACTGTCTTCGAGAAGAACTTGATAGGGTATCCCAGGTGACGTCTGTGATGTCCTGTATCAATCGGATATCCGGGGGAGACCCCACGATTCAGATAAGTGAGCACGCGCATGGTTAAAGGAATCCTTACAGCTTTCCGGACCCCGGATCTGCGTAAGAAGATTTTCTTCACGTTATGGATTCTGTTTATCTTCCGATTGGGGACGACGATCCCGGTTCCCAACGTCAACGTTCAAGCAATCAATGAATGTGCCGCGATCGCCCAAACCGGCGACGCTGCGGGTCTGTACTCATTGCTGAACCTTTTCTCTGGTGGCGCACTGCTGAGGCTGTCTGTCTTCGCGCTGGGCATCATGCCGTACATCACCTCCTCCATCATTCTTCAGTTGTTGACGGTGGTCATTCCGAGACTAGAAAGCTTGAAGAAGGAAGGGGCTGCCGGGCAGGAAAAGATCACCCAGTACACCCGGTACCTCACCTTGGTCCTGGCGGTGCTGCAAGCCACCACCTTCGTCACCCTTGCCGTCAATGGCCAGATGTTCCAGGGTTGCAATCGCCAGATCGTCTACGACAAGTCCATCTTCATGGTGGTCCTGATGGTCTTGGTGATGACGGCCGGAACCTCAATCATCATGTGGCTGGGCGAACTCATCACCGACCGTGGCCTTGGTAACGGTATGTCCGTCCTCATCTTTACCCAGATCACCGCTCAGTTCCCGACCGCGCTGTGGGCAATCCGCATGGCCCGCCCTGGTGCAGCCGGGTGGTGGATGTTCGCCATGGTGATCGGCGTCGGTCTGCTGATCATCCTTGCCGTCGTGTTCATCGAGCAAGGCCAGCGCCGAATCCAGGTCCAGTATGCAAAGCGGATGGCTGGCAATCGTCTCATTGGTGGCACCACCACTTATATCCCGATCAAGGTGAACCAGTCTGGTGTGATCCCGGTCATCTTCGCGTCGTCGATGCTCTACCTGCCGGTTCTGATTGCCATCTTCCAGCCGCAATCGAAGTTCGGCGCTTGGATTCATGCCCACTGGTCAGACGGTACCCACTGGGCCTACAACCTTACCTATTTCCTCCTCGTCGTAGCATTCTGTTTCTTCTACGTCGCAATCACCTTCAATGCCCAAGAAGTGTCCGATAATATGAAGAAATACGGTGGCTTCATTCCAGGTATTCGCGCTGGTAAACCGACTGAACGGTACCTGGCCTACGTCCTGAACCGTCTGACGACACCCGGTTCGCTCTACCTTGGTTTGATCGCCATGCTCCCGACCCTGGCCTTCATCCTGGTTGGTGCCAACCAGAACTTCCCATTCGGCGGCACAAGCCTGCTGATTATGGTTGGCGTTGGCATGGATATGGTCAAGAGGATCGAGAGTCAGCTTCAACAGCGACACTATGAAGGATTCCTACGATGAAACTCTTAATTATGGGTGCCCCTGGCGCAGGCAAGGGGACTCAGGCAACCGCTATCGCTGAGCACTATCGGATCCCTGCAATCTCAACCGGCGCCATGTTCCGCGACAATGTTGCCCGCGAAACTGAACTGGGGAAACAAGTCAAGGCAATCATGGATGCGGGCGAATTCGTCCCTGATGAAGTCACCGAAGCAATCGTTGCTGATCGCCTCTCTCGCGACGACGCCGCTAACGGTTACCTCCTTGATGGTTTTCCCCGCACCATGCATCAGGTCGAGTTCCTGGACGCCTTGCTCGCTGAAAAGGCCGAGAAGCTCGACGCGGTGTTGTCTCTGACCGCAGATGATGAAGAGCTGGTCTCGCGACTTCTCCAGCGCGCCCAGATCGAGGGCCGCTCCGACGATAACGAAGACACCATTCGTCGCCGCATGGAGGTCTACCGGGCCGAAACCGAGCCGCTGCTTCAGGCATACCGCGATCGTGGTCTCCTCGTCGAGGTTGACGGTATCGGCACCATCGACGAGGTTCGTGCCCGCATCACCAAGGCCCTAGACGAGTTCACCGCCTAGTGTTCCAGTCACGAATCCAACGTAAGACACACGACCAGATCGAGCTGATGAGATCAGCCGGTCTGGTCGTTGCCCATTGTCTCGACGAGCTGAGCCTGCAGATCCGCCCCGGGGTTACTACCGGCGACCTCGACCGGTTTGCGGCCGACTTCCTCAAAGCCAACCGAGCCACCTCGAGTTTCCTCGGCTATGGGCTAGGCCACTCGGTACCGCCCTATCCTGCGGTCACCTGCATCTCGGTCAACGACGTCGTCGTCCATGGAATCCCGTGCGCACAACATGTTCTCGAAGAAGGCGATCTCGTCTCGATCGACTTCGGTGCGATTGTTGACGGCTGGCATGCTGATGCGGCCCGGACTTTCATCGTCGGGGCCACCGACGCTACTTCTGAAGCCTTGGTTAGAGCCGCTCGTGAATCCATGTGGGCTGGGATCGCAGCGATGTGGAAGGGGAAGCGGATTGGCGATATCTCTGCTGCGATCGAGCGGTCAATCCGTCGTCTCGGCAACTGGGGGATCGTCACTGATTTCACCGGGCACGGGATCGGCACCGAGATGCATCAAGACCCTTATATCCCAAACTTTGGTCGCCCTGGACGCGGCGCTAAGTTGATGCCGGGGATGTGCCTGGCGATCGAGCCGATGGTCACCGCTGGTGCGGCGGATGTGTACACCCGAGCCGATCAGTGGACAGTCGCGACCCGCGATGGCAGCCGTGCCGCACACTGGGAAAACACCGTCGCGATTGAGCCCGAGGGGCTGTGGGTACTCACCGAGATCGACGGCGGACGAGAAGAGTTAGCCAAACTCCAGATTCCATGCGCGGCCCTGGCCTAGCCCCTAAGCCGCTGTCGATCAGGACTGACCTGGACTAAGATGAGTCCATGTCCTTCGACTACCCCCTTTCTGCGCGGCTGGACCTGGTAGATGATCTGCAAGGGATCAAGGTTGCTGACCCCTACCGTTGGCTTGAAGACCCCGATTCTGCTGAAACCATCGAGTGGTTAGACGCCCAAGGGGATTTCGCTCAGACCCAGCTATCCCAGCTCAATCACCGCTTATGGTTCCACTCCCTGATGACTAAGATCTGTGCCGAGCCATATTCCGAGGTCGTCAACTTCAGGGCGGGCTGGTATTGGAGGCTGTCTCACGACGGTGTTGCGGATCAACCGAGGCTGCACATCGGCTCGTCTTTGGACGAACTCGAACAAAATCCGACAGTGCTTCTCGACCCGAATACCTGGGAATATGGCAGCTCAGACGCCCCGACGGCTTTGTCTGTTTTCACCGTCGCCCTCGACGGAGAACATGCCATCTATGGATATTCCGAATCCGGATCTGACTGGATTCACCTACGCGTCCTCCAACTCAGTTCAGGTAGCGATCTCGGGATTGACGTGATCACGAAGTTCGGTTACCCCGTCTGGCTGAAAGACTCACGCAGTTTCTGCTACTGTGCCTTCGACGATTCCGGCGCGGCAGAAGGTACCGAAACGAAGGCCCTGAGTTTGCCTAGCGTCAAGGTCCATACCCTCTCGGTCTCGGCCTCAGACGGTGCCGGCGACCCCGTCTTGGTTACCCCTGACGCGGTAGGAAACACCTCCTGTTATGTCGACGACGTCACCGATGCCGACTGGGTGATCCTGTCCATGGTCGAAGGATGCGAGATCAATAACCGGGTCGCGGCGATTCCTGCCGATCAAGTTCTTCAGATGATCGCCCGCCATAGAACCAGTTGCGATCTGACCTGGGTCATCGACCGCGACCTCGGCGAGAATGAAGTCATCGGGCTAGTTGACGGGGAGCTCTTCCTGCTGTCGAGCGCGAGAGCGCGGCGCGGCGAGATCGTGGCGATTGACCTGACTGGAAGAGGTGAGGTGTCGCCCACTCGGACCTACCTCGACGAAGCGGAACGGGCGAAAATCGGTATCGCCGATGGGTTCAGCGCCCGGGTCGTCGTCCCAGAACAAGCCAATGTTCTTGAACAGGCCTGCATCGCCGAATCAGTAATCATCGCCTGCTATCTAGCCGATGCTCAACCGGTATTGGCTCGGTGGGGGATTGACGGCGAGAACCTGGGAACCTTGCCGATCAGCGCAGGTTCGGTAGAAGGGGTCAGGGGATCGTCCGACCATGCCAGCGCCTATGTCTCGGTATCCACCGTCACTCGGCCATCGCTGTGTTGGCGGGTGGATTGCGCCACCGGTACCGTGTCCGAGGTGCGCGATGTCGCGGGGTGGGCTAGCCGTCAAGGCAGACGACCCGAGGTAACCGTCACTCGCTCCCGGGCGACCTCTGCTGATGGAACTCAGGTGCCCTATTTCGTCATCCGTCCCAAGAATGGCCCTGACGGTCCCCGGCCGACCCTGCTCTACGGGTACGGCGGGTTCTATACCCCCGTCCTCGCTGATTATCGCCCCGGCTGGTCCGGCTGGTTGGCGGCCGGAGGAACCCTAGTCATCGCCAACTTACGCGGCGGCGGAGAGTTCGGGATCGACTGGTACGAAGGCGGACTCAAATCCAACAAGCAACACGTTTTTGACGACTTCATCGCGGTCGCCGACCACCTCGTCGAGACCTCGGTGACGACGAGACAACAACTGGCGATCTACGGGCGCTCGAACGGAGGCTTATTGATCGGTGCAACGATGACGCAACGCCCCGATCTGTGTGCCGCCGCGATCCCGCAGGTAGGCGTCCTCGACGTCGCTCGCTTCCACAAATTCACCATCGGCGCCGCCTGGATATCTGACTACGGTGACCCTGATGTTGCAGAAGAGTTGCGCGTCATCATGGGGTATTCGCCAGTCCATAACGTCAAACCGGACACGTCCTACCCGGCAACGCTGATTCTCACAGGTGATCACGACGACCGAGTTGTCCCGTCTCACTCCTATAAGTTCGCTGCCGAGTTGCAGCACTGCAATGCTGGACCGAATCCGATCGTGATTCGGGTCGAGCGCGATACGGGCCACGCCGCAGGAAAACCCTTGACTATGGTGGCGGCAGAGTGGGGCGATCTGCTTGCTTTTGCCGCCCACTACACAGGGCTGGATCCGAGTAGGGACGGGTTAGACTAGGGCAGAGTCGAGGCGCAAAGGATTGAGATGGAAAAACTCCCCGAAACATCGAAGTACGTTGCTCGTGCGGACGAGGCGGTGACCGATCAGGATCGGGCCACCATCAATCAGCAGCTCAATCAGATGCTCGAAGAGGGCAAGATGGACGAGTTTGAGTACCGAAACAAACTCGACGTGCTCTATCAGGCATCCACCCTGGGTGAACTGGTCCCCGTCGTCGAGAAATTGCCTGCGCCGCAGACATATTCAGAGCCGGCAATCGTCAAGCAGACAGGAAGCCTAAAGCCTGGCGAGCTGGCTCCAGTCAATCCCGCCGTCAACGGAATTTTGTTGGCTGCGGGAGGGATCGGTGTGTTGGTCATCTTGGCGATCATTTTTGTTCTGATCTTCTAGCCGCATCCGGTGTTGATGGACCTGCTCGTTTCCGTGCATTCGCGGTTGCGAAGATTTGGGTTACTTGACGATTCCTTATAGACTTGTGAGTCGGTTATCTGTGTAGGTAGTCAAGCTGTCCAAGTTTCAGCCTGAATGCAAGCTGATTCGGTGGTTGGGCAGCGCGAAACCCAAACGAGAGTCCAGGAGTACATGTCTAAGAAAGAGGGAGCCCTCGAGTTAGAGGGAAGTGTTATCGAAGCTTTGCCGAACGCCATGTTTAGGGTTGAGCTTGATAATGGCCACAAGGTTCTGGCCACCATCAGTGGCAAGATGCGTCAGCATTACATCAGAATCCTGCCGTCTGACCGTGTGGTCGTTGAGCTGTCTCCTTATGATCTGACTCGCGGACGTATCGTCTACCGGCACAAATAATGAGGGATAAGGTCCTTCCATCTGGATCGTGTCCTCGTCTCTTAACCATTTATGGGTGCGAGCACTGAGATCAGTATTCGAGCCCGTCATTATCACCACAGGAGCCACTTTGGTGGCTGATTTAGCACAGAAAGACGATCGATGAAGGTTCAGCCGAGCGTCAAGCGCATGTGCGAGAAATGCAAGGTGATCCGGCGCCGCGGCGTGGTCCGGGTTATCTGTGACAACCCTCGCCACAAGCAACGTCAGGGTTAAGCCTGACCGGGTTCTCCCGCACAGGTGTATTGACGAAAAACAACTCAACACGCAATAGACAACGTGAACGCAACCGCATCGGTGGCTAGACAGGTTGGCGTAGGCCAGCATGATGTGTCGAACCTCGGTGTTTGCTCCCCCGGACGAAGGCCGGGGCCTCAACAAGTTGAGGACGCTTCACGTCCGACACCTTCGCTGCCGTGACAGACGGTGTATCTCGATCAGGCGGGCTAGTCCCGTCAACATCGGTACCCATCAACGGCAAGACATCCATGAAAGGGACGCCATATGGCACGCCTCTTAGGTGTAGACCTCCCGCGCGACAAGCGCCTCGAGGTTGCACTCACCTACATCTTCGGCATTGGTCGCACTCGCGCAGCCGAAACCTTGGAAGCCACTGGGATCTCCGGTGATATCCGGGTCCGTGATCTCGATGAAAAGCAACTGGTCGCTTTGCGTGATCACATCGAAGCAAACTACGAAACCGAAGGTGACTTGCGTCGCGCCGTCGCAGCAGACATCCGTCGCAAGATCGAAATCGGTTGCTACCAAGGACGCCGACACCGCGCTGGTTTGCCGGTTCGCGGTCAGCGTACTCGTACGAATGCTCGTACGCGCAAGGGCAAGAAGAAGGCCGTTGCGGGTAAGAAGAAAGCACGCTAGTCCGGATCAATTGATTTTCAGGAGATAACACAAACTCATGGCTACTGCAGGCCGCGGTTCTAAGGGCACCAAAGTCCGCCGCAAAGAAAAGAAGAATGTGGTTGCCGGTCAGGCACACATCAAGAGCACTTTCAACAACACCATCATCACGATCACTGACCCCACCGGTGCTGTGATCTCATGGGCCTCCGCCGGTACTGTCGGCTTCAAGGGCTCCCGCAAGTCCACTCCATTCGCTGCACAGATGGCCGCTGAGGCTGCTGGTCGCCGCGCTATGGACCACGGGCTCAAGCGTGTTGATGTTTTCGTCAAAGGCCCGGGCTCGGGTCGTGAAACCGCCATCCGTTCGCTTGGCGCTATCGGGCTCGAAGTTGGGGCTATCTCCGACGTCACCCCGATGCCGCACAACGGATGCCGTCCTCCCAAGCGTCGTCGCGTCTAACCCGAACAGAAAGGACTGAATAATGGCTCGCTACACTGGCCCCATGACTCGTAAGTCCCGTCGTTTCGGGACTGACATCGTCGGTAATGATAAATCCTACGAACGCCGTCCGTATCCTCCGGGTATGCACGGTCGTGGTCGTAGCAAAGACTCTGAATATGCCCTGCAGCTCAAAGAAAAGCAGAAGGCTCGTTTCGCCTACGGTGTTCTCGAGAAGCAGTTCCGTCGCTACTACGAAGAGGCAGACCGGGTTCCTGGCCGTACCGGTGACACCCTGCTGCAGATCCTCGAATCCCGTCTTGACAACGTGATTTACCGCGCCGGATTCGCTAACACCCGTCGTCAGGCTCGTCAGCTCGTCGTCCACGGCCATTTCTTGGTCAACGGACGCAAGGCTAATGTGCCGTCGATGCGCGTCTCCCAGTACGACATCATCGACATCCGCGAGAAGTCTCGTAACTTGCACCCCTTCGTGGTGGCTCGTGAACTTCACGATAGCCGTCAGATTCCTGGGTGGATGACGGTTCGTCCTAACCGTGGTCGCATCTTGATCAACCAGTTGCCGACCCGTGATCAGATCGTCATTGATGTTCAAGAACAGATGATTGTCGAGCTTTACTCGAAGTAATCGATTCCCTGATATCAGTACACATCGGATTGTGTCTTAGACGCATCGTCATATAGCGGTCGGTGCGGAAAGGAAACCACACATGCTTATCACTAAGCGTCCTGAGTTGACCGAAGAGGTCCTGGGCGAGTTCCGGTCACGCTTTGTTTTGGAGCCGCTCGAACCAGGGTTTGGTTACACCATTGGTAACTCGCTGCGTCGTACTCTGCTCTCCTCGATCCCAGGTGCTGCGGTGACCTCGATCAAGATCGAAGGGATCCAGCATGAGTTCTCCACCATGCCAGGCTGCGTGGAGGATGTCACCGAGATCGTCCTCAACCTCAAGGAATTGGTGTTGAGCTCGGAAGAGGATGAGCCGGTCACCATGTACCTGCGGAAGTCGGGTCCTGGTGAGGTCACTGCGGCTGACATCCAGGCCCCTGCCGGGGTTGAAATCCACAACCCTCAGCTTCATGTCTGCACCTTGGACGAACAAGGCCAGATTGAGATGGAGTTCGTGGTGGAGCGCGGTCGTGGCTACGTCTCGTCTGTGCAGAATGATAACCCTGATGCTGAGATTGGCCGGATCGCGATGGATTCGATCTACTCGCCGGTCCTGCGCGTCTCCTACAAGGTGGAAGCCACCCGTGTTGAACAGCGCACCGACTTCGATCGTCTAGTTGTCGACGTCGAGACGAAGCCGTGCATGGCTCCTCGCGATGCCCTGGCTTCGGCAGGCCATACCCTCGTCGAGTTGTTTGGTCTGTGCCGTGAGCTCAATACCGAGGCTGAGGGGATCGAGATTGGTCTGCCTCCTGTCGACGCCACGATGCAAGCCGACCTTGCGCTGCCAGTTGAGGATCTGAACTTGACCGTTCGCTCCTATAACTGCCTCAAGCGCGAGGGCATCCATACCGTTGGTGAGCTGGTTTCGCGTTCCCGTCAAGATCTTCTCGACATCCGTAACTTCGGTGAGAAATCCATTGACGAGGTTCAGGCCAAACTCGCCGAGATGGGGCTGTCTCTCAAGGACGCCAATCTCGGGTTTGACTCGATGGACTCTGTGTTCGGTGATCTAGGGGTGTCGCTGCCTGGCAGTGACTCAGACCTCGACTTCACCGAGACCGAACAGTACTGACACCGATGCCGAGAGTGATCTCGGCACCTAGCCGATAGGATTGAAACCATGCCTACTCCAACGAAAGGTCCCCGCGTCGGTGGCAGCCCTGCTCACGAGCGGATCATCATGGCCAACCTTGCCACCCAGCTTTTTGAGCACGGCAAGGTGACCACAACAGCTACCCGCGCCAAGCGGGTTCAGCCCCTGGCTGAGAAGCTGATCACCAAAGCTAAGCGCGGCACCCTCCACGATCGCCGCATCGTGTTGCGCACTGTCCGCGATCAGTCGGTGGTTCACCAGCTCTTCACTGACATCGCCGAAACCATGGCCGACCGCGAAGGTGGATACACCCGCGTGACTCGGATCGGTAACCGCAAGGGCGACAATGCACCCATGGCAGTGATCGAATTGGTGACCGAAAAGGTGGTCAAGAAGGCTGCTGCTCCCGAAACCAAGACCGAGGTCGAAGAAAAGATCGAAGCTGGCGCCGTTGTAGCCGAGGAATCGACTGAGGTTGACGAAGTCGACGCCGCTGAGGCCACGGATGAAGTCGACGCCGCTGAGGCCGAGGCCACTGAGGAAGCCGATACCGCGAAGGAAGAAACCGAGTAGTCTCACGCCACCGGTTTAGACCATCTTTGGGGCTTGCTACGGCAAGCCCCAAACCCGTTTAATGGCGATCCTGCCTGGGGCGAAGGCAAGGAATACGTGCCGCGCAGTCCAGCAACGGGTTTGCAGCGACGTCCGGTAGACTACCTAGACCATCAGCCAGGATCGCCTCCGGTCAGACCGACCCTAGCGTCAGGAGAACAGATGCGCATCGCCCAACTAGCCAACTTCGTCAGTGAGCATTCAGGCGGAATCCGCGTTGCCCTCGAGGCTCTTGGATGCGGATATGTCGAAGCCGGTCATCACCGTCTGCTGGTGATTCCTGGAGACCGAGACTTGGTCATGGAGGATGGCAGAAATACGGTCGCGATGGTCAAGTCCCCGCGCGTCGGTGGCACCTACCGGATCATCGTCAACCTGGGTAAGGTCCGCGCTGTGTTGAACCGATTCGCCCCGACGAGTCTAGAGTTTTCTGACAAATGGACCTTGGCGCGGCTTAGCGGCTGGGCTCGCAAGCTAGACATTGCCACCGTCTTGATCTCTCATGAACGACTCGACGACATGGCTAGTGACTTCACCGGGATCGATCTGGTTCGAGGATTGGTTCATCTGCGAAATCGCCAGCTCGCCTCCATGTTCGACCAGATCGTGGTGACTTCGGACTACTCGGCAGGGGAGTGGTCCCATACCAAGGCGAAACTGGCCAAGGTGGTGCTGGGGGTCGATTTGGATGAGTTTAGGCCGAACCCGTCAGAGGATGGATATAGCCCCAAGGAGACGATTCGCGCATGTTATGTCGGCAGGATGTCTCATGAAAAATATCCGCAGCTCGCGGTGGCGACGCTGATTGAGCTGCATCGGCGAGGGGTACCGATAGAGCTGCACATGTATGGGACAGGTCCCGATGTTGAGGCCTTGAAACGGCAGGGTGATGGCTATCCGGTGATCTTTCATGGATTCGTCGATGGCAGGGCTGCGGTGGCCCAGTGCTATCGGGAATCGGATTTGACCTTTTCGATGTGCCCGACGGAGACCTTCGGACTGGCCCCGCTGGAATCGCTGGCGTGTGGAACCCCAGCCGTGGTGGTGAACGGTTCTGGAGCATCGGAAACCGTGGACCATAGCAGCGGGGAAAGTGCCCAAGCCGACCCGTGCAGTCTGGCAGAGGCCGTGACGCGTTTGATCAGCCGACTCTCTCCGCAGTTGCGGAGGGCAGCCAGGGCGCGTGCAGAGCACTTCCCGTGGTCCGCGTCGGTAGAGAAGATGTTAGAGATTCATCAGCGGCTCACCGAATCCCGGTGAATGGGGGACCGGAGAGCCTTAATGGCCCTTGGGTTGGGGCAGCACCTGATCGGATACGGCCCCTAGGGTGAGGGTGAAACTAGCGAAGCCCGAGTTTGCGGGAACAAGCCGGCCAGGCACCCCAGCCTTGACGCTTCTGCAACTTCTCGGCGATGGCGATCTGTTGAGCCTTGGTTGCCCCCGACGCGTAAGGGGCGTAGACAGTGCCGCCCATCGCCCGCCAGGTGCTCGCAGAGAACTGCAGGCCCCCGTAGTAGCCATTCCCGGTGTTGATCGACCAGTTACCGCCGGATTCGCACTGGGCCAGACGATCCCACACCGATACTCCGAGGGCGGAGGCCGGCACATCAGCGACAGGACGCTTCTTGGTGCCAATCGTGACCTTGGCGGTGACAGGTTCGGTGACCACGGTGGACTTGATCAGGGTGCGTGACTCTTGGACCCCGTCGACTAGGACGATCTCGTAGACGCTGGTGCGCGAGCCATCCTTGCCCTTGACGGTGACCGTCTTCTCGTCGGTGTACCGCGAAGGATCCTTGGTGGTGATGGTGTCATACTTGATGGTCTCGGTTTGAGTGACCTGAGTCTTGGTGACCCGCTGAACCGTAATCGTCGTCCCAGTCGTCAAAGGAGTCTGGGCTGCGGGGGATACTCTGTCGAGGTCGGAGACCGTGATGCCTTGCTCGGTGAGGAAATCGGCGACAGTGGCTGCATAGGTATTGACCGCAGAGGTGATGCCGTCATGGATCACCGTGACCTGCTTGACCGACTCGGCTGTCACCGTGATTGGTTCGCGCCCCATGGGGGTGGATCGGGTCAGCGAGGTGCGCATCTGGTCACTGGCAAAACCAAGGTCAGACAGTGCTTGACCGAGATTATCGGCAACAGTCCAGTAGGTGACCTCCTTGCCGTCAATGATCAAGGTCAAAGGAGTCGCATAATCAACAGAGATGACGCTGTCGCTGTAGACAGGGGAGTCGAGTGAGGGGACAACGCGATCGTGTTCGGAGACGTGGATACCACGGTTGGCGAGAACGTCACCGACGGTGTTGGCGAAGGTTCCGGCCTGGATCGAAGTCCCATCGATGATGAGTTCAACAGTTTTATGATTCGCAGCAATGGCACTTGCGCCGGTCAACACGGTGGCGGCAGCCGCAGTGGAGGCGATGAGAGCCAGCGAGGTTTTCTTCACGAGGAATACTCCTAGAGGTCTAGTGCCCCTTCAGAGTAGCAAACCTGAGAAAACAGTCAAAGATTCTCAGGATTCTGCTCAAATTCCTTCAGCGGAGATGGAAAAGTGGCCGTCTAGAATCTCTCCAGACGGCCACTTGTCAACAC
>JAEZZG010000066.1 GCA_023442485.1 Actinomycetes bacterium | reverse complement strand
AAGTTCGCCGGTTGGGTCAAGATTATGACCCCGCGACTCATCGCTTCGTCAAAAATTGCGCTGAACTGCTGTGATGAGCCATCGTCGATGACGACGATTTGCTGCGGCTTGACGTAGCCGTCTGGATGTGCGATCAACTCATCGATCACATCGATGAGGGCGTTGCTTGGCTGATAGGCCGGGATGAGGACGTACATGGAATCACTGTTTCTGCGCGCGAGGGTGATTAGTCCGAGAATACCGGCTGCAAGGGATGTAGGTTGTAAGTTGTGAATGAAAATCGATCGAATACTCGCGTCGATGGACGACGCCACGATGAACTACGCCACGTCACTTTCCAACGTAACTGGTTGACCCAGGCTGAAGGATCATGCCTGGTCAGCTTCGGCAACACCAAGGTGCTGGTGGCGGCCTCCGTGTCCGAGGGAGTACCGGGATGGCGCCGTGGTTCCGGTCTGGGCTGGGTCACCTCGGAATACGAGATGCTTCCGCGCGCCACAGATTCCCGAAATCAGCGCGAATCTCGAAAAGGCAAGATCTCTGGGCGAACCCACGAGATTTCCAGGCTGATTGGGCGGTCGCTGCGAGCCGTCATCGACGACAAAGCCCTCGGTGAAAACACCATCGTGATCGACTGTGATGTCCTTCAGGCCGACGGGGGTACCCGAACAGCGTCGATCACCGGCGCCTACATCGCCCTCGCCGACGCGATTGAATGGATGCGTCGCCGGTCGATGCTCGTCTCTGAACCGCTGAAAGATTCGGTATCTGCTATCTCCGTCGGCGTCGTTGATGGGATTGCGATGACAGACCTGTGTTACACAGAGGATTCTCGAGCTGACGTCGATATGAATATCGTGTGTACCGGCGATGGCCGCCTGATCGAGGTGCAGGGCACAGCCGAGGGTGAGCCCTTCGATCGGCAGGTTCTTGACGCCTTGCTCGATCTGGGTACAAGTGGCTGCGCCCAGCTCGCCGAGCTTCAGCGGGCAGTCCTAGCCGAGGAAGCGAAGTAGTTTTACGCGCCAGAGAGGGAGTGGGATGGACCACCTAAGAGATGAGCGAGTCACGGCTGAGAGTCGCGAAACTATCCACCACACCGGAGGCGTCAACCACGGCGAACTCCGTGAGCTGGTTCTAGCGACGAATAACCAGGCAAAATTGCGTGAACTCCAGCGCATCATCGACGAGATGGGGTTGCCGATTCGAGCCACCTGCTTGAAGGACTACCCGCGTTACGTCGAGCCCGCCGAAACCGCCCACTCCTTCCAGGGCAATGCCTTGATCAAGGCGCGCGCTGCGGTGTCGCGGCTCGGTATCCCGGCGCTAGCCGATGACTCTGGCTTGGCAGTTGACGTCTTAAACCAGATGCCTGGCGTGCGTTCCTCGCGCTGGGCGGGTCCAGAGTGTGACGACGATAAGAACTTGGATCTCGTCCTAGCCCAGATTGATGATGTTCCAGACAGCCAACGCCAGGCCCGGTTCGTCTCTGCGGTGGCATTCGTCACCCCAGATGGGTTGGAGCGCACCGAGGTGGGAGAAATGGAGGGCCGGTTGATCCGCCAGAGGCGTGGGTCAAATGGATTCGGCTACGATCCGATCTTCGTCGCCGACGGCCACACCCGAACCAATGGTGAACTCTCCGCCGAAGAGAAGGACGCCATCTCTCACCGAGGGAAGGCGCTGCGCCAGATCATGCCGATCGTCGCCACCTGGATGGGTGTTGTGGACCCGGCGGCTGAACTGCCCGACTCAGACCCTCTCGGCCCCGGACACGGGGGCTGGTCCGATTCTTTGCGTGGCTGACGAAGGAGCTCGACTGATATGAAACAGTATCTCGATCTACTCCAACACATCATCGATCACGGAGTAGAAAAGACTGACCGCACCGGCACAGGGACCAAATCCGTGTTCGGCTACCAGATGCGGTTTGACCTTAGCGACGGATTCCCGCTGGTGACGACGAAGAAGATTTATACCCGGGCGGTTTTTGGTGAGCTGATCTGGTTCATCCACGGCGGTACGAACATCGGATGGCTCAACGACAACCGGATCACGATCTGGGACGAATGGGCTGACGCCAATGGTGATTTAGGGCCGATCTATGGTGCCCAATGGCGAGCTTGGACAGGGGTTGACGGCAGGATCCACGATCAACTCGGCGAGGTCATCGAACAGATCAAGACCAACCCGGATTCACGTCGGCTGATTGTCAATGCCTGGAATGTCGGCGAACTGGACAAGATGGCGCTTCCGCCTTGTCACGCCTTCTTCCAGTTCTACGTCGCTGACCAAAAACTGTCTTGCCAGCTCTATCAGCGCTCGGCGGACACCTTCCTTGGGGTTCCGTTCAACATCGCCTCTTATGCGTTGCTGACGCACATGGTGGCGCAAGTGTGTGATCTCGAGGTTGGTGAATTTGTCCATACTCTCGGCGACGCCCACATCTATCTCAACCATCTCGATCAAGTCAGCCAACAGCTCTCACGTGAACCGAGAGACTTGCCGTCGCTAGAGCTGAACCCGCAGGTGCGCTGCATCGACGACTTCACTCTCGACGATATCGCTGTTGTCGGGTACGATCCGTGGCCAGCGATCAAGGCACCTATTGCGGTGTAAAGATCAAGGGCCGGTGCCGGATAGATCTTGACGAGATGGGAGTCTAGACGAAGGAGGAAGATGCGATGTTGATAGCTATCGCCATCGTCGCCAAGAACGGAGTTCTCGGTGACGGAAACACCCAGCCGTTTTCTTTCCCCGAAGACTGGCGTCACTTCAAAGACGCGACCCTTGGACACCCCATGATTATGGGGCGAAAAACCTATCAGGCCATGGGAGAGAGACTTCTGCCTGGACGCACTACCATCGTCGTCACGCGTCACCCGGAGCAGGTAAGATTCCCTGAGGCCAGTGCCTCCACTGCGAGCAATACCAGGGGTTTGGCTGTCTCCACGCCGGATGAGGCCCTCGCGATTGCCCGAGAAATCGACGAGACCGTCTATGTCTGCGGGGGTGGAGAAATCTACCGCTATTTCCTCCCGCTCACCGATCTACTTGATCTCACCGAGGTCCATGCCGAAGCCGATGGCAGTGTGTTCTTCCCTGCAATCGACCCTGACCAATGGCGAGAAGTCTCCCGCGATCCGCGCCCCGAATTCGACTTCGTGCGCTACGCCCGAATCTCAGATCCGACGAGGCCCTAGTGCGTCACGACGCCTCGATTCTCCACATCGACCTGGACGCTTTCTTTGCGTCGGTGGAACAACGAGACAAGCCGTCCTTGCGCGGTAAACCCGTCATCGTTGGTGGGATCAACGGACGCGGTGTAGTTTCTACGGCCTCCTATGAAGCCAGGCAGTTCGGGGTCCATTCAGCGCTGTCGACGGCGGTTGCGATGAGACGCTGCCCGCACGGCAACTACCTTTATCCCAGAATCGATGCGTACCGTCAGTCGAGTCGGGTTGTGATGAACCTTCTTCGGCAGATGTCACCCCTGGTGGAGCCGTTGTCAATCGATGAAGCCTTCGTTGATTTGCGGGCGGCAACGAGTGATTTCGGGGATTTGAGGGACGTCGGCAACCTCACCCGAGTTGCAAGCAGGTTGCGCGAGGAGATTGCAGTCGCCACTCATGGATTGACTGCCTCGGTGGGGATTGCGTCGTCGAAGTTTATGGCGAAGATTGCATCCGAACAGGCCAAACCCGATGGGATTGTCGTGATCAAGCCAGGTGATGAGCTTGAGCAGTTGAGGGGGCTTCCGGTCAGGGCTGTGCCGGGGGTGGGTCCGGCGACGGCGGAAAAACTCGCCAGGATCGGAATCACGACGGTCGATCATCTCCAGTTAGCTTCCGTCAAGGAATTGGTTCGCGAGGTGGGGCAGGCGTCAGGGGTCGCTTTGCACCGGTTGGCTTTTGCTGAGGACGATCGCGAGGTTCACCCGGATCGTGAAGCCAAATCCATTTCCATTGAAGATACCTTCGCCGATGACATATTTGACCGTGGCGACCTCGACAACAGGATTGACCGGGACAGCGCCTATGTGGCGAATAAGCTCGTCCGCGACAATGTTTTCGCCCGCACCGTCACCATCAAGATTCGATTCGCTGATTTCACCACCGTCACCCGGTCGAAGACACTCGCAGGTGCTACCGACGACGCGGCCAGAATCGCCTTGATTTCACGTCAACTTCTCGATGGGGTTGAACTATCTAGGGGTGTGCGCCTGCTCGGTGTCGGCGTCTCGAACTTCACCACCGCCGCCCAGGAAGAGCTCTTTGACTGCAACGATGAATCCGAGATCTTAGAGAATATCCAGCTCCCTACTCACCCTCAGCCTCGCCGCGAACTGACTCAATGGGTGACCGGAATGGAGATTGAACATGGTGAATTCGGTCGAGGATGGGTGTGGGGGTCAGGCCTGGGGCGAGTGACGGTCAGGTTTGAAACCAGGCTGACGAAGGTGGGGCCGGTGCGAACCTTTGCGATTGATGACCCACAGCTATCTAGGCCGTCGTTACTGCCGTTGAATGACGAAGACGCCCTCGTCGTCGACGATCGTGGTACCGGAGAAGGGACTCGAACCCTCACGCCAGAAGCACAGGAACCTAAATCCTGCGTGTCTACCAATTCCACCACTCCGGTGCACAGCCGAGTCTAACGAATATGAATCCGAAAACTAAAAACGGCTGGAGTCAGTGGGGGTTAGGGTTCGTCGATTCCGAGGTCTTTCATCAAGCGCGCGACGTGGCCTGTGGCCCTGACGGAGTACTTGGCCATCTCTATCGTCGCTGGACCGTCGGTCTTCACGTCAATGACGAAGGTTGATCGCAACACTCCGACGACGGTGCTGCCGAAGATGGTTCGCTCGCCCCACGCTCCGTAGGCCGCGATCGTCTCTTTGGCGGGGTCGGAGAGCAGGATGTGGCGGATGTTTTCTTTCGTGATGAACCGATCAATCTTCTCGACGGGGTCAGGGCTGATCCCGATGATCTGGTACCCGCAGGACTGCATCTCGTCCAGAACCGAGGTGAAGTCGACCGCCTCGATGGTGCACCCTTTGGTCAGGGCGGCGGGGTAGAAGTAGACAACCACTTTCTGCCCGGCAAAGTCTGATAGAGACACCGGATTGGATTCATGGTCGAGAAGAGTAAACTCTGGGGCTGGATCACCCGGTTTGAGATGCGTCATGGCTCAACCTTAGGGCAAAGCGGATGTGGACGGGTAGAAACCACACCAACTATGAGGTGAAGGTCATCTGCTTTCAGCGCGACCTAGCGACGTGCAGGTATGCTGTTCGATGTTATCCACGGGACCGTGAATGAATGGAGTTGAGATGGCGAAATCAAAGGTTGACCAGCTTCGGGAAGAACTTGCAGCCGCACGCACCGAGTTGCGTGAAGGGGTCGAAGGGGCAGTAGCCGATAACGATCCCCGCGTCCTGAAGGATCGCGCTAAGGATTCGGTGCGTAGTTTCGTGCGCAGCGAGATTGATAATCTTCGTTCTTTCGTTCAGTACGAGGACGGTTCCTGGAAGATCGACGTTCTAGTAAAGGGCACTGCTTGTATTCTTGGCGCTGTTGCCTCAATCAAGGTGCTGAAAGCTATCTTCGGCAAGAAGCACTAGGGGTCGTCTCGATCGATATTTCAGGAGAATCCATGACGATCGATTCGTCTGATGACATGACCATGACGGATAGGTCCGGTTCAATGCCGGTCACTGGCGTTGATGACGGGGGTAATGCCGAGGCAGGGGCGTCGTCTGTGCAATCCGAGCCGTCGAGCCCGGCTAAGACTGTTCAGGTGAAGGCCGTCGACGGACCCTTGCCGATCCGGATGTTGCATGACCGAATCTTGGTCAACATTGAAGATGAAGGGGAGAGACGCACCGGAAGCGGCATCCTGATCCCGGCTACCGTGACCATGGGCAAGCGACTCAGTTGGGCCAGGGTGGTCGCCACTGGGCCTTCAGTCCGCTCCATCAAACTCGGCGACCGGGTTCTCTTCGACCCCGAACAGCGACTAGAGGTTGAACTCAACAATCGCAGCTTCGTGCTACTGCGCGAGCGAGACCTTCACGCTGTTTTTGAAGATGCGAAGGACGACAACGCCACCGGGATGTACCTGTAGCTTCAGGGCCTCCCGCGAGGAGACGGCAGCATTTCTCATCCCCGATCGGCAACCTGGTAACCGTGCATCGGGCAGGCGTCACTCAAGATACGATCTCGCCAGACATTGCGGTGCGCGATCTCCGTCGCTGGGTGCCGACGACCCAGTGCTGCCGAATCCTCGGAGTGCCTCATGACAAGCTACGTCGAGTAGGAATCTGGTCGATCTCCTCGGTTTACCGGCTCGATTTGGTATTTGAGTTAGAAGGGACTAATATTTCTTCTCGCGCGCTGCTAGCTCAATGGTAGAGCAACTGACTCTTAATCAGTGGGTTCAGGGTTCGAATCCCTGGCGGCGTACAAATCAGAATCACAAAGTCCCGGATCATCCGGGACTTTGCCCGTTTTAAGCCACTCCAAGTCGTAACCCGTCGCAAGCGCCACCGCCACCAGACGGATTCACCACGAGCTGAGTTTGGTCGTCGTCACCAGGATCATGATTGACAGTCAGGTCCAGATCACGGACAAACAAGGATTCACTGTAGGTCAGACACATCGGGCCAGGACGATCCCAGGTGAACTCGCCAATATCAGTCAAGGTGCCATCATCAGCGACCTCGATACCAGAGAACTCATGCACCTTCTCCGCGCTCGACCAGTCAATACCGGCACAATCAGTACCGTTGAGAGACGGGGCAGCCCAAACCGCACCAGACAACTCACCACGATGACCAGCCATGCCCGAAATCATCACATCATCACTGATCTTCGTGGCCGCACCCACTTCTGCTGCTTAGCCAAAGTGCACACCTGAGGCTTCACCACCTCAACCAACGCAGTCTCCGACGCCATACCAGCCTCATGAGACACCGACACCTTCGGGTTATCCTTCGCTGCTACAGACATCACATACGAGACACAATGATGTCCGGAATCCGTGATCTCACGCTCACCCACCGTATAGGTGCCATCACCAGCGACATCAACAGGGGCAATCTCGGCTAACACCGCAGCCGTAGACCAATCAACATCCTCACCGCCAGCCACTACACCACACAACCACTCGTCTATCGTGTCATCGACGAACTCGCAGACCTCCACCGCACACCCATCGAAACCGCAAACATGTACGGTGTCAGACACTACGCAGACGAAGTCAACCACGCCATCAACGGACTCACCATCGACGACCAAATCGCCGCGATCGAATACTCAGCCCACATCAGTCACCGATACGACTGCTACGACCACCCCCACAGCAAATACCAAATCCTCTACTACGGATGGGCAAGCTACCTCGGACTCACCAGTGATACACCCGCACACCTCGACACCACCGTCGACAAAATGATCACCCTCGCCGAAAGAGTCCACGACCTCCAACCACTCAGAGAAGCAGCCGAAATCGCACTATGGTCCACCACCCAAGATCACGTCACCAGCGACGACACCAGCTCGCTACTTACCCACACCGTCACCCTGGCACAACCCTCACGCGCCACCCCAGTGATCGCCATGTCCACGGCAGACTTGGGAACCTTTATTCAATAGCCACTTCGGTGTCTCAGTGAGCCAGGCTGCGACCATAGATGACGTCTGCAATCCACGATAACCGGTTGGGCCCATCAGCGTGGAATCTCCGGTTGACTAAGTCCAGACGAAAGGCTATACCCCGGCAGGTAGTCAGTGTCCTGCGCCTGCGGATAGCCCCGCTCACCCTGCTAGACGCATTAAGCGAGCTGACTGATCTCGCCCGATCTGCCAGGCAGCCCGAGTTCAGGCGCGAGGGCACGCACTCCTCAACTCGGCGCTGCCTGGGTCGGCACACTGTCGCATCATCAAGCATGCGCAATGCCCGATCACTAAACTCTTGTGAATACCTAGGAGCCATAACACCATCCCTCCCGAAAAACCGAGGAACAAAACGCAGCACGCTTCAAGCTGGTGTTGTTGGGGTCTGGGTGGGATGGTATTGGTGCTCGACGTTTGAGTGCTGGCTCGTTAGAATCGTTGTATGGGCAAGAGGATTTATGCGGTTGACCTGTTTTGCGGTACCGGGGGGTTGTCTCTAGGGTTACAGCAAGCGGGTGTCCGTGTAGCAGCCGGTATCGATATTGAACAGCGCTGTCAGTATCCATACGAGACTAATATCAAGGCTACGTTCGTCCTTGCTGATATTAACAAGGTTGACGGAAAGCGCCTTAAGCAGTTATGGCCTGAGGATGATCTGCGGCTGCTAGCTGGGTGTGCGCCATGTCAACCATTTTCGAGTCAGCGGCGTGGTGCTAAGCCATCTGCGGATAAGAACTGGCCGCTGTTGCTTGCGTTCGCCAAGCTTGTCAAGAGCTGTCGGCCTGAGTTGGTGACGATGGAGAATGTGCCACGATTGATGCATGATCCCGTGTTCACTCGGTTTACGGGGGTGCTACACGATAATGGCTATCATGTCACGTATGGGATTTTGTATGGGCCTGATTTCGGACTTGCTCAAACTCGGCGCAGATTGATTCTGCTAGCCTCACGGCTGGGGGAGATAGAGATGCCTAAGCCAACTCATACGGAAGACCAGTATGTGACGGTCAACGACGTAATTGGAAAGCTCCGTCCTCTAGAGAATGGGGAGGCAGATCCTAATGACCCGTTGCATGTAGCTCGGCGTTTGAGTGACTTGAATCTGCGCAGAGCTATAGCCTCGAAAGCAGGAGGGACGTGGCGGGACTGGCCTGAAGATCTACTAGCGGAGTGTCAAAAGAAAGACAAAGGGCGCTCGTTTGGTGCTTTCTATGGTCGTATGCGTGCAAATGAGCCTGGCCCTACGATCACCACGCAGCCCTACAATACGGGTGCGGGTCGGTTTACTCATCCAACTCAGCACCGGGGGCTATCGCTAAGAGAAGCCGCTTTGTTGCAGGGATTCCCCAAGGAGTTCATTTTCACGGATAAGGGCGAACAGATCACCTTCAGTGGCGTTGGCAAACTAATAGGCAACGCAGTCCCCCCAGCGTTCGGCAAGGCCGTGGGAACCACATTCATGGAGCACATTCGTCGCATGGATTAGAAACCGTGCTTGCGGCGAGCCTTCTCCACCAGTAAGGACATCACTTTACTGAACCTGGTCTGAGCTTCGTGAGTGAGCTTAGATGTGTGCATCGTGATGTTGCGAACAAGCGACAAAAGGTCCACTTCTTCATCAGTAAAGGAGAAGAACTTCGCCCCAGTGTCGTTGTTGGTTAGCTCCATGAGCTCTTTGAGGCCTAAGTACCATAGGTCGTTGTCCTCGGCGCGAGCTTGCTTAATCCCTAGGGCTTTTTGCCTCCGTCGCTCTGCAGAGCGATTACGATCGATTTTCCCGTGGACGTCCTGGTAGTGAACTCCATGTTCTTGCAGGACGCTGCGCATCAGGTTCTCGATGACGAAGAAGTAAGCGAAATTTGTGGCTGCTAATTTAGCTTGTTCGTCAGAGTGCTCGTTGATTTTCCGGTTCCAGTTCTTAGCACTCTCAGACTTGGCGGGAGAGGTTAACTCTTGAATGATTGCCGAGGTCATGTCCTGGGCCGCGCGCTCAACGCGCGGTATATCTGGATTCTCATGATCCCCAGACTGCCTGTTGGCGTTGCGTAACGCGTCCCAGTGTGAAAGCACCGACTTCATAGCCTTGTCAAGATATTCAAGAAAAGCTGTGTAGATGGGATCATCTTCGATGATACCTTCACGGCTAGAGGTGAACGGGTCGGCCCCGGGACGGTCAAGCTTGTCAATGTGGACGCATCCATAGATGTATTGTTCGGCCAACCGGGCGCTGGGGATGTGGCGCAGAATGTCGCGCTCGCGTAAGCGTCCATTGACGAACAGATCAACACCTATCCGCTCTCCCTTACCGAAGATAGCTAGATCGCGTGGGTGTTCTGTCGAGGCGATGAAGCCGCACACGTCTAGGCCGGCTCCAAAGGTGTCAGGCTTGAACGTGAAGGACCTCTTCGTCTGCATCTGCTCAGTTACAGTTAGCTGATCCTTAAGCGAGTCTAGGTAGGGATCCTTAATATCACCGATCTTCCACACATACTGTGTCTTTTCGGCTAGATCGCTAAGGCTACTCTCATCAACCTTATCGCCGTTCAGATAGATCGTGAAGTGTTCATCGATAAGAGAGAAACGGAACGCGCGAGCCATGAGCTTAGCTAAAGTTTCCGGCCTACTGCCCCGAAGGTTAATTTCTTGAAGATAAAGCACTGTGCCGTGACCAGTAGCGGAGGACACTTGCCTGTCGAGAAGATCATAGACATGGGTAGGCGCATCCTGTAACTCCACTTCGGAGACCGCCTCATCCCGCTCAATTGCTTCATCAAGCTGCCTATTGCTAATCAAGCACCCAGCAGGCTCGTCATGGCTCGTCTTCGACGCTATAGCCAAAGTTGACGCGCAAGTAAGTAGCGCTATCTTCCCGATTCCTTTAGCGCCGATGTAGGGACGATTTCGCCCGTCAGAGTGGGTCTTATCGCGTTTGCGGCCCCGCTTGGAGTAGCCAATCTTTAAAAACTTCTGTGCGATGTCATCATCGCTCATCCCAACGCCATCGTCTATCACACTCATGGTCTTTTGGCCCGGATCAATGGTGATCCATACATTTTCCGCATCCGCATCCCAAGCGTTCGAGACCGCTTCACCGATCACGGTGATGAAGTTTCGGTACAGCTGACGCCCCAAATGATCAATAACCGTAGGAGAAAACTCGAATACCTTCGCCTGTGCCTTCATCTATGCCCTCCTCAGCGCTGCGGAGTATTGCAGTGCTCACACTACACCCAACGCAGGAAGCCAGACATCGTTACGCCTGAACGCTACCTTCAGGCGTAGTCGTGCGCTTGGCGGTTGAGGTGCTTGGGTTAGAATTCAATCTGGAAATCTTCGCCCTTAATCCAATAATGACCGGGTTCGTCTTGAACCAGCCAGACTCCTCACCAGACCTCTGAATCAACCCCTCACCAAGCTTGAACACATCCTTATAAAGATCCATCGGATCCTCACGTCTACCACCCCATTTCTCAATCACCGCACCCAACAGCAACTGATCCGCACTAGCCCACCACCCAGATCAAACAAAGGCTCCAAGACAGACACACCAACCTCACTTAATTTCGGGTCACCAACGCCGGGCGTATACTTGTTTACATGTCGAATGTTGTGTCGGTTCGCTTGGACCCGGAACTGAAGTGCCGACTGACTGAACTATCCAAAGAGACAGGCCGCACGGAATCGTTCTACATCAAGGCAGCCTTGAATGAGTATCTGGACGATCTTGAGGACGAGTACTTAGCTGCTGAGGCGTTACGCCAGTTTGAAGTGGATCAGATTTCTTACTCTCACGACGAGGTGGTGCGGCTCCTTGGCTTGGACGATTAGGTATCTCCCAGAGGCAACCAAAGCCCTGGAAAAGATGGACAAATCCACCGCAAAACGGATCCTCACATACCTCACCCAGGTAGCCGAACTCGATGACCCACGCAGCCGAGGAAAAGCCCTCACAGGCAACCTAGCCGGGCTATGGCGCTACCGTGTCGGAGACTGGCACGTCGTGACCCAAATACGCGACGACGAACTACTCATCATCACCACCCGCATCGCACACCGATCCCGCGTCTACTGACACAATAGCAGGTAGAGATTCTTACGCCAGGGCCATGAGTTCGTGGTCGATGGCCCGTCGGATGAACTCGGATCGGGTAATGCCGAGGTCTTGGATAATGCGGTTGATTGCTTCAACCCTAGACTGACCGATCTTGGCTGAGACGATCTGGGTCTTCTCTGCGCGGAGGGGGACTCCTTCGATAATGCGGGAGAAATCGCAGGCAGAGTAATCACCGGCTTCAATCCGGGCAACTTCCTCAGCTACCTGGTCCAGCGTTATACCGAACGCTTCACACAGTTCTTGATCGTTCATCACGCCTCTATCTCCCCCCCCTCAGGATGCTTCAGGATCACGACGAGTTCAGGGCTATGACAACGCTTGGCGGGCATTAAATAGAGACATGACCTTGACAGGTCAGAGAGGCTGTCATTGACAGCCCTATGACAGCCCTATGTCGAGCAAGCCAATTTTCACTATCAAGTCCGCAGCCCAGGCGTGTGGCGTATCAGAGAGCACGATCCGAAGAAAGCGCTCTGACTTGCAGAAAAACGGCGCGGTCGAAACGAAAAACGGCTGGAAAATCCCAGCCTCAGCGCTCATCGCTACAGGGCTACCACTAGATAAAGTGATAGCCCTTGACAAGTCAGACAGGCTGTCAATGACAGGGGCCGGATCAGCCCGCCAATGACAGCCCATCCCAGGGTGAAATTGATGCGCTTCGGGCACAAATTTCTCTACTCCAACAACTGTTGGCAACCGAACAACGCAGAGTCGATTACCTCCAAGAACAGCTTGCCCAAGCAAACGCAACAACACGCGCACTATTACCCCCACCAACAGCTAAACGGACGCTGTGGCAAAGACTCACCGGACGCACGCCCAGCACAGACACAGACCGCTTTCTATAGGGTTTCCTTACCTGGCCTAGTATTTGATCTTTAGGAATTTTTTAGGTTCAAGTGCCCGGTGGTCTTGTTAGGCTGGTTTGAAGGACCTCGGGTAACACTGCGGGTACGTCCGTGGCGCCCAGGTTAAGACCCCCTAGCGAGGAGGAGCCATGAAAATTAAACACGCTCTCGGCATTGGGCTAGCTGGTTGTCTAGCTCTCGCGTCGTTGCCGGCCTTTGGTGTAGGAGGCAAGAAGGAGGTCACCCCCGCAGACGCGGGCATCACAGCACCGGCGGACGTGACGCCGACGATTGACCCCAGATCAGGCGGTGTCACCGACTGGGTACCCCCCGAATCAGAATTCTTCGAGCCAGTCGACCTCGACGAAGCAATTGCCGAGGCCCAAGAAATCGACATCTCCGACAGATCTGCCGATCAAAGCCATGATCCGGCGGTTAACTCAAGAGAACTGATCGCGTCTGCGTTCCTTCAGAAAGCCAAAGAAGAACCCGGACCAACATTTGCTGGAGTATTGAACAGGGGAGAGGAAGGGATTGCTGAGACCTGGTGGAAGGGCAAAGCCCCCGCCTACGTCTACGACCTCGTCCCCAAAGCTAAGGAAGCCGGGGTCGAGTTCATCATCCACGAAGACGCCAAATTCAACCGAATTGAAATCAGCAACGCGATCACCAGACTGCTCAAAGACCCGTTGTCTGATCAACTTGGCATAGTAGCTGCCGGAACCGGACACGATGGGTCTGGTATCAACCTTTCTTTCGAGAAAAATGCACCTAACCCCTTCCCAACCGAGCAACTCCGTCGCGTTGCTGGGATCGACTGCGACTTCACCTACGACGAAAACGGCGGAAAACCCGTACTAACTACCGCTCGTAGTAACGATAGTGCTCCGTTTTCTGGTGGGGCAAGGATCAATTTCAGCTACAGCGGCAGGGATGTTGTTTCATGTACGAGCGGTTTCCCAGTCCTCAAGGGTGGTGTGGGCTATCTGACTACTGGTGATCACTGCGATCCAACGAATAAGAAAGCCGTGACCAACGGAGTCGGCACACTGATCGCGAGAAGTAGCCATTCCGGAAGTGCAGCTATCGACACGAAGTTGATTGACCCAATCGCGTCCCCGGCTTACTGGTCCCTACATCTACACTGGACCGTCATGGAACAGCAGTAAGAAATCCCGAATCACCTCGGTCGGAACGAACAATAAGAAAGATTACGTCTGCCTTGGCGGAGCCACCTCTGGAAAACGATGCGGAATTATTGCCGACGATAGGGTCCAACTTAAAGAGCTAGGACTGAGCGGGGATTGGTATATCGAAGTGGTTGGACTCCCTGGATGGTCAAATGCTAGCGGCGACAGTGGCGGACCGTGGTACAAAGATAATGACAACGGGACTGTGCAAGCCCGCGGAGGCCAAATTGCCGGACGATACCCAGTCCGATGTTCAGGTCTTGCCCCAGATGTCACAGCACAATGCTATAGTCGGGCCTATTATGTCCCTGCGACCGTGATTCAGAACTCACTGAACGTCAAGATCGAGCGATAAGCGGTCTATAGCTGTTGCGAGGGTGGTTTCCTTGGCTGGAGAGGTCAGGGAGCCACCCTGGCTGTTTTAGTGTCGCGGTTAGTGTCGGTAGATGCGGGATCGGTGGTCGATGTCGAGGGCGACGATAGTGACCTGTTCGTGGTCGATGTGGCAGATGATCCGCCAGTCTCCGACACGGTAGCGCCATAGCCCTGCCAGGGTGCCTGTGAGGGCTTTTCCGCGGTCGGTGGGATGGGGTAGGTCGGTAAGTTGTTGGAGATAGCTCACGATCCGTTTTGCCGTGGCTTTGTCGATCTTGTCGAGGGCTTTGACTGCCCTCTCAGAGAGCTCAATCGTCCAAGCCATACATACCCACTACATCGTCGATGCTGTAGGTGGGAGCGCGTCCTGCCTTGATCTGTTCAAGGTCATCGAGGATCGAATACTCCCACACCATCCGGTCGATCGATTCCTCGATCGCTTGACGGAGATAGAACGATTTTGACCGCCCTGTTCTGGCTGAAAGCTGGTCGAGTTTGGTCTGGGTTTCCTCACTCAACCGCACTGATGTCGCAGTCATCGCACGCCCCTCTCACATGGTTCCACCACCACTATATAACTACAAGTAGTCACATGCCACAAATAGCCTAGTGCAACGCCTCCAACACGCACCGTTGGAGACAAGCAAAACAAATGTGACATCACATTTGTATATCTGACTCGACGGCTTCGGAGCAGGCTTCGATGTCTTGGTGGCTGTCGGCTTGGGAGCTGGCTTGCTTGATGACTTTGCCGACGGCTTGGGGGCCGGGGCAGGTGCCGCGACGGTGGGAGCCGTCGTAGCGGGTAGTGATGGTGTCACCGTCGGGGCTGGTGTCGGTGTGGGTGTCACTGTGGGTGACGGTGACATGGTGGCCGACCGTGTGGGGGAGGCCGTGTGAATCACAGGGCTATCCCCACTAGGTGTCATCGACGAACAGCTACTCGCAAGACACAGTGCTAGCGGCACCGCAACCACAGCAAGGACAGGCTTTGCTCTCATCATGACTCCCTCACCCGACATGATCTTGACTCGCCACTCTAGGTTGCCGGGATCGTCTTACTGAACCCAGCCCACGAGATCGTGCATGAATCCGGGCCATCAGTGGTGACAGATGACGCTGCATAGCCGTAACCGTTTGGGTTGCCGATAGCGTCAGATGGAGTGGATACTGGCCATTTGCGACCTCCCGTAGTTAGTGTGAACGATCTCGGAGCGGGTCTGATCCAGACATCTCCTCTAATGGCTGGCTTGCCCGCGAGCTTGATCTTCTCGCAAGTGAAATAGATGAGTTTCGGTGGTTGGTCTGGTTTGGGAGCAGGCTTGCTTGTCGGTTTGGGTGCGGGCTTGGTTGTTGGTTTGCTCGTCGGCTTCGGAGCAGGCTTCGATGTCTTGGTGGCTGTCGGCTTGGGAGCTGGCTTGCTTGATGACTTTGCCGACGGCTTTGGTGCCGGGGCAGGTGGCGCGACGGTGGGAGCCGTCGTAGCGGGTAGTAACGGTGTCACTGTCGGGGCTGGTGTCGGTGTGGGTGTCACTGTGGGTGACGGTGACATGGTGGCCGACCGTGTGGGGGAGGGGGAGGCCGTGTGTGTGACACGGTCGCCTCCGCTGGGTGTGGTTGTTGAACAGCCGGTAGCGAGAAGCAGGGCTAGTGGCGCTGCAACCATGGCAAGGATAGATTTTGTTCTCATCGTAATTCATTCAAAAATACTTACCTGATTGCTATGGGCAGCCAGGTGTGCATGACCTGGTTACTGGGTTATTCGTACATGGTCAACTCGCCATTCATCAGCCGGGGTGGGTCGCACGAGGGTGACGGTTGCTAGGTACATGTTGTCGTGATCCTTCGTGTCTGGATGGTCTTCCATAAACACCCGGTAGACCCGAATGACTTTGATGTGGCCCTCGTCATTGAGGGGGCCGACTACCTCGTCTTTGATCCGGTCGGTGACATCGTTGGTGAACGCGGTTGTGTATTGCTTTTCCTGGTAGAGGCGTGAAATGTCATACCAGATAAATCGTGACTGCTCGACCTCGGTATCGGCTTTCCAGGACGGGGTAGCCCATTTGTTAGCGGCACGGCCTGCATCAAAGAAACTACTTACTCCAGTCTCAGGGTCAAGAGTAAACATCGTGATGACATAGTGATTAGCGACGTTGGCTGAACTATAAGGATCAGTCACAGGAGGAATCTCGGACGCTCCGCGAGGAGTCTTCGATAAATCCCCCATCGCCACAGGCTCTAACGACCCATCCCAGGTTGGATCGTCGGTGTAGTGCGGGGGCAACGTCGTCGACGGAGTTGACGAAGCGGACCCGCTCTCAGCCTCAGTGCCGCGCTTAGCGCAACCGGGCAACGCCACCAGCGCAACAACGCCAGCCAGGATGGCGCACATCAGCGAGAAACGTGTTCTCATCACACACCCCTCATACATGTAATCATGCACTCTGATGGGCGACACTGCCCAGAATGAGAAGGGGATTTATCCGATTGATAATTCACGCGATTCTGCCCATGTCAACTCTTCATGCATCGCATCCCCTGGCAACGCTGCATAGACCTCAGTCGTTTCAGGACGGGGCAGATGTGTCAACCGTTTAATCGCCGGAAGCCGACTCGCCGGCTCGCAGTCGATGATGCCTTCCTCGAAAAGCCACTGGAAAACACCAGCAGCCTCTAGCAAGCTCCACCGCAACCAGTGTTGCCCGCTGGATCGAAGAGATCTACAACCGTAAAGGTCTCCACTCCGCACTGGACTACCTCACCCCAGTCGAGTACGAGAACACACACCACTCACGAACACAACAAGCCGCATAAACGGGAAGTGTCCACAACTTGCGGG
>JAEZZG010000006.1 GCA_023442485.1 Actinomycetes bacterium | reverse complement strand
GACCTGTCCGGCCCTGGTGGCAACACCCCCCGGATCATTAAAAGACAGGGGCAAATAACCATGCCAGGACCGTCCAGCCAACAAGCCCATCATCCCAGGAAAACGGGCCTGTCAAAAAAGTAACGGGCGGGGGGGTTGGGCGGGCTTGGGTGGCGGGTTGGGCCGGGGAGGGCAGGGCGCAGCGCGGAGACCGACTGGAAGGGACGATAGCGGAGCTGGGCAGGCGGGGCGTGGGGCGAGCGCGACAGAACACTAGCCCCACTTAGGGCCCGGTTGACACCTACTAGATGGCTAACCAGGTATCCGATCCGGTAATCAATGTCTGAAGATCAGTCGGGCCATCGGGCTGAGCAATCTGGATCTGACGGTGAATCTCGTCGGAATAAACCGAGCGGGATACATCCCGGAGAACCCCGACGATTGTCTGATGGATCGCTCCCGAATCGCTGAGTCTGGATAAGGCGAAGGCCTGGGACGGGTCACTCAGATGGGGGTTGTGGACGACGATGCTAGCCTCGTCAACGTCAGCAGCGTCGGCCACAGTCATCGAGCCGTCCGCGTCACGAATCACCACGCGATTAGCGTCCCTGCCGAATCGAATCGGTTCGCCATCGATGAGACGAATCAGATGGTCATCGGCCTCGGGACCCTTCAAAGCCTCGAAGGCGCCGTCATTGAAAATCGGGCAATTCTGGTAGACCTCAATGAACGAGGATCCGCGATGTAAGGCGGCCCGCTTCAGCACCTCGGTGAAATGCGCGCGATCAGAATCAACCACCCGCGCCACGAAGGAGGCCTCAGCCGCCAAAGCAAGGGACAGCGGGTTGAAGGGGGTGTCCAGTGACCCAGCAGGAGAGGACTTCGTCACCTTGCCCAACTCGGAGGTCGGCGAATACTGGCCCTTGGTGAGCCCGTAGATTCGGTTATTGAACATGATGATGGTCACGTTCACATTGCGCCGCAAGGCATGGATGAGGTGGTTGCCACCAATCGACAAGGCGTCACCGTCACCGGTCATCACCCACACATTGAGGTCTGGACGGGCACAAGCAATCCCGGTAGCAATCGCCGGAGCCCGCCCATGGATAGTGTGGAATCCGTAGGTATTCATGTAATAGGGGAATCGCGACGAGCAACCAATACCAGAGACGACGACAGTGTTCTCCTTAGCCAGGCCAAGCTCAGGCAACATGGCCTGAAAAGTCGACAAGATCGAGTAATCGCCACAGCCCGGGCACCAGCGCACCTCATTGGAGGAAGCAAAATCCTTACGGTTCAACTCAGTCACCGCTAACGGGATTCCGGCGATCCCGGACGAGAATTCCCCAGTCAGTGAAGGATTGAGCGGTGTTGTCTCAGTCATCGTTGTCCTCCATCACGAATCCGTCTGCCAAGGTGATCAGTTCAGCGGCAAGCTCACTACTCGACAAAGGCAATCCACGCACCCGCGAATATGACTGCACATCGATCAAGTATCGGGAACGCAATAACATCGTCAACTGCCCCAGATTTATCTCCGGGACGATCACCGTCTTGTAACTGGATAGAACCTGACCAAGATTGGCGGGGAAGGGGTTGAGATGACGCAGATGGGCCCTGGCGATTTTGCGTCCACAAGCGCGCACCTCCCGGCAGGCTTCAATGATTGACCCGTAGGTTGACCCCCAGCCGAGAACCAACACCTCGGCATCCTTGCCAGGATCGTCAACCTCGACGTCGGGGATATCCCGGACGATCCCGTCAATCTTGGCTTGACGGGCACGCACCATCTGGTCGTGATTCTCAGGAACATAAGAGATCGAACCCGTCTGATTCTTCTCCAACCCGCCTAGGCGGTGTTCGAGTCCAGGGGTTCCCGGGATCGCCACAGCCCGCGCCAACGTTTTCGGGTCGCGCAGATAGGGGTGGAATACCGGGGTACCCTTCTCATCGACGGTATTCGGTTCCGTCGCGTAGCCGGGATTGAGTTTGGGCAAATCCTCAATCTGCGGGATCCGCCACGGCTCCGCACCATTGCCTAGGTATCCGTCCGATAGCACCAAGACGGGGGTGCGATACTTCACGGCTATCTGGCACGCCTCGAAGGTGGCGTGGAAACAATCCGAAGCAGATTGCGGGGCCAGTACCGCCACCGGGGATTCCCCATTGCGTCCGAACATCGCCTGGAACAGATCAGCTTGTTCGGTCTTGGTCGGCATCCCCGTTGATGGGCCAGCGCGTTGGACGTCAATGACGACGAGTGGGGCCTCCATCATCACGGCAAGACCAATCGTCTCACCCTTCAAAGCCAGACCAGGCCCGGACGTGGTGGTGACCCCCAAAGCTCCGGCCAAAGACGCACCCAGTGCCGCACCCGCACCGGCAATCTCGTCTTCAGCTTGAAAACTCAATACACCGGCACCCTTCTGGCGTGACAGTGCGTGCAGGATATCCGAAGCCGGCGTGATCGGATAGGAGCCTAAGAAGAGCTGCATCCCGCAACGCTCAGCACCCACCATCAACCCGTAGGCCGTGGCGAGGTTGCCCGAGATCTGCCGATACTGACCTGCCGGAAGCTGTGCCTGTGGCACTTGGTAGCGCGTCTGGAAAACCTCTGTCGTCATCCCGTAGTTGTAGCCGGCTTTGAAAGCGGCGATATTGGAATCGCGTAGCAGGGTAGATGTCGCGAACTTGCGCGCCAGAAACTCTTCGGTATGGCTGGTGTCGCGAGAATACAGCCAGCTCAGCAGACCCAGCGCAAACATGTTCTTTGCCCGCGACGCTAGCTTGCGGCCGAGATCGAAGGGCTCGACCGCTGCCACCGTCAGCCCGGTCAGATCCAAACTCACCACCTGATACCCGTCCAGACTGCCGTCCTCGAGCGGGTTCGCAACATATCCGGCCTTGGCCAGATTGCGCTTAGTGAATTCTGCAGTATCGACGATAACTAGCCCGCCGCGACCCACGTCGGGGAGGTTGGCCTTCAACGCGGCAGGATTCATCGCCACCAACACGGTGGGCTGGTCGCCGGGGGTGACAATATCGAAGGAGGCGAAGTGAAGCTGGAAACTTGACACCCCCGGGATCGTGCCTTGTGGAGCCCTGATTTCTGCCGGGAAGTTGGGCAAGGTAGACACGTCATTGCCAAAGTAGGCGGCGTCGGCGGTGAATCGGGACCCCGTTAGCTGCATACCATCACCGGAGTCGCCGGCAAAACGAATCACTACCTGGTTGAGAGTCTGAACCTCAGACACGCTCACAAGAATCCTCCTGAATGAGTCGATCGGAGCGCATCCGTCAGCTCGGCGGCAAGAGAAGACAGCTAGCCTAGACGGGATTGGCCCCAAGTAGCAATACTACTGCCTCAACCATAAAACCCGGCTTCGTGGAGACGAATTTGGTTGATGAGTTAGCCCCGAAATCCTCTCTGGCACTAGTGTGTGGTTCATGCTGCAGTTCGTTGATTGGTTCCAAGATCAGTCGGTCTACGTCGCCGATGTCGGTCTGTCGTGCTGTGGCGTCGAAACCCAGGCGGCGATCCCGCAAGGGGCTGCGCGCATCCAATCCGAGCTTGACCAGCTTCCGTTGACACCTAGCCGCAGCACACACATCGTCCTAGTCTTTTCCGGAACCCTCACCTGTGTCTTATCCTCTCGAATCACCGAGATCACCAACGAGTTGACCGTCATCGCCGAGGGTGCAGACGTCACCGTCACAGTCATCGCCTTCGGCGCCTGCCTGTGCGAGGGTGGCCCCTATTGGGATTCCTACTCCGTCACGGCTGGTGTTGACCAGCTCATCCACGTCGACTACTACATCCCCGGATGCCCTCCCCATCCGCAATCTCTGGCTGCCGTGATCGAGCAAATCCGTCATGGAAGGCAGTGCCGTCAAGCAGTTTCGATCGGGGAACCTAGCGACGCCGCCGGCATCGGGCCGTCACTACTTCAACCGACGGCCTCCACATAGCAATCACCCTCACCACTATCAGTGGCTTCCTAGTCGCAAGAGATCAAGGCCCCGAAGCCTCGCTGACCCTGAACTAGACCCGGTGATGGTGGTGCGGGCCTAGCCCGAGTGTTTGGTTGTGGCTGGAGTCCAGAAAAGTGGGGATGGCTGCTGCAGCCCAGACGCTGATGTGATGGGCATTAGGAACTGCCTTGGCTCTTGGTTCGGGCAGTTTTGTTTTAAGGGTGTCTGCGGTGTCTCTCGGGTGTGGATAGTGGGGCAGTGCAGGGATTGGTTGCTTGTATGGTGTGCTTCGAGCGTCTCTATTCGAGGTATCGGCTATTGTTGTGGAAGCCTATTGGAGTATCCCCTCGGGCTGGTGTGTCTTGGCTGATGCCACTCACCGGCACCTGTGATAGGGGAGGGTCGAGTCCCCAATAAGGGCATAGCTAGGTGTTTGCTTGGTCGCATGTAAATCGCATGGAATATAGGTGACACGGTAAAACACCTATTCAAAAGGCTGAGGAAAGAGTTATGCGAAGAGTGGGTTGCCATGGCTGAGTCGAGACTGCGCACCTCACAGGGCTCGGACGTCGTCTTGGAAAAGATCGATCCCGGAGAGTGGAAGTCCAGAATGGTTGCTGCCTGCGACCAGGGCTACTCCCTGACTTGGCTAGGTGGAGAAGACTTTATTGGGCAATCCAACACCATCTGCGTCCACGCCGTCCTGGTTCGCTACCTTGCCTTAGACACCCCCGTCCCCAGCTACCTTCGCCTTGAAACCCATGTCGATCGCGACCACCCCGTCCTTGATTCAGTGGCCGCTGAGATCCCAGCGGCACGGTGGTTCGAGAGGGAAACCCACGACCTTTTCGGAGTTGCTTTTGACGGTGGAGACTGCACCCCGTTGCTCTACCGGCCCCAATACCACCGCGTCCTGCTCTCAGCAACTAAGTGCAACGACGAGGTTGCCGATCCCGGCACCGCGCCAAGTTCAGCACCGTTACTCAAAAGCGTCGTGCTGGGCGCCCGCGTGGCAAAGTCATGGCCGGGAGAGTCAGCCGGAGCTGTTCAAGAATCTGCTCGGCGGCGCACCAATCCACCCGGAGTCCCGGACGCATCAATCTGGGGAGATCGTGAGCCAGGAACCGTCGTTGATCCCGAAAAGATCGCCAGCGCTTATTCCGATAGCCGGGGGAGTCGTGATCACAGAAGCCGTCCCGAATCTCCGAACCGCCCAGGTGGTCCCGGTCGACAGCCCAACCACCATCCAGCACGCCCAGGGCGTCCAGGGCAGAGATTGGGCCGGGCCGCCCCGCAATCGGGAGGGGAGGAAGGATGACACCCGTCTCCCACGCCTGGATAGGCCTGCACCGTTCCCGGTGCACCTCATGCATGATCTGCGTGCGGGAATGTCCGGTCTGGTGCATCTCCCTTTCCTCCCATCCTCAGGTTTCTGATCAACCTGTGTCAGGAAGAGGGCGCACCCGTTCGCACAACATTCTCGACGATTTCCGCATCGATTACGGGTTGTGCATCTATTGCGGCATGTGCATTGAAGAGTGCCCGTTTGATGCCTTGGTGTGGGTAGACGGCAATCACCCCGCACACACGGAGTGCAACCTTGTTGCAACCATTTCGCAACTGTCTCTCGATGAGCAGGGACAGACAGTAGCCGCCAGTTCTGACCCGACGCCGGGGTGGTTACGATGACCGAGATGACCCACGTCCGCCACGTCGTGCCCAGCCAGCCGTCGCCGATCCAGACCAGGAATCTCGGTGGTGGTACCGTTCGCAGGAAAGGGAAAAGACTCGTCGATGCGTTCAAGGATCGCGATGTCTTGATTGGTTTCACGGGGGCGTTGCTGATTTTTCTCGGCTCTTTGACCCCGGCCTATCTGCCAGCGAACTCCCCGTGGTGGAGATTCATCGACGCGGTCAACCTCGGGTCGAGTATCGGATCAATCCTGGGGACGATCACCGTGTTGGTAGGGATCGGTCTCCTCGTCCTCGCTTGGGTTCACCTACGTCCCGGCGAGGTTTCTGTTAAGAACGCTAATCCCGGCGCTCACCGATCCAAGACCTTACGGGTCTGGGCGCCGGCGGTCCTGCTGATCTGGTCGCTACCATTCTTACTCGCCCCGCCGATCTTCTCTCACGACGCTTACTCCTACGCCGCCCAAGGCTGGCTGCTGCACAACAACATCGACCCCTACTACGCGGGTCCAGGCGTCCTACCGGGCAGCTTCGCGGACCAAGTATCGTGGGTTTGGCGCTTCACCCCAGCCCCCTATGGCCCGTTGAGTTTGCGCATCGCGTGCCTGTTAGTTGAGATGGTGGGATTCAACCCGTACTGGGCTGCAGTGGCCCAGCGAATCCCGGCTCTGCTCGGTGTCGTCTTAATCGTCATCTTCCTGCCTCGACTAGCCGCCAAGGTGCACATCTCTAGGGCTTTCACCTACTGGTTCGTCATCCTCAACCCGCTCTTTCTGATCGACTTTGTCGGCGGTGCCCACAATGATTCCCTGATGATGGGTCTGGTTGTCGTGGGGCTGTGGTTGGGCACTATCTCCGCCATTCCTGGATTGCCGAGAAGACCGTGGATGCGTCACTGTGGCTGGATTCTCGGTGCCCTCATGATCGGGGTAGCAGCGTCAGTGAAACAGCCGGCCTTATTAGCCGCTCCGGCTGTGCCACTAATCCTCTTCCCTTGGCGTCGGTGGCGATGGCATCAGTCCCTGATCTCGATGATCAGAATCTTGACGGCGTGTGCTCTAGCCTTGGGATCGTTTGCGGCAGTATCTATCGCCACTGATCTCAACTTTGGCTGGTTCAACGCAGTTGATGTGCCTGGACGAGTCACCACCGTCTCGCCCTTCACCTTGCTCGGACAGGGGCTGCAGATCATCATCAACCGCTTCGGACTCGACCCCACCGGACATATGGCCTTGACCGTGGCCAGGTCAATCGGATGGATAATCGCCGCAGTTGCAATCTTGTGGCTGGCGTTCTCGGTTGGCCGTCGTCGTCCACTAGCTTTCGTCTCGCTCGGGTATCTCGTCGTTGCGATCTGCTCCCCGGCACTACATTCCTGGTATCTGCTGTGGGGCGGGGTATTGGTTCCCTTCCAGCGTCCGAAACCCACCTTGGTGAGGGCCTACTTCTGGGGGACCATCTTGTTACTGTGTTACGCCGGCATCAACCTGTCGTGGCGAAACGGCTCCACCGGTCTCGGTATTGTCGGATTCCTCGGTCTATGCATTCAGTCAATCTGGTATATCACCAAGGCCCGCCACGAGAAATAGCTCGGCACCCATTCCTCGGGCAGGGCAGTCAACATTCGACGCGAACGCCGTCTCCAGACCAACTAGCTGGAACTGCTAGTGGAGTACCCCTCCCAAGTCTCCGGGTGAGGCTACGACAGACTTCCCGCCGACGGCATAAGACGCAATGCGGGCATTGATCTTCGCCGACACTGTTGCCGGTTGCCCTAGATGTTGTAGTCGATCACCAAGGCGGCGTGGTCTGAGCGTCGTGATGGATAGTCCAGTTCGCGGTCAATCACTGCAGTGGTGGCGGCCTCGGCAAGTTTTGGTGTGGATAGTTGGTAGTCGATCCGCCAGCCAGCGTCATTGACGAAGGCCTGACCTCGCCAACTCCACCAGCTATACGGCCCGGGCTGATCAGGGTACTGGGTGCGCAAGACGTCAACCAACTCACCCGTGGAGAGCACCTGGGTGAACCAGGCTCGCTCTTCCGGTAAGAACCCCTCAGACTTTTGGTTGGACTTCCAATTCTTCAGGTCATTGTTGGTGTGGGCAATGTTGAAATCGCCCATGATGACGAACTCCCGCCCCGTCGTTTTCGCCTGAGCGACGCACATGTCGAGGTATGTCGCCAGTCCGGCCATGAAGTCTTGTTTGCGGCGATACTTGGCTTCGTCATCGTCGAGGGTCGCTCCCTTAGGCAGGTACAGACATCCCACCGTCACCGGCACATCCGCAAGGTCAACCTCGAGGTATCGTCCCTCGTTGAGATAGTCGCCGAGGGCCTCGACGGGGCAGTCGGTTGACGCTGGAGTAACGTCTAAGGGAAATCCGTCGGGGTCGAAACCAATCACATCTCCCCAGCTACGAATCTCTGCTACTGGGGTCTTCGTGCAGATGGCAACTCCGTTACGTCCGGCAAGTTGGCCGGGATTGTAGACGGTCCAGTAAGGGCCGAAACATCGAGCAGGAAGATCAGCGGGGCGGCACCGCACCTCTTGGAGACCGAGGACGTCGAGTCCACGTTCGGACAGCCACGGCTCAAAACCCCGCTTGAGGGTGGCGCGGATTCCATTGACGTTGTAGCTGGCGATTCTAAGCACGTCATTACTGTAGCGGATCAATCCAGATGCGCGATTGGGGCCTGATTGGCGCGACCTGATTTGTTCGTGTAGAGTTTCGGTCGCGACTTGATCCGGAGTTACTCCCGCAAGAAGCTTGGCAGGTTACCCAAGTGGCCAAAGGGAACGGTCTGTAAAACCGCTGGCATCGCCTACGAAGGTTCGAATCCTTCACCTGCCACCGCTGCGACCACTAATGCGCCGCTGGTTCTTCGATCAGCGGCGTTGTGCTTTTTATTCACTATTCCTCGCCGACACCGCCAGGGGTCACCAGATGGCGGACCACCTCCAGGTCGTCTCTGCCGTGCCTTCTTACCTGCCGGAAATGTGCAGCCGATCTATGCAGTCGCGCTCTTGCAGCTTGGGCACCGGCTTCGTCTAAGGCACAAATCGCAGTCTGGACGCCCGGCAGGTCGGGCGTCCAGAACTAAAGAGTGAACCAGGCTAGGCGAACAGCGCCGCGACGCCGACTTCGAGGGCGTTCTGGAAAATGGTTTCGCGTTCGTCTGCAGTCAAATCTCCAGACCCGTCAAACAGGTGGTCGGAGACAGTCAAAACGGTGAGGGCTTCGGTTCCTTCGATCGCGGCGACCCCGAAGAGTGCTGCCGATTCCATCTCAACGCCGAGGGTGCCGATCTTCGCCAAGGCTTCGGTGATGTCGGGACGGTTGAGATAGAAGTAGTCAGAGGAGTAGACCGGGCCGACGTGGAATCGGAAATCGGCTTCTTTAGCCTTCGCTACGGCAGCCGACAACATGTCGAAGGACGCCGTGAGGGAGACGGTGACATCGGGCACCTGAATCTCGGCGATTCGAGAGTTTGTGTGAGCCGACGACGCGATGATGACGTCCTTGACCTTGACCGACTTAGCGATACCGCCAGCGGTGCCGACGCGGCATATCCGCTTGACGCCAAAGAAACGGAACAGCTCGGTGGCGTATAAATGAGTCGTAGGGATACCCATCCCAGATGCCATCACGGAAATTGGTTCACCTTGCCATTTGCCGGTGTAGATGCCGTTGCCGCGCACCTTCGACACGCAAGTGACATCTGTCAGATAGTCTTTGGCGATGCGTTCAGCCCGCAACGGATCACCTGGAAGGATCACTCGTTCAGCAATATCGCCCATTTCGCAAGCAATGTGTGGAGTTGACATGGGACGATCGTAGCCGATCAGGTTGCCGAGGACGAGGGCCGAGGAGCCTGACTAGGTGCGCGAGCGGCTTGACCGGGATTAACCAGTAGCTTGGTGGGGATCGATCTCGATGGCTGAACTCTCGATTTTTCATTGCCAACGATTTCCGGTAGCGTATGGATTCGCACGGTTCCCAGCGGTGATCGCCGCTAGGTCCTGTACGGCGTCTAATCAACTAGGCCCTGGAATACCATCGTCAGGGTGATCCTGGTCTCGATTTGAAAGATTTTGAATCGGCTAGTAGATTATTCCGTCGGCTAGCCCCTATAGCTCAGTCGGTAGAGCGTCTCCATGGTAAGGAGAAGGTCATCAGTTCGATTCTGATTGGGGGCTCTGTTCGTTTCACTGCGAGGTACCACTGCCAATCGCGTTGGGACGACGTCATGGCGGGGTAGCTCAGTGGTAGAGCAAGCGGCTCATAATCGCTGTGTCGCGGGTTCAATTCCCGCTCCCGCTACGAAGTGTCTAGTGACGCAAATGTCGAGTTTCGTCGACGTTCATGTCCGACCTAGGCGCCTGAAGGAACTTGAGAAACTAACGAGAGTCATGCAGTTGCATGGCGACACTGCCTGAGGGCAGAGGAGGTCATCATGGCCAAGAAGGCTGGCGATATTCGTCCGAAGATCACGCTCGCCTGTACAGAGTGCAAGGAACGCAACTACATCACCAAGAAGAATCGTCGCAACGATCCTGACCGTCTTGAGTTGCAGAAGTTCTGCGCACGCTGCCGCAAGCACACCGCACACAAAGAGACTCGTTAGTCTTTCCACGTCCTAAGACACATAGGCTCTCGCCGCTCACCCGGTGGGAGCCTTCGAGTTTTTAAGCCGCCACCAGGCCGCGATTCCACTCCGTCCCAGACGCCTCTCAGACCATGAGGGTGCTGTCGATCCCGTCAACACTAGGCTCTGGCTAGGAAAGTACAATCATTTGCAACAGGAATGAACAAATTCCCTTTCTCTCGGAGATCAGACGTCATAACTCTACAATGGTGGGTACCGAATCCGACCAGAAAGAGTTCACAATGACGCGAATTCGATTTTGGCGCCTTCCTTTAATCGCTTTTCTCATGATGTGCGCCTCCATGCTTTTTGTGCCTGCTCAAGCAGAGCCAAACGACCCCATGGTGGAGGTCAGGATCGAGCGTACCGACCAACTCGGTGACGACGTCCACGTCGGTGACAAGGTGACCTACACCCTCCACTACCGCAATCTCTCCCAACAGACGGTCACCGTCTACCCCAGATTCTCGACCCTAGAGGGCGTGGCAGTGACCCCATCAAGCGGTGCGTGTCGGTGGGCGAATCTGAAACCCCAACAGACCGCCTCCTGTCCATTCGGCTACCACATCACCAAGGAAGCTGACGTTGCAGACGGTTTCACCCCGTCCGTCACCGTTGACGTGACTCGTGACCGCGAAGGTAACGATGTCCTGCAGAGTCTTCCACCCGTGGTCGCTGAAAAGATCGCAGTGGACCCCACCCCCAGGCCGCAGCCTCCGCACCCGTCCGAAACCGAGATGGATCAACTCGACGGGGCAAAGCGATCCCTTGCTGACGCTGATGTCGCCGGGTTCCGCTGCCACCGCATCCCTGCCCTGACTGAAGCCCCTAACGGCTGGATCGTCGCTGCCTGGGACGGACGTCCAAGCAACTGTCGTGATGCACCCCAGGCAAACTCGATTATCGGGCGCATCTCCAAGGATGGCGGCAAGTCCTGGAGCAAGCCGATCACCATGGCGGCCGGGCAGGTGGAAAGCCCGATTTACGGCTACTCCGATCCGTCCTTCGTCGTTGATCGCGAAACCGGCCGCATTTTCCTCTTCTTCGTCAAGTCCTTCGATTCAGGTATTGTAGGCTCTAGCCTCGGCACCGATCCGAACCTTCGCTCCGTCATCCACGCGGCCGTGACCTGGTCCGACGACAACGGCGAAACCTGGGCTGACCCCAAGGTGATTACTGCCGATGTGACCAACGATCCGCAAACGGAATATGGCCGATTCGCCACATCCGGCGAAGGCATTCAGCTCAGGTATGGGCCCCACAAGGGACGTTTGGTGCAGCAGTACGCCGTCAACTATTCCAAGTCTGGGCTGAACATGAAGGCTGTGTCGGTCTACTCGGACGACCACGGCGAAACCTGGAAGGTTGGAACCCCGTTTGGTACCGCCATGGACGAAAACAAGGTTGTTGAGTTATCCGACGGGCGCTTGATGGTCAACTCGCGATCCTCTGATGGAACCAAGGCCCGCAAGGTTGCTTATTCCTCGGACGGTGGGGTCACCTACACCGAACCCGTGATCGACTACAACCTGATTGACCCGAGAAACAACGCCTCGATCATCCGGGCCTACCCCAATGCGGCAGAAGGGTCGCGTTGCGCCAAGATTCTGCTTTTCTCGAACGCGGCCAACACCAACGGACGTTCCAATGGCAAGATCAGAATCTCGTTCAACGACGGTGCCGACTGGACCACCGGAAAGGTCTTTGAATCTGGGTCAATGTCCTACTCGACCATGACCCCGCTCGGTGAATCCGGCAAGTACGCCATGCTCTACGAGACGAGCGGCGCGTCGGGCTCGTATTCAATCACCTACATGCCATTCTCCATGACCTGGCTCAACCACGATCCCGAATGCAATCTCGTTGACGCCGGTACTCAGCCTGACCCGCCTACCGAAGAGCCCGAGCCGGAGCCGTCTGAGACTCCTACTCCTTCGGTAGAGCCGGAGCCTACGGAGACTGCTACCCCTACCGAAACTCCTACCCCCTCGGTAGAGCCGGAGCCGTCTGAAACCCCAACCCCCTCGGTAGAGCCGGAACCCACCGAGACCGCTCCAACGGAAGTTCCTTCTGAGCCGGAGACTCCCACTCCTTCAGCAGACCCCGATCCGGGCGAAGGGACCCCCAGTGAGGTTGCTCCGGGCGGATCGACAACTCCATCCGAAAGCCCGCAAGGCGCTACTCCTAGTGCCGTGAAGCCACCGCTGTTGCCGAACTCCGGTGCTTCTGGGCTAGCTGCGACTGGGTTAGCCTTGTTGACTGTGGTCGCCGCTGCTGGTGGCTACCTCGGATTCAAGGCTCATCAGCGTAAGGCCTAACACATCATCTAAATAAGCTGGGGCTCACTTCGGTGAGCCCCGGCTCTCATTTAACCCCGGTCTTGGAGCCGGGTGTCGGCGTCGGGAGTGGCATTAGGGC
>JAEZZG010000030.1 GCA_023442485.1 Actinomycetes bacterium | reverse complement strand
CATCTACTCAAACGGAAGAAAACCTGGACCATTTCAAACACCGGCTTCCCCCTCCAACTCCTCCCACCCCAATCTCACCCCCTCAATCTCGCCCCAACACCCCCACCAACCAATACCGACTCTCCTTCCGACCTCCTCTTTTCTGAGAGAGAACGGCTTTCGCATGTGGTGATACCGAGGCCATAAAGAAACTGCTGGCGACCTGTGGCCGCCAGCAGACTAAGGAGGATATTTAGTTGTGACTTCTCCGGTGCAGCGGAGAATATGAAACCGTTAGTTGTTCGTGACCACGAGCCCGGCAGGATCGATATCGACAGCCTGGGTGGAGCGCTCCGAGGTTTCCAGGTTGAAACGCACCAACTGCCTGCCCTTGATGTCGGTGATGTACAACACCGACTGACCGTCCACGCTTGCACCCTTGATCTGCGGATTAGCCCCATCCCCAGTAGTCACTTTGACGAAGGGATCAATGACTTTGTGAGGATCGGATACCTTACCGTCAGCATCGACGACGTAGACCTGACCGTCGAAGCTGAGAACCGCGAATTTTCCGTCAGCAGTTGCGGTGGCCGCGTAAGGATTAGGAACGGTGACGGCAGTCGCCTTGTCGTCCTTGATGAGCAGCATCTGGTTATCAGCGTAGTTAGCCAAAATTGCGGTGTGATTCGCGTTGGACACCAAGACCGAAGCGCGTCCTGAATCGGCGTTGGGGTAAGCGATGGTGGAGAAATTCTCTCCTTCAACCACCAATAGGTTCTTCTCACAACCGAAAACTACCTTTGGACCGATAGTGGCAACACCGTGAACATGTCCACATTCAAAGCTCTTCACAGTCGTCGATGGAGCTTCAAGCAGGTCCACGCTGTTGGGGTAATGATCTTCACCCTCGCCCGGCTGGGTGACCAGGATGCGGCCATTAGCAACCGGGATAGCGACGCCATGATGGGCACCCTTGGTCCTAAACATGATCTGCTCGTTGGCTTCGTGTCCGACATGATCATTAGGAATGACCATTACTTCACCGTTCTCTTCAAAGAACACTGCGGTGGCATCGGCGTTGACAACAACGTGATCGGCACCTTCGACGGTGTACTTCGCGTCAAGCAGCTTCGGGTCGGAGACGTAGTGATGGAAATGATCACCGTGTGGAGTGGACCAAGAACCAGAATCAACGAATTGGATCTCAGACTCCCCAGAAATAGCGAGGACGTGACGGTTGTCGCCAGCCTTTGCCAGTTTGACGTCTTTACCAACAGTGAAGGAAGCCAGCTTGGCGAGGTTTTGGTCATAGATGTTGACCTCGGATCCGTTGGTGACGACAAGGCGAGGCTGGGCCTCAGCGGTCTCCTCGGCACCCTCAACTGCCATGCCGTGGCCGTGATCATGATCGTGGTCGCCGTCTTCATGGGAGTGAGAAGCGGAAGGGTCTGCGTGGCTGTCGTGATCGTGAGATGAACACCCCGCTAGACCGAAGCTGGAGAGGATAACCAATCCAGAGAGCAACGAGATTATACGTTTCATGCAGCTAATGATAATCATACTCAATAGTGGGGTAAAGGCGGCACCATTGCTGGTGACGTGTGCTCTGTCCACGCGGCTAGGAGCGCTGTTCGTAAAATGGTCGAGACGACACGGAAATACCCGATAGTGAAGCGACAACTCAGACGTGATAGATGGCGGAAATAAAAGGATGCCTTGGGGAATTCCATCGTCTCCCCAAGGCACCCCACCGGGCGTCTACCGCAGTCGCCGATGTCAGCTCTCTGCAGTCGCTAGGTTGAGGGTCTAGCTGCAGCCACTCGTCGAGCCACAGCCCTCACAGATGTAGCAGGACCCAGAAGGCCGCATCTTGGTGCCACAGGTCATGCACAGCGGGGCATCCACTTCATGGCCTGTCATGCTTTCTAATAGTTCGGCGCTTGTTTGCGGAGAGTGGCCGTCAACGTCAGGCATAGTGATCAGAGCAGGCTGAACAGCTCCTGGTTCGTCATAGTTGAGCCGGTCGGTATCTGAATCTTTGAGCTGTTCCGAATCGATAATCTTCGCTGAATCTTCTTCAGAGAGGTAGGAGCCGGTCTCGACATAGTGGGCCCGTTCCGCTGCGGTGTAGATTCCCAGCTCGGAGCGCTCATCGAAGCTGAGGTAATCGAGCGCCAACCTGCGGAAAATGTAGTCGATGATGGACTGGGCAATCCGTAGGTCTGGGTCGTCCGTCATGCCTGCTGGCTCGAACTTCATGTTGGTGAACTTTTGGACGTATGTCTCCAGTGGGACACCGTATTGGAGTGCGATCGAGATGGCTAGCGAGAATGCGTCCATCACGCCGGCCAACGTTGAGCCTTGCTTGCCGAGTTTGAGGAACATCTCACCGAGGCGGCCATCCTCGTAGGCACCCGAAATCAGGTAGCCTTCGGCACCTCCTACGACGAAGGAAGTCGTAGAGCCACGACGCTTCTTGGGCAGGCGTCGGCGGCGCGGGCGGTATTCAATCCGCACCTCAGGTTCGGGCTTGTCATCAGCCTTATTGGTCTTGGTGCCCTCGTTCAAGGGTTGCCCAACCTTGCAGTTATCGCGGTAGACCGCTACTGCTTTCAGACCTAGACGCCAACCTTCCATGTAGACGTTGGATATGTCTTCGACGGTGGCAGATTCAGGCAGGTTGACCGTCTTGGAGATTGCACCCGACAAGAACGGCTGAACTGCGGCCATCATCTTGACATGGCCCATGGGCTCGATGAAACGCACACCCATGGCGGTGTCGAAGACCGGGTAGTGTTCTTCCTTCAAGTGGGGGGCCTTGACCACATTTCCATGTTCGAGGATGTAGTCGGTGATGTCCTTAGCTTGTTCGGCGGGATACCCGAGATTAGCCAAGGCGCGAGCGACGGTGTTGTTGACGATCTGCATCGCCCCGCCACCAACAAGTTTCTTGAACTTCACCAAGGAGAAGTCCGGCTCAATACCTGTGGTGTCGCAGTCCATCAAGAACCCGATGGTTCCCGTCGGAGCTAGAACGGAGGCCTGGGCATTACGGAAACCATTGGTTTCGCCGATGCTCAACACCTGGTTCCATTCATTGGACGCGGCGTCAACGACAGAGCGAACCAGGTCGTCGGTGATCTCAAGTTCATCGTTGGCGGTGGCGTGGAGCTTCATGACACCGAGATGGGGTTCGGCGTTGACGGCGTAGCCGGCGTAGGGTCCAACGATTCCGGCTAGTTCTGCAGAGCGGCGGTAGGAAGCTGCCGTCATCAGCGAGGTCACGGCCGCTGCGAGGCTGCGGCCCTCGTTAGAGTCATACCCTCTTCCCAAGGCCATCAGGAGTGCGCCGAGGTTGGCGTAGCCAATGCCTAGCTGACGGAAATCACGAGTGTTTTGGCCGATCGATTCGGTGGGGAATTCACCGAAGACGATGGAGATGTCCATGGCGGTGATGATCAGCTCTACCGCCTGGGCGAAGCGGAGCGTGTCGAAGGTGTTGTCATCACGCAAGAACTTCATCAAGTTCAAGCTGGCTAGGTTGCATGAGGAATTGTCGATGCTCATGTACTCCGAACAAGGGTTAGAGGCATTGATTCGCCCGGAGTTGGGAGTGGTGTGCCATTTGTTGATGGTGGTGTCGTATTGAATACCGGGGTCGGCACACTCCCAGGCTGCTTGGGTGACTTTACCAAAAAGCGTGCGGGCGTCGACACGTTCGATGACTTCCCCTGTGGTGCGAGAAATGAGGCCGAAATCGGATCCTGTCTCGACGGCGGTCATGAAGTCATCAGTGACGCGAACGGAGTTGTTTGCGTTCTGGTACTGGACGGAGAAGGAGTCTTTCCCGCCGAGCTCCATGTCGAAACCTGCATTACGCAGCACGCGAATCTTGTCTTCTTCACGAGATTTCGTTTCGATGAACTCTTCGATGTCGGGGTGGTCAATGTCGAGGACGACCATCTTGGCTGCCCGACGGGTTGCGCCGCCAGATTTGATTGTTCCGGCGGATGCATCAGCACCTCTCATGAAAGACACCGGGCCGGATGCCGTTCCGCCGGAGCTGAGTAGTTCCTTGGAAGAGCGGATGCGAGATAGGTTCACGCCGGCACCTGATCCGCCCTTAAAAATGAGGCCCTCTTCGTGGTACCAGTTGAGGATGGATTCCATCGAGTCGTCAACAGAGAGGATGAAACAGGCGCTGACTTGCTGTTTGCTTGCTGTTCCGACGTTGAACCAGACGGGAGAGTTGAAGCTGAAGTACTGGTGGAGAAGCAGCCATGTCAACTCGTCCTCGAAGATATCGGCATCTTTGCTGGTTGCGAAGTATCCAGCCTCTTCACCCGAGGCACGGTAGGTCTTGACGACACGGTCGATCAAGGTTTTTAGACTGGATTCTCTCGCAGGTGTCCCCATGGCGCCACGGAAGTACTTCGTGGTGGCGATAGTTGCAGCATTGACGGACCAGAAATCAGGAAATTCGGCGTTGTCTTGCTCAAAGACGACCTCGCCGGTCTTCCAGTTGGTTTGGACGATGTGACGATATTCCCAGTTCACCTCGTCGTAGGGGTGAACCCCTTCGGTCGAGAACACACGCTTGACTACAAGCCCGCGTGCGGTCCCCTTCTCTTTCTTTCGCGCTGCAGCGCTGTCACTCATATTCGTGCCTCTCTCGAATCATTCAATGGGAGATTATCTAGGTGGAACGTGTCGTTACTTATCGAAACCATCCAGCTCGAAGAGCAGGTAATCACTGTCTTCTTGATCGATGCGGTTTGCGGAAGGAGAAGGTTCACCAGAATCCTTCGCCCGACGTTTTCTGGCTGGTTTCGATTTTCGTCCAGGACTGGCTTTGGAGGGCTTGCCTTCGGCGACTGGGCTATCCTCCAGCCGGGAAAGATCACCCTGATCGGCGTTACCGGGTGGGGTGGGACTCTCCGATGTCTCGCCCGGGCCTGGTTGAGACTGGTTGAGCCGTTGAATCTCATCTTCAAAGTCCGACAGGGACTGAAAATGGCGATAAACCGAAGCGAACCTGAGGTAGGCGACTTCATCGAGTTTCGACAATGGCCCGAGGATAGCGATACCCACATCTTGGGAGGGAACCTCGCATGAGCCACTTGTCTTGAGGGCCTTTTCCACATCTAAGCTGAGTTGAGTGAGTTGAGCCTCAGTGACAGGACGGCCTTTACATGCCTTTCGCACGCCAGCGACAACTTTGTCTCGATTGAACGGTTCCGTAACCCCACTCTTCTTCACGACCGCTAATTGGATCTGTTCAACAGTAGTGAATCTTTTGTCACACGAAGGGCACTGGCGACGGCGGCGAATAGAAGCACCATCATCGGAAACCCGGGAATCAAGGACTCGCGAGTCTTGGTTCCTGCAGTATGGACAGTGCATCATGCCCCCTTTCCGGTGCCTTGAGTAACAGTGTGATTCAGCCCCAAGCGGGACCGGATCAACCCCTGAACGATGGTAGTAACCATGCCACCCAAACCACAAGTTCTAGTGAAGCGACACGCCCGACACCACTAGATATGGGGAAAGCGGTCAAAATTTGAGATCAGACCCACGCAGACAATCGGACAAGCCTAATACGCTTGGGTAGATAACCAAAATTGGTGCGTAGAGCTGTCACACAAAACCCAGATCCGACCCAAATCTCCCCCTGATGGGCTAAGCCTCTCTTCTTACCTGGTGCCATCTACAGGCAAGAAAATACTCAGCTGGCACCAAGGCACCCCAACGAGATGCAAGCCAGATCACAGGGGCGCGTTGCTAATCGAGAAGAAGGCTAGGACCACCGAGATCGCCGCGGCAGCAATGGTGGCTAACATCATCAGCCCAATCACAGACTGGACCAGCTCCATGCGATCCCGGGTGATGAGATCACGCAACCTGCCGCCAAAGCCAGCAACGAAAGTCGAGGCAGCGACGGGACCCTGATGAGCAGAGGCCACCGAAGCTGGCATAGCTACAGGGGCGACACCATGTTTACGCAGATCAACGGCATCTTCATAGCTACTGAGATCGTGCTCCCATTTTGCACTCAAAGGAGCCCCGAGCTGAACCGACCTGAAGGCGTCAATAGATAGACCAAGCCCTCGCGACCCCGAGACCGCCGCCCCCTTAACCGGCAGGTTGACGTCGGGACGAGAGTGCGGCATACGAGCAGCAGAACCATAGGGCGAACCAACCGTAGGACGGACTCGCACGCCGTGCGGATTTGTAGTTCGACGTGAGCTACTGCGAGTAGCCGAAGCTAACACCTGACGCCCTCTCAATCTTGCCACCATGGTGAACCCCTTTCCTAGCTTGAACTGCCATACACCCATCTCGCCCAATGGCTAGAGAATGAGCCCTGCAGACTATATTCAAACGTCTGTTCGGTATAACTGTGTCACAGATTCACTCAGCTTTCAAACACGCGTTCGATTTTGCACTACTTTTCACAGTGCTGAACACATTTGTCGAACACACGTTTGATTTACCTGGATTCTCGGGTAGGGTGTGTCACACAGGGAAACACTCATGGCGTGACAAGGCCGGCAGGTCTTGGTTTTGGTATCAGAGTTAGTCAGGGTGTTCGCTCTTTCGTCGTGACGTAGCATTCTTGGATGGAGCAACGATGGCCACACAGCGTAAGTCATCTTCCAAGACGGGCGGTCCCCGTCTTGGTGCTGGTAGGCCCAGCGAAGAGGCCATTGCGGCAGAACTTGGCACGGTGACTGCGCTCCCCGACGTCGATCTTGAAGCCCTTGGGCTCACCTACCGCCAGTACCGCATCCTCCAAGTGATACAACAGTCAGTGGATCAACGTGGGTATCCACCCAGCGTCCGTGAACTTGGACCCATGGTCGGGTTGGCCTCTCCTTCGTCTGTCCAGCATCAGATCAAAGCCTTGGAAGCAAAGGGCTATATCCGTAGAGATCCGCGACGTCCGAGGACGCTGGAAGTCAAACTTCCAATGCGAACATCGACACCACCTGCCGAAAGTCGCCCAGGGCTTGCCCCCATTGCCCCGCTTCCTGTGGAACCGTCTTTGACTGAAGACGGAATCAACCTCTCCCCTTCAGCGGTCCAGGTCCCGATGGTTGGCCATATTGCCGCAGGTAATCCGATTCTCGCTGAAGAACACATCGAGCAAGTGATGCCTTTGCCGGAAGAGATTGTCGGCCACGGAACCTTATTCATGCTGGAGGTTCATGGCGATTCGATGATTGACGCCGCGATCTGCGACGGCGACTACGTCGTGGTGCGTCAACAAGCCACGGCGGAAAATGGTGACATCGTTGCTGCCCTCTTAGATGGTGAGGCGACTGTCAAGACGTTCAAACGGGAACCTCATCAGGTCTGGCTGTTGCCCCATAACCCGGCGTATAGCCCGATTGACGGTAATCACGCCACGATTATGGGCAAGATCGTTGCTGTGATCCGCCGGGTGTAGTCTCTGGGATTCGCCGGGTCTACGCGGGCTGCTGATTCAGCGCCCTCCGCCGAGAACAACCTCCGTCCCGCCACGCTCCTCCGCCAACCCCCGCCACGCTCCTCCGCCACCCCTACCTGATCCCTCCCCGAATACCTCCCACAACACGGTCCCCAGACCAAT
>JAEZZG010000007.1 GCA_023442485.1 Actinomycetes bacterium | reverse complement strand
CGAAGCGATCCACTGGGGAGTGGAGACGGCGATGGTGGTGATTGCGATTTGCGTCGGCCTCGTCGTGGCCCGAACCCTCACGGATGCCCAGTGGGCCTATGCCTTATCTGATAACCGCTCCGTGCGGGCGCTGCCCACTGAACCAATCCAGGTCAAGGTGGCGCACCGGCTGCCGCGCTATCTGCCGCGCCTGCCTCGTCGTCCTGATCGGCATGGATAACAAACAAACGGGGCTGACGAGCTGAGTTAGCCCGCCAGCCCCGATCATCGGCGAATGGCCTAGGTCAGTGCCGTGACGATGTCGGCTGAGTTAGCGACGAAGATCTGCGGCTCGTAGAGGCCCAGCACCGTCAATGCTGCCTGGTGGTTGCCGTCATCAGAACCGGCGCAGCCATCAGCGGCCACCACGACGGTCGCTCCTGCATCGGCAGCGGCCAAGGCCGTGGTGATCACACAACAATCGGTGGAGACCCCTGCCACGACGATGGTCGGGTAGGGGCCCGTTACGGTTTCGAGTTCAGGCCCCCACTTGCCGAAGGTGGAGCGATCAACGGTGGGGCCCATCTGCCACGGCAAGGCCGCATCTACCAGATCAAAGTAGGGGTCATCGTCGGCGCGGTCGGCGAAAGACCAGGTCTGGAAGTAGTGCTTCCACGATCCGTTCCTTTGACGGCCTGGAATCCAGCGGGTGACCACGGTTCGAGAACCGAAGACATCAACCAGCGAAGAAATCGGGTCGACAATCTCGCTGAAACGCGGCGCACACCACTGGGATTGGGGGTCGGCAAAGATCCGCTGTGGATCGATGATGACCAGCCAGGCCCGCGACAGATCGGGCAGTGTCGCGGTCATGACTTCGCTTCTTCCTCGCCATTGTCAGCGGGATCAACCAGTCCGCGTCGGGCGGGTTGATCACCGGAGGTAGGCGTCTCACTCGCCGCCACCGCAGCGTCATCTAGACGGGCAGGGGAGTCGTCAACGCGGGCGGGGGCTACGACGTCATCGGGGGCTGCCATCCGCACGGTTGAACCGGGGCTCACCTGGTCCAGGCTGGACAGTTCGGCAGCCAGTTCGGGCTGGGTGCGTTCTTGTTTGCGGACCAGGAAACCACACAGCACCAGGTAGCCGACGTAGCCGATCGCGAGGGCGCAGATCACGCCGATATTGGAGAAGGCCCAGTTGCCTTCCTTACCGCCCAATCCCCAGGGTTCGAGGAGATAGCCCTGCCAGTTGTTCCAGGAGGCATCGGAGAACTGGTTGATGACTAGGCCCCAGCCGATGCCGCAACTGACTGCCATCAGGGCCAGGGAAATCCAGTTGACTGCCCCGTATCTGCCCGATGAGTTGAATAGGGCGAACTCGTCGTATGGCTTGCGACGCAAGGTGATGTCGGCCATCATGATGCCCGCCCAGGCTGCCAGCGGGACACCGAGGGTGACGAGGAAGGACTGGAAGGGGCCGAGGAAGTCTTCGGCGAAGAAGACGACGTAGATGGTGCCGCCCGTCAGGATCAAACCGTCAATCAGCGAGGCTAGCGGGCGTGGAATCTTGATGCCTAGGGTCAACAAGGTCAAACCAGATGAATAGATGCCGTTGATAGCACCAGAGAGTAAGGACAAGATCGCGACGATCAAGAAGGGAAGGAGGAACCAGGTCGGCAGGATTGACGCCAGTGCGCCGACCGGGTCAGCTCCGACCGAGGTGGACAGATCGGCCGACGATCCCGCCAGCATCAAACCGAAGGTGATCAAGAAGACCGGACCCAAGGAACCACCGAAGGTGTTCCAGAACACGATGGATGAACCCTTCGCGTCGCGGGATTGATAACGGGACCAGTCAGCCGCGATGTTCACCCAGCCAAGGCCCATCCCCGTCATCACCATGGTCATCCCACCAATGGTTTGTTGAATAGACCCAGACGGAATCGCCATCACCGAGGCCCAGTCGATGGCGTGGACAGCGAGGACGACGTAGATGATGGTGACGATACCAGTCACCCAAGTCAAGACGGCCTGCATCTTCATGATGATGTGGTATCCGGCCACGGCACCCAGCACGATCAAGGCGGCCACGACGGCGGCGGCGATGATCAAGACGGAGTTACCGTGCGCCCAGCCGAGCCGCTGGAAAATTGTCGCCGTCGCCAATACCGCGGTGATCGCCAGCGAGGTCTCCCAACCGATCGAGGTCAACCAAGAAATAATGCCGGGGATTTTTGCCCCTTGGACGCCGAAGGCCGAGCGCGACATCACCATCGTCGGAACTGATCCACGTTTGCCACCGAGGGCGATCACGCCGCAGATCATGAAAGACAAAATGACGCCCGCCACCGCGACGAGTGTGGCCTGCCAGAAAGAGATTCCGAATCCGAGGATGAAGGCGCCGTAGCTCATCCCGAACACCGAAATATTCGAGGCGAACCAGGGTAAGAACAGTTGACTCGGCTTAGCTGTGCGTTCACTCTCGTGGACGATCTCGATACCGGTCAGCTCGATTCCGGCTGCGCTGCGTTCGCCGACGGGAATCGTTCCGACGTCGGCTTGAGGAGTGGGAAGTGTGGAGTCAGCCATGATGTTCCTTAGGGGTGGAGACGATCCGACGCCGATGTACCTACGTTGGTGCATTGGTCGCGGCGTGACGATGATGATACTCCGACAATACTCCCAGATATCGACGCGAAGGAGTATCTGCGCTAATGGGAGCGGGAAAACCCGAGGAACCGGCTTTCTGCGATGGCCGATGTCGAGTTTGAGGTCTCAGTCTCATCGATAATGGGGCGGCAAAAGTAACGTTTCGATTAAGTGGTTTCTTCGATGTCTGTGTATCAGCTCGCAGAACTGCAACATTTTGGCAGGTCCAGTAGAGAAAAACTGGCGATCTGCTATAGATTCAGGCATGACAGCGTTTGCACCGTCTGTCTGGTTTGTGATGCATGCTTGCGTGCATCGCTACTGTGAACCGTCCCGTCGACCCACGGCTGGGGAAGTCGGGATTTCGGAAAGAGATGCGCTCGCAGGTTTGTGCCCCACCCGGGCCGTTTGTCAACAAACCAAGGAGCAGTGAGCGCAGGTGCGCTGGTCATGGTGTGTCGATTCCAGACGGGTATCCGTCATCGGCCAAGACGACGAATGTCGATGGCCACCAGAGTCGAAGAAACCGCCGAGATCAGGGTGCTGGCCGAGGTTCGGTCAACCTCTTCCGATGAACAGACGCGACTGACGGTGACTGTTTCCTCAACAGGACGCAGTGGAGTATTTCCAGGCCCTTTGGGGTAGGAAATGAATCCACACATGTAGCAAACTGCATTGTGGTTTCGGCTCTGTGGAGTCGAGGTCACGCTCGAATGATCATCGTCGCGATGATTCGGATAGCAACTCCGTGGAGCTGCTTGGTGAATGAGTTGAGACGACGGTCATAAGTGATGCAGTCAGCCGGCGGCTAGTCATTGCACTGCTGACGACGAATCGGAGCCGGGCCCTAACGGATCGGCGATGGCTTCGGCAATGGCCGAAGGTGGATCAGAGGCAGGCAGCGATAGCCAATGACAAACCATCCTTCAAAAGAAACGGAACAAAGATGTTCACAGCTTCACTCAGCATCTTTCTCTTCGGTCTGGTTGCTGCTGCTGCTGGCGGTTACGTCGGCGCTGCTATCGGCGGCAACTTCGCCTTCGTGATCACTGGCTTCTGCGTTATCTTCGCTTGGGGCATCATGGTTACCCCGGCAGCTAACGCCGTCGATCCAGGCATCGCACTCAACTACATCGCCTTCGGCCCCTTCGCTGGTCCGCACATCGTCTTTGCCGGTGGTGCAGCGGCAGCGGCTTACGCAGCACACAAGGGCTACATCGAAAGCGGTAAGGAAATCACCGGTCCGCTGGCTCGCCTTGGCCGTACCGACGTCCTCTTCGTCGGCTCGATCTTCGGTGTCTTCGGCTACCTGTGGCAGATCGGTATCTCCCAGATTCCGTGGTTCGGCACCCACACCGACTCCGTCGCCTTGACCGTCGTGTGCTCCGCTATCATCGCGCGTCTGGCCTTCGGTAACTCCGCTATCGGTAAGGCTTCCCTGTTCAACACCGAGAAGCTCCTGGCAAAGAAGAATGACAAGGACTCCTTCATGGGACGCTGGGATATCGATCCCACCTCCGATGAAAAGAACCCCAACATCTGGCTGGATTGGCAGGCTCGTCCGCGTCAGTTCCTCCCCGTCTCCTTCATGTGGGGTATGTTCGGTGCTGGCGTCGCCTTGATGCTCGCCATCAACTTCCCGACGATGGCCGGTGCGGCTTCGTCCTTCCCCTTCGCCATCTCCGCCATCATCATTCTGTTCCTCTGCTGTGGCTTCAACACCCAGGTTCAGCACCACATCACCATCATCGGTGGTCTCGGTGCTGTGGTCTTCCTGCCTGTTCTAGCCGGTCATGCGGGAACCATTGTCGACTACTACACCAAGGCTGGCATCACCACTGGTGCTAACTTCTGGTATCTCGCTCTCGCAGCGCTGATCATCGGTGGTATCTGGGGCGTCTTCTCCGGCACCTTCGCTGAGGTTTGGGCTCGTGTTTGGTACAACCGTGGTACTACCCACATTGACCCTCCGGCCTCGACCATCTGGATGAGCACCACCGCCATTTGGCTCGTTGCTCACTTCTTCGACGTCATCGGCTAAGCCGTAGTGCCGACATAAAATTCATGCTTGGCGGGGATCATTCCCCGCCAAGTGTCTAATCACAACTGAAAGGTAAGCCACCGGAATGACCGATGACATTGCAGACGTCTTGAATCTCCCGCAGGAGCTCCACCAGGCCTATGTGTTCGACATGGATGGAACCATCTATCTAGGAGATCACCTTCTACCTGGCGCAGCCCGGATGATTAATGCACTCAATGATCGAGGCATTCCGGTGCGCTACCTGTCTAATAACCCCACCAAGGACCCAGACGAGTATGCTGAAAAACTCTCCCGTCTCGGTCTCCCTACCCCGGTTGAGAACATTGCCAACACCGTGGTGACGACAACCCGCTGGCTGCTTGAGAATCACCCGGACGCGACGGTGTTCTGCGTCAGCGAAGAACCCCTGAAGCGCTCCTTGGCGAAGGCCGGAATCAAGATGAGTGAGGACCCGACCGAGATCGATATCGTGATCGCGTCCTATGACCGTACCTTCGATTACCGCAAACTCCAGATTGCCTTCGACGCGATCTGGTTCTACAAGAGAGCCTTCTTGATCCAGACCAACCCCGATCACTTCTGCCCATTCCCAGGCGGGCGCGGCGAACCGGACTGCGCGGCGATGACCGCAGCCATTGAAGCCTGCACCTACACGAAGTGCCAAGCCAACATGGGCAAGCCGGATCCGATCATGCTGCACGAGACCTTGCGCGGTCTTGACGTTGATCCGGCCAACTGCGTCATGGTTGGTGACCGCTACCACACCGACATCATGATGGGCATCAACACCGGGATGTATTCGGCCCTGGTGCTCACCGGTGAAACCACCGCTGACGACGTGCGTCAGTTGGAAGATTCGATGAAACCGTCCTTCGTGATGGACCGCGTTGACCGCCTGATTCCGCCCCACATCTGGGAGGAACTAGGCTGGACAGAAGACAACGATAACTAACAACTCTTTCGAGGCGTCGAGGTCAACAGACCCGGCGCCTCGAGCTATCTAGGCGTCTCCACCGCGAGCCGGTGGCCTATACGCAGGCAGTGTATCCCCGATTTCTCCGCCCGAATCCCCTTGTGAGGGTTCAAAGCGGATACAATGCAACAATCAGTCCCTTTCTCAAAGGTGAGGAATAAATATGGCTAATTATGATGGTCCCTACTTGATGGGTATCGATTACGGCACCGAATCCTGCCGCGTCGTCTTGGTTGACATCCACGGTCGCCCGATCACCTTCGCGGCTACCCCTTACAAGACCACCCACCCCCACGGTGGCTGGGCCGAACAGAACCCTGAAGAATGGTGGGAAGCGCTTCAGGCTTCAACCCGCAAGGTGCTTGCGGCATCTGGCATTTCTCCCAACGACATCGCAGGTATCTCCTACGACGCCACCTCGATGACCGTCGTGGCCATGGACGAAAAAGGTCAAGAACTTCGCCCGGCAATCATGTGGATGGACGTGCGCGCCACGAAACATTCCGACATTGCAGACACGGTTGATCACTGGGCAAAGAAGTACAACGGCGACGGCACCGCCCCGGCGACCGCTGAATGGTACCCCTTCAAGGCAGCTTGGCTGGCTGAGAACGAACCCGAAACCTTCAACAAGGCCTACCGCCTGGTTGACGCTCCGGACTGGCTGACCTTCAAGCTGACCGGCGAATGGACCACCAACATCAACTCCGCTGCCCACCGCATGTACTACAACCGCGACGAGGGTGGCTGGCCGGTTGAGTTCTACGAAGCTGTTGGCTGCCCGGCTGACGTCTTCGACAAGATTCCTGAGAACGTGGTCGACCTCGGCACCCCGATCGGCGGTCTATCCACCATCGCGGCTCAGCTTCTCGGCTTGAAGCCGGGCACCCCGGTTGCCCAAGGCTGTGTGGACGCCTGGGCAGGCCAGATCGGCCTCGGCGTTGTCGAGCCCGGCAAGCTCTTCCTCACCACCGGCTCCTCTCACGTCCTCGGCGGCCAGTCCGCTACTCCGCTCCACGGCAACGGCTTCTTCGGTTCCTACACCGACGGCGTGGTCAAGGGCCAGTACACCGTTGAAGGTGCCCAGGTTTCTACCGGTTCGGCTCTGAAGTGGTTCAAGGACAACTTCTGCAAGGACATCGTCAAGGTTGCTGACGAAACCGGCCTGAGCCCCTACGACATCTTGAACATGCAGTCGAAGGACATCCCGATTGGTTCCAACGGCTTGGTGATCAACGAGTACTTCTCCGGTAACCGCACCCCTTACACCGATCCGCGCGCCCGCGCGATCTTCGCTGGTCTGTCCTTGGCTCACGGCCCGGCACACGTCTACCACGCCCTGCAAGAAGCTGTCTGCTTCGGCACCGAACACAACCTCCGTGCCCTGCGTGCAGCAGGTATGGAGACCAACGAAATGGTCGCCTGTGGTGGAGCAACCAAGTCCCGTGCATGGATGCAGATGCACGCCGACGTCACCGGTGTTCCGATCACCCTGACTGAGGTTGGCGACGCTGTGGCCCTCGGTTCGGCGATGCTCGCTGCCGTCGGTGCAGGCATCTACTCGTCCATCCAGGAAGCCGCCAAGAACATGGTCCACGAGATCGATCGGATTCAGCCAGATCAGGCTCGTCACGACGAATACAAGTTCTACGTCGACAAGTACACCGAGATCTACCCGGCCCTGCGCGGAGTCATCCACGAACTCGTCGAGAAGCAGAACTAGTTTCTGGCTCTCCTGAGGATTTGGGGCGGACACCTACTCGGTGTTCGCCCCAATTTTCTTGCCTGCTCCACCTGCAGTCGAATCGTCAATCCAGGTAATCGAATTGACCAGTTTCGGATAGCCAGATCGAAGATCAAGTAGGATGAACACGGAACAAAACGCCATCGCTGGAGATGGGTTTTGCTTCAGTCTTCTCTAGCCAAGGGGCCTCACAGAGGTGAGACAGCGCCACGGCCGGGGCGGTATTTAACAATTCAATCAAACACCCGAGATCACTCGTGACGGATCCTAGAGGAGGCGGAAGTTTCTCCCTAGACGCTGTATTGCCTCGGTTTGAGGCGGCAATGAATAAATCTCGGGTTCCAGATGAAACCACAACAAGGGAGTAGTGGAATGAGCGAAGAGAAGTACGTCGTTGGTATTGACTTCGGCACACTGAGTGGTCGCGCAGTGGTATTTAGGGTCAGCGACGGTAAGGAAATGGGGACCTCCGTCAAGGAATACACCCACGGCGTGATGGACCGCACCCTCATCGCTGGTGACGGCCAGCAGCTTCCCCCCGACTTTGCTTTGCAGGTTCCCAAGGATTACATCGAGGTTTTCCAGAATGCAGTTCCCACCGCCGTCCGCACCGCAGGCATCGACCCTCGAGATGTGATCGGTCTCGGCATTGACTGCACCTCAGCGACTGTCATCCCATGTAAGAAAGATGGCACCCCGCTCAACGAAATCGAAGAGTTCCACAACCGTCCGCACGCCTATGTGAAACTGTGGAAGCACCACGGCGGCCAGGAACAGGCTGACCGTTTGGTCAAGGCCGCTGAAGAACGCGGCGAAGAATGGCTGTCCCGCTACGGTGGCGGTCTGTCGTCCGAGCTGTTGATGCCGAAGATTCTCGAAACCCTCGAGAAGGATCCCGAGGTCTACCACGCCACCGATCTATTCGTGAACGCCCTCGACTGGCTGGTGTGGAGACTGACCGGCAACCTGGCCTACTCCGCTGGCGACTCCGGCTACAAGCGTCAGTACCAGGACGGCAAGTACCCGTCGCGCGAATACCTCGAATCCGTCAACCCCGACTTCGGCTCTGCCTTTGAAGAGAAGCTGGCTGGTCCGGTGATTCCGCTTGGCGCCAAGGCTGGTGAACTCACCACTGAAGCCGCCGGCTGGACGGGATTGCCCGCCGGTATCGCTGTGGCTTCGGGCAACATCGACGCACACGTCGCGGCCCCGGCCATGCAGGCAGTCCGCGCCGGTCAGATGACCGCAATCATGGGTACTTCGACCTGCTGGATGGTCTCCGGTAAGGAACTCAAGGAAGTCCCCGGGATGTTCGGTGTGGTTGACGGCGGCCTCGTTGATGGCCTGTGGGGCTTTGAATGTGGCCAGACCGCAGTCGGCGACATCTTCGCTTGGTTCGTCGAGAACTGCGTCCCGGGTCGCTACTACCTCACCGCAGGTGAGCGTGGCATCTCCATCCACGAGCTACTCGCCGAGAAGGCCGCCCAGCAGAAGGTCGGAGAGCACGGTTTGATCGCCCTCGACTGGCACAACGGCAACCGCTCCGTCCTTGCAGATGCCAACCTATCCGGCATGATCCTCGGCCAGACCTTGGTCACCACACCTGAGGATCAATACCGCGCCTTGATCGAGGCAACTGCCTACGGTGCTCGCACGATCATCGAGACCTTTGAAGAGCGCGGCATCGAGATCACCGAGGTCGTCTGCGGTGGTGGTTTGACCAAGAACAAGTTCTTGATGCAGATCTACTCCGACGTCTTGAACCGTCCGCTGTCTGTCGCCAACACCTCCCAACCCGGCTCCCTCGGCTCGGCTTGCTTCGCCGCTGTCGCCGCCGGTGCCTACCCGGACGTCGTGGCCGCCTCCGACGCGATGGCTTCCAAGACCGAGAACGCCTATGTGCCGAACGAGAAGAATGCGGCTGCCTACGATCGCCTCTACAAGATCTACTCTGAGTTGCATGATTACTTCGGACGTGGTGCCTCGCAGGCTATGCACGAGCTCAAGCAGATTCGTCGCGAAGTCCACGAAAACAAGTAGGGAATAAGAATCACAAAAGGACAGCAGATGTTAGTTCTCAAAGAACTACCTCGCGATGTTCAGGCTGAGGTAGCCGCGATGCGTGCTGAGGTGTCGCGGCTACACGCCGAACTTCCCAGGTGGCAGTTGGTGGTGTGGACAGCAGGGAATGTCTCAGGACGGGTCCGCTGCGCAGACAGGATCGGTGAAGATCTTTTCGTGATCAAACCCTCCGGTGTCTCCTACGACGAGTTGTCGCCCGACGCGATGGTGGTGTGTACCCTCGACGGAAAGAAGATCGACGATGGCACCCCGGCATCGTTGTCCCCATCCTCCGACACCGCCGCCCACGCCTACGTCTATGAACACATGGACGAGGTGGGCGGGGTTGTCCATACTCACTCCACCTACGCTACGGGGTGGGCAGCGAGGCGCGAACCGATCCCGTGCGTATTGACCATGATGGCTGACGAGTTCGGCGGGCCGATCCCGGTTGGGCCACTGGCGATCATCGGTGACGACTCGATCGGGCGTGGAATCGTGGAGACACTGTCGGGTTCGCGTTCTCGGGCTGTCTTGATGGCTAATCATGGCCCGTTCACGATTGGGAAAGACGCCAAGGACGCGGTGAAGGCCGCCGTCATGTGCGAAGAGGTCGCCCGGACGGTCGCGATTGCGATGCAGAGCGGCCCGGTCGCAGATATCCCACAAGACATGATTGATCGGCTGTATGACCGTTACCAGAACGTGTACGGCCAACACGATGAGCAGTAGAAACAAGAGAAAAGAGAAAGAGGCTCAAGTGAGTACATTTGAATGGACTGAACAAGACCAGCGCGCAGTCGATACTGCCCGTGTCCTAGCCGCCGACGCGGTGGAGAAGGTGGGCAATGGTCACCCCGGGACCGCGATTTCATTGGCTCCGGTAGCCTACTTGCTCTATCACAAGGTGATGAATCTTGATGTCACCGACGACATGTGGATTGGCCGGGACCGCTTCATCATGTCGGCTGGGCATTCGTCGTTGACTCAGTACACCCAGCTCTATCTGGCGGGTTGCGATATGGAGCTGTCTGATCTGGAGTCTTTGCGTACCTGGGATGCAAAAACGGCTGGGCACCCGGAGTTTGGGCACACCAAGTTCGTGGAGTGCACCACCGGTCCGCTCGGGGCGGGCATCTCGATGGCGGTCGGGATGGCGATGGCTGCCCGTCGTGAACACGGTCTCTATGATCCGAACACGCCGATGGGGGAGTCGGTCTTTGACCGCTACGTCTACGCCATTGCTGGCGACGGCTGTCTGCAAGAAGGCGTTGCCTCCGAGGCCTCGTCCCTGGCTGGCACCCAGAAGCTGGGGAACCTGATTCTGATCTACGACTCCAACCGGATCACCATTGAGGGTGAGACCGACATCTCCTTCACCGAAGATGCCGCAGCCCGCTACGAAGCCTACGGCTGGCACGTCCAGAAACTCGACTGGACCAATGGCGGCACCTCCTACGCCGAGGACGTTGAAGGCCTGTTCAAGGCGATCGAAGAGGCTAAGCGGGTTACCGACAAGCCCAGTTTCATCCAGATCAACACCATCATCGGTTGGCCGTTGCCGACGAAGGCCGGTCACCACGGTGTCCACGGCGCCAAGATCGGTGGCGAAGAAATCTCTGCGCTGAAGAAGCTGCTCGGATTCGCCGACGAACCCTTCGCTGTAGACACTGATGTGGTCGACGCCGTCCGCAAGATTGCCGCCGACAAGTCCCGCAAGCTCCGCCAGGATTGGGACCGCCGCTTCGCCGAATGGGAGAAGGCCAACCCAGAGCAGGCCGAGTTGCTGGCTCGGGTTCGCGCACACAAACTCCCCGATGATCTGGAACTGCCGAAGTTCGAGCCCGGCAAGATGGCTACTCGGGCTGCATCCGGCAAGGTGCTCACCGCTTTGGCTCCGCAACTGCCAGAGCTGTGGGGCGGGTCGGCAGACCTCGCTGGCTCCAACAACACCACCTTGGTCGGGGAGAAGTCCTTCATCCCGCAGGAGCGCTCCACCGAGGATTGGTCAGGTGACCCGCTCCAAGGTCGCGTGCTGCACTTCGGTATCCGCGAACACGGTATGGGCGGAATCCTCAACGGCATCAACCTCTCCGGCTTGACCAAGGCCTTCGGTGGCACCTTCTTCGTCTTCTCCGATTACATGCGTCCTCCGGTTCGCCTGGCCGCCTTGATGCGGGTTCCCACCCCCTTCGTCTGGACCCACGATTCCATCGGTGTGGGCGAGGACGGCCCAACCCACCAGCCGATCGAACATCTAGCTTCGCTGCGGGCGATGCCGAACCTGGCAGTGGCACGTCCGGCTGACGCCAACGAGACCGCCGTGTGCTGGAAGCGTGCCCTTGAAGATGAGAGCCGCCCCACCGGCTTGGTGCTGTCTCGTCAGGACCTGCGGATCGTTGACCGTGAATCCGGTGAATTCGCTCCCGCAGAAGAAGCCGCCAAGGGTGCCTATGTGTTGAAGGAAGCCTCGTGTGAACCGAAGCTCATCCTGATCGCTACCGGCTCCGAGGTTGAGCTGGCCCTCAACGCTCAGGATCAGCTCGAAGCCGACGGTATCCCCACCCGCGTCGTGTCCATGCCGTGTTGGGAATGGTTCGAGGACCAGGACGAAGCCTACCGCGAATCCGTCCTCCCCAAGGCCGTCACCGCTCGCGTCAGCATCGAGGCCGGATCGGTGATGGGCTGGTTGAAGTACGTCGGCGCTGACGGTGCCACCATCGGCATCGATCACTTCGGCGCATCGGCTGCCGCAGCCAAGTGCTTCGAGGAGTTTGGCTTCACCGTCGATAACGTCGTCACCACCGCCAAAGGCATTCTCTAATCGCCGACGCTGATCTCACAGCGTCCCGATCACTACTGTGGGAGTCCCGACTGCGGGGCTCCCACAGTGGTTTTAATCAATCGCGCGGTGGGGAGCTCTTAGGCTCTGGACAGACTCGCTCGGCAGCGACACGGGTTGCCAGGCTAAGGCAGACGTTCCTACTCAAACTCGCAGAGCTGCTTGCGTGACTGAAACCTGTGGTGAACCCCTGTGATCGGGTCACTAAACTCCAAGGTCTTCGCGCAAAGCTGCAGTGGGGCGGAAAAGTCATGTAGCGACTGGTCCGTGACCACCGGGTAGAGCGGATCGTGGAGAATCGGAATCCCCAACCACAGCATGTGTACCCGGATTTGGTGGGTCCTTCCGGTGTGAGGAGTGACGCGATAGAGCCCGCGCTGCCCCGACGTGGCGATCAACTCGACCGTGGTGTGGGCGTTGGGTTCGAGATCGAATCGCTGCGTCACCGTCAACCTGCCGTGTTCTTTGACGATGTGTGAGGTGACGTCGATAGGGAAAGTCAGGTCAGGATTGACGGGCGCGACGGCATGGTAGGTCTTCTTGACGCGTCTGCGCTCGAACATGGTCTGGTAGGCGCCGCGAACCTCTCGTCTGACTGTGCACAGCAACAAACCTGAGGTTAGTCGATCGAGACGATGGGCCGGGCCCAACTCTGGCAGACCCAGTTCGCGTCGGGCCCTCACCACTGCCGAATACACCACATGTTGGCCGCGCGGAATAGAGGCGGTGAAGTGGGGCTTGTCCAGCACCACAATGTTGTCGTCTTGGTAGATGACGTCGAGGGTTCCCGGAGGCGGGGATTCATCGGGCAGATCTCTGTGGAAGAAGACCAGGCAGTTGGGCTGGTACCAGGAGGTGCGGGTCAGTGCCTGACCGTCGGAATCGACGAAGCGCCCCTCGTCTAGCATCTCGTCGATCCGTTCAGGGGTCAGGGCTGGAATCTTCCACACCAGGTAATCTCGCATCCGCGTCCAGCCCCCAGACTCCGCTGCGGATGGGGAACGAACCCAGGCAGAGTCGAGGCCGAAGCGCTGGGGGAGAGGGGATCGAGGCACAGGGACTAGCTTAGCTTCGTTTGGTGTCGTGAGCGTGACCGCCAGCGGTGATCAACGCCCCGGCTCCGTGCTTGCGGAAGTCGAGGATGGCGATCACCAGGGAGACCGCCATGAAGGCGATGATGCCGCCGTACGCGCCGGTGATCCCGACGTGCCAGCCGTAGGCGCTCAGCGAGAAAAGGATCGTCGTCGTGATGGTATTGCCCATTGCCACCGTGACTCGTTCACTCGTTTGTTTGATCCCGCCGGCGGTGCCTCCCTCGGCAGCCGGAATCTGCTGCATGGCCAGGGTTTGGTTGGCGGAACCGATAGCTCCTTGACCTAGGCCGACGAATCCGATCGGGCTCATGATCCAGTAGGGGGTGATCAGCCCGTCGTTGATCAGCCAGGACAGGCCAATCACGACGCCGAGGGCAGCACAGATCATCGCCAGAGAGGTGATGATGATGGGGCGGCCCTTCTTCAATGAGCGGTTGGCGACCCAGGCTGAGGCGAGGGCGGAGCAGATAGCGTCGGGAAGGGTGAACAGGCCGGATTGGAAGGCCCCCAACCCGAGCCCTTGCTGCAGGTACATAGCTAGTGACGCAAAGATGGTGGCCGACCCGAGGAACATCGTCGCTGAGGTGGCCGTCCCGTAGGCGAAAGCTGAGTAGTGGAATAGGCGAAGGTCAACCATGGGCTGATTGCCTTGGGAGTAGTAGTGCTTTTCCCAGCGCACCCAGACGCGAGACATGACCAAACCCGTCGGCAACAGTAACCACATCAAAGGGTTGGAGTGTGAGCCGAAGGGCAGCATGATGCACAAGACGGAGATCATCAGTAACGCCATGCCGACCGGGTCCAGATCGAGTTTGCCCTGGTGTTCGGGGTGCCGCCCGGTGGTCTCCGCCCGAGACACCGCCCGTCGCCACGCCCGTTCCCGCTCCTTTTCAAAGGGGAACCAGACGGCGGCCAGGATCAACCCGATGACGCCCAGAGGCGCTACCCATAAGAAAGAGGCCCGCCAGCCATTGCGAGGACCGACCAGTTGAATGACGAACCCAGAGATGACCGGGCCGATCGCCACCGAAGCCGAAACCACCATCCCGAAGAGGGCGTAGGCCTTGGCGCGTCCGACACCAGAGAAATACTGCTGGATCATCCCGGTCGATTGCGGGTTAGAGATGCCGGCGCCGATACCTTGAATCAGGCGGAAGAGGTTCAAGAAGTGGGCGTTCGGGGCCAACCCGCAGGCCACGGATGCGAGGGTAAAGACCGCCAGGCCAACCATCCACACCGTTCCCCGGCCAAGAACGTCACCGATGCGCCCCGCCGGGACGAGGACGATGCCGAAGGTGAGCGCGTACCCAGCAAGAAGCCACTGAACTTGACTCGCTGTTGCACCGAGACCGCTTTCAATCGTCGGGAGTGCGACGTTGATCGATGAGATCGAGATCAGCGCCATCGCGACTGGGAAAAGCAGGACGAAAAGAATCTTCAATCGATTGAAAACACGCGGTGAATGCTGCAGTCTAATCAGATTTCTCTCTTGGGTCACCCGCGTACTATAACTCCATTTTTTCAGCAAAGCCCATGGGCTCGAGCCCACAAAATCACTTAAAGTGGTTGCTTCGACCAGCCTCTACCAAGGGCAGATGCGCTAGGTGCCCACAGGTGCGCGGGTGAGCTAGCACAGATATTCCAGGCCCGGGCAGTGGGCGCGGAAACTAGCTAAGACCTTGGCTGCCAGTGACGCAGAATCAACCAGCGGGTGCCAGGCGATAGCCTGCCACGCCGTCGCCGCTGATCTTGTTTCAACCGCTTGCACCACCAGCTTTTCGACGAACTTGACTTGATGGACCAGGCCGCGCGCGAACTCGGGCAGAGGGGCAATCGGCAGCGGATGGATTCCGTCTTGGTTGATTCTGCACGGGGCCTCAATCACCGCGTCTGGATCGAGTTCAGCCAGACGATCCTCGTTGGGACGGTTGACGATGAGCGTCGTCGCTTCACCCAAACTGATGGCGCTCATGATGTCGACCGCGACCTGCTCGTAGCCTCCGCCGTCAAGATCGGCCCCCGCGCGATCGAACTGCCCGGCGGCGTCGCGATTGGCTTCAAGATAGGTCTCTTCCCTCGCCAGACGGACGCGATCCCAGACGTCAAAAGCGGTCCCGTGACCAAGATCGACCCCGTAGAAATCTCGTTGCTGATCCCTGATTTGTTCGGCCCTGGTTTGCTGGGCGCGGCGGTCGGCCTCGACGACGTCGCGGGTGAAGTAGTAATAGTGCAGGTACTCGTTCGGCAATGCCTTCAGTTGCTGAATCAGGTCAGCGCCGAAAAGCCGTCCCTCCTCGAAGGACTCGATGAGGTCACGACGTTGAAGCAGATCAGGTAAGAAGTCGTGCCCGTCCGCGATCAGCCCGCGAACCCAGCCGAGGTGATTCAATCCAACGTAGTCAATCTGCGTATTCTCCGGGGCTGAGACGGCCCTGATCGCCCGCCTGCCGAGCCCAACCGGGGAATCACAAATCCCGACGACCCGCTCCCCGAGAATCGGGGCGAGGGCCTCAGTGACTATCCCGGCAGGATTCGTGAAGTTGATGAACCAAGCGCTTGGAGCTAGGTCGCGGACCTGCTTGGCGATCTGCGTGACGATGGGAATCGTTCGCAGTGCGTAGCTAATCCCGCCCGCCCCAACGGTTTCTTGACCGACGAGCCCGTGCGCTCGAGGGATTTTCTCGTCAAGTTCCCGGCCCGCAAGACCGCCGACCCGAATCGCAGAAAAGATGAAGTCCGAACCGGGGAGCGCATCCGAGATCGAGGTGGTTGTGGTGACCGTGATCGGCCGGGTCGCTGAACGAGGGGCCAGATCGGACAGGACTTGGCGGATCGCCGCCAACCGGGAAGGGTCGGTGTCGAACAGACGCAACTGTGTCGTGTCTAGCTCAGGACGCGACAGCAAGGCCCGATAGATCAGAGGGACGCGGAATCCGCCTCCGCCAAGAATCGTCAGAATCATCGCGTGGGCACCTCGCTGCTAGGGGCTGGGTAATGTCGAGCTTAGTCCGAGATAAGCTCTAGAACCAAGAAGTCTTCGTACACCCCAGTTTGCTCCCGGCACGGCACAAGGATGGCAGTGATGGATGACCACACCTGCAGCGCACCCCAGCTCGACCTGCTCTCGGTGGGCCCTATCTTCAACGACCTGCTATTCACCGGGCTAGGCAATATGCCCCAACCTGGAAGTGAGGTGTACGCGACTCACCTTGCCCACACCATCGGCGGGGCCGCGAATGTGGCGCGGGCTGCGGCACGTTTGACGATGCGGGCCGGTCTGGTCTGTGACGTCGGTGACGATCCTCTCGTTGAACCCGGCCTGGACGAACTTCGTGCAACCGGAGTGCAACTCTTCCTCACCCGTCATGAGGGATGGGCAACCCCGACCACCTCGATCTACCAATGGGGCGGCGACCGGGCGATGGTCACCGCGGCCCAACCCCTCAGCGACTCAGTGCTGTCGGCTGGATGGTCGTATCCTGCCCGTGTCCTCGTATCGTCAATCCCGAAGGACGAAGCCCGCTGGCTGACCATGGTTTCCCCCGACACCATCGTCATCGGCGATTGCGGATGGGACGACACCGGAGCCTGGAATCTCGACGCTCTGCGCCATCAAGGCCGGGTAGACATCTTCACCCCCAACATCGACGAGGCCTTGGCCTATACGGGTGCGAAAACTGCCCGCGATGCCGCCGTGGAGTTAGCGACGGTCTTTGCGACGGTGGTGGTGACCTGCGGTGCTGGCGGGGCCGTCTTGGCCCATGCCGGAGAGGTCATCGAAGTCGAGGCCCCAGACGTCACCGTCACAGATACCACCGGAGCCGGGGAATGTTTCAATGCGGCTTTGGGCTTTGGCCTGATCAATCCGCAGTGGAGTTGGGAGTTGCGTTTACGTTGCGCGGTGTTGGCAGCCTCCATCTCGGTAACCCGCTCGGGGCACACCTCAGCGCCCACCCTCGACGATGTCGCGGAACTCGCGTCTCGCCTCGGCGGGCAGTGGGCACAGCTAGCGACTGCCCTGGACGGCTAGGCGGGCTCTAAGCTAAACCGCTGGTGGTTCCCCGCAGCCCTGCAGCACCGCGTCAAGGCCTAGCTGAGCTTGATCATCGGCGGCTCGATTCGCGTCTGATGCTTTGCGGTCAAGCCAACGTTTCCCTTGCTTTATCTGCCGTGCTCTGCTGAGCAAGGCCTTTGGAGACATGGTTGGGGGCGGGCACTATAGTGTCTGTGTACGCTCCGCCACGCCTAGCCGCCGTGGTCTCCGCAGAGTGCGGAAGGGGCTTCCCTCGAGGAGGACGAGTGACCTACGTCATTGCTTTGCCGTGTGTCGACGTCAAGGACCGCGCCTGTGTCGATGAATGTCCAGTGGACTGCATCTACGAAGGCGAACGATCCCTCTATATCCATCCCGACGAATGTGTAGACTGTGGTGCTTGCGAGCCAGTCTGCCCCGTCGAGGCGATCTACTACGAAGATGATCTTCCGGATGAATTCCAGTCCTACGCTGACTTCAACGCCAGCTTCTTCGAGTCCCTCGGTTCCCCAGGTGGTGCCGCTCGTCTAGGCCCCCAGCCTTTCGATCCCGAACAGATTGCTTCCCTGCCTCCGCAGCACTAAGGCTCACCCTGACGCCTGAGTTGGCCGAGGATGAACTCACCTGGTGTCTCGCCGGGATCGAGTTAGACTACTCGCGTGAGTCGACAACTACCTGATTTTCCGTGGGATTCCCTGGTACCAGCAAAAGAAAAGGCTTCATCCCACCCCGACGGGATCGTTGATTTGTCCGTCGGGGCTCCGGTCGATCCTACCCCGCAGATTATCCAAGACGCGCTGTGCTCCGCCGCCGACGCACACACCTATCCCCAGGTGTGGGGGACTGCTGCTCTTCGCGAATCAATCCGTCACTGGATTAGGTCAACCTGGGACGGAATCTGCCTCCCCGATGAGGGAATCATGCCCGTCGTCGGCACCAAGGAACTTGTCGGCTGGCTACCCACTTTGCTGGGCCTGACAAGCGCAGATACCGTTGTCGTCCCGGTCTGCGCCTACCCCACCTATGAGGTCGGGGCGCTCATGGTTGGCGCCCAGGTGCGTCGCTGCGACGATCCGGCTGAACTACCGGCTTCGGGGCCCGGCGTCCCCGCATTGGTCTGGATCAACTCGCCAGCGAACCCGCACGGGTCCATCCTCAGCGCCGATCAGCTACGCGCCTGGATCAGCTATGCCCGACGCGTGGGGGCTATTCTCGCCTCCGACGAGTGCTACCTCGACTTTTCCTACGAGGCCGAACCCGTCTCTACCCTCCGCGAAGATGTCTGCGGAGGGACCGCCGACCGAATCCTCGCCGTCCACTCTCTCTCAAAACGCTCCAACCTCGCCGGTTACCGGGCCGGGTTCGTTGCCGGAGAAGAAGCGGTCGTCACCGAACTAATCGGGCTTCGCAAACACCTCGGCATGATGGTTCCGGCTCCGGTTCAAGCCGCGATGATTGCCGCACTAGGTGATCACCGCCACGTCGCCGAGCAGCGCGAACGCTACCGGCGTCGCCGACAGACGATGAAAACAGCACTCGAACAAGCCGGTTTCCGCATCGACCACTCCCAGGGATCGCTGTATCTGTGGGCTACCCTCGACGAGGACTGCCGGGTCACCACCGACCGGCTGGCTCAACTTGGCATCCTCGTCGCTCCAGGTGATTTCTACGGGGATGCCGGCGCCCGTCACGTCCGCATCTCGATGACCGCATCCGATGAGCGCATCGATGCTGCCGCAGCCCGACTCCTCGACGCAGGTCGGTTGGCAGATTAGCCCGGCTGATCCTGGCGACAAGCCAGGGTTGACGCGGTATCGACTGGACGCCACCTGTAAAGTTCAGCGCGGTTACGACTGATTCTGGAACCGGAACACCACGGTGTGACCGGTGTCGGAGCCGACCTCGCGCCACGGGGCGACCTTCATGGTGTCGTTAGTCCACTGTTTCTTCCCGAACTGAACCTCGGTGATGCCGGAGAGATTCGTGGTCGCCATCCCGGTCGCCGCCACTGCCCACCCGGTAGTGTCGTTGGAGACGTTGACCCGCACCTCGCCGTCCACCCTCGAAATCTCGATCGAGTCGGAGAATACGCGGGATAAGAAGTTGACCAGCTCGTCCGGGTTCGGCGACGGAACGGAACGAATCAAACAGGTGAAACTCGCCGGGGTTTCTCCGGTGAGTGCCGACGCTAAGGAGCGCGCATTGATTTCGTGTTTGCGGTAACCATCCGGGACACCAGAGCGTTGCACCTTCTGTGCGTAATCGTTGATATCGCCGGTCTCCCATCCTCGAAACTTGACTAGTTCCTGGTAGAAGCGGTTAGAGGCGTACCACGGGTCGGTGACCTGCTCGGGTGTGCCCCATCCTTGCGACGGACGCTGCTGGAAAAGCCCTAGTGAATCGCGGTCCCCGTAGTTGATGTTATGTAGCGATGACTCCTGGTAGGCGGTCGCCAACCCGATGGATGCAGCTCGCGGAATCATCCCTCTTTGGATCGACACCCCGGCAATGATTGCCGCGTTGTGGGCTTGATCGAGATCGACTGAGACGACTTGGTTGGTGCCGACGACGGCCTGGCACTGTTCGGGGATTGACGGGGCAGCGTCGCGAGAGTTAACGAAATCGAGAATCTTGACGATGCCCACACTAACCCCGGCTATCACGAGAAGAATGATCAATGCGGCCAGGAAGGTGCGCCCCGGTTTCGGCTTGCGCGGAGCCGGTTCGGTGTAGCTGCCATCGAAGATCACCGTCCCACGTCGGGCCACATATTGATCGGATCCGTGACGTCTCATTGCTGCTCCGAGAAATCAGTTCTTGTGTAGCTCAGCGTTCAAGGTTACGGCTTTACCGGTGCGCGACTTCACCATCACCGCACCTGTTTGGGAGTGCCTGATGAACAGCAGGTCAGATTGGCCGGATAGTTGACGTGCCTTGACGACTGAACCGTCAGGTAAGGCGACCTTCGTCCCGGCCGTGACGTAGAGGCCAGCTTCGACGACGCAGTTGTCGCCGAGGGAGATACCGAGGCCAGATTCGGCACCGAGCAGACAGCCCTTGCCGACGGTGACCTGTTCGGTGCCCCCGCCCGACAACGTCCCCATGATCGACGCGCCGCCGCCAATATCGGTGCCGTCTCCGATGATCACTCCCTGCGAGATGCGCCCTTCAACCATCGAGGCCCCCAGGGTTCCGGCGTTGAAGTTACAGAATCCTTCGTGCATGACGGTGGTTCCGGCAGCTAGGTAGGCACCGAGGCGCACCCTGTCGGCGTCACCAATCCGAACCCCTTGCGGGATCACGTAGTCAACCATGCGCGGGAACTTGTCGACGGAGAAGACGATGACTTGATCGTGGGCGTTGCGCAGCTTCAGCCGGGTTTCGGCGAAGTCGTCGGGGAGGGCCGGGCCGTGGTTGGTCCACACCACATTGGGCAGCACCGAGAAGATACCGTCCAGGTTGATGGTGCGCGGCTGGCACAACCGAGCCGAGAGCAGGTGCAGACGCAGATAGGCGTCGGGGACGTCTGCCGGGGGCTGATCGAGGTCGATCTCCACCTTGATGATTCGTGACGACACCGCCCGGTGTGGATCAACGAAGGAGTTGTCTGGTGCCGGTTCGGAATCCGGTTCGCCCAGATGCGGATGCGGGAACCAGGTATCGAGGATAGCTCCGGACTCATGTACCGTGGCGATTCCCCAGCCCCATGCTGGTCGGCTCATCGATTCAGTCATGGACCTAGTCTATCGGTAGCTGTGGAATACCCGCATCCGTCCCCGGTGCCGGTCTAGGCTGGGTCTATGAAGTCCAGTGTTGACCGCCTCGATCTGGAACAGCCCCTAGTCGATCTGTTCCGTCACATCGTCGATATTGAATCCGTCTCCGGCTTCGAGACTCGACTCGCCGACGCACTCGAATCAGCTCTGCGCAGGTATCCCCATCTGAGCGTGGACCGCGATCAGGATGCCGTGGTGGCGAGGACGAATCTGGGGCGTGCCCGCCGCGTCGTCATCGCCGGACATATCGACACCGTCCCGGTCGCTGACAATCTGCCTTCCAGCCTCGGAACAGTCGATGGCGTAGACGTCGTCTTTGGCAGAGGTACCTGCGACATGAAAGGCGGGGTCGCGGTGGCGGCACAGTTAGCGGCGACCCTCACCGATCCGCGTTTCGACGTGACCTGGGTGTTCTACGATCACGAAGAAGTGGCCGCCGAACTCAACGGCTTAGGACGCTTAGTGCGGCTCCACCCCGACTGGGTGCGCGGTGACTTCGCGGTGCTGATGGAACCGACCTCAGCCAACGTCGAGGGCGGCTGCCAGGGAACCACCCGGTTCTTGGTGACGTGTCGCGGGGTCGCCGCCCATTCTGCCCGGTCGTGGCTAGGCGACAACGCCATCCACCGTCTTGCCGACGTGATCGAACGGATTCGCCGTTACCGGGTCGGGGAGGTCGTCGTGGACGGGCTGACCTACCGCGAAGGGATCAACGCGACCGTCGTCAGTGGGGGAGTGGCTGGCAACGTCATCCCCGACACCGCACAGTTACAGGTCAACTATCGTTTCGCCCCGTCAAAGACGACTGCTCAAGTCCAGGCGGCCATGGTCGAACTCTTCGACGGTTACGAGGTGGAGTTCTTGGACCTATCCCCGGCAGCGCGTCCCGGGCTTGACCAAGAGATCGCTTTGGAGTTCGTCGCGGCAGTCAACGCCAGTGTCGGCCCGAAATACGGGTGGACAGATGTGGCTCGATTCGCCGAACTGGGAATCCCGGCAGTCAACTACGGCCCGGCTGATCCCGGCAAAGCACACACTGTTGACGAGTTCTGCCCCGTCGCCGACCTCCATGCTTGCTTATCGGGGTTGAAGGCGTGGCTGTCGAGCCCGGTTGATTCCGAGAACTAAGCTGGTGACTACGGCTGATGCACACCAAAGATGCAGAAAGGAAGAACCGTGACCAACGACGCTACTGATCTCCCTGGCCGGTTAGATGAGGCTGCAGCGCTTCCGTCTCCTCGAATCCGGGGAAGAATCTCGACCCTTACGGCTCCGAGGAAACACCCCGATCCACATGGAAACGTGACCGCTGACGAACAGCTCCTGGCGTCGCACACGGAAGAGCCACACTGGATTCGCTCCGACACCTGGCGGGTCTTGAGAATCCAATCAGAGTTCGTCTCTGGCTTCGGCACCTTAGCCGAGCTGAAACAGGCGATCTCCATTTTTGGCTCCGCCCGGATCAAACCTGAAGACCCCTTCTACGCTGCAGCCGAAGAAATCGCGACCAAGCTAGTCCACCACGGATACGCCGTCATTACCGGCGGTGGCCCCGGAATCATGGAAGCCGCCAACAAGGGTGCCGCCGAAGCCGGTGGAATCTCGGTCGGGCTCGGCATCGAGCTGCCCCACGAACAAGGCATCAACAGCTACGTCAACCTCGGCATGAACTTCAACTACTTCTTCGCCCGCAAGGTGATGTTCTTGAAGTACGCCCAAGGCTACATCGCGATGCCCGGCGGCTTCGGCACCCTCGACGAGCTCTTCGAGGCATTCACCTTGACCCAAACCCGCAAGGTGCGCCACTTCCCGATCGTGCTATTCGGGACGAAATACTGGTCCGGTTTGGCGGGGTGGATCAAAGACACCTTGCTCGCCGACGGCTACATCTCGGAACCTGACCTGGACTTGTTCTTGGTGACCGACGATGTTGACGAGGCAGTCGCGCACGCGATCTCCGGTGAAACCATCGATTAGCCAGCTCGGGGAAGCTGCCGACGCCTGACCGCTGTGTCCAGAGATCGGTAGACTAGGGCTATGCCATGGATTAGTGCAGTAGCTATCGTCGCGGTAATTGCGATCGCAGCCGCGTTCTATGCCGGACGTTTCGGCTCAATGCCGGCTCGAAAACCCGATCTTCCGGTTTTGTCTTTGCCGGACGGCGATATCGACGCCACCTGCTTGCGTAAGGTGAAATTCCCGGTGGTGATTCGCGGCTACGCCATGTCCGATGTTGACGCTTTGTTGGAGCGCCTGGCTGACCAGCTTGCGAAGCAGTCAGAGGCAAAGGGTGAGCCGACGGTGCCGAAACGGGCATTAGCGGATTCGTCAGCCGAAAGCGAAAAATCGTCGTCCACGCAGGCCGAAGAAGCCTAGGCGAGGGGCCTGGACGAAGCTGAGTTCTGGCTCAATCCGCACATATTTTGTCAAGTGCGAGATAATAGGGATAGTGCCCCGTCCATTAGTGAGAAAGAAGAGGAACATGGCAGCGATGAAACCACGCACAGGCGATGGTCCTATGGAGGTTACCCGCGAAGGACGAGGTTTCGTGATGCGGGTACCGGTTGATGGAGGCGGGCGACTCGTCGTTGAACTCAACGCAGAAGAAGCATCGGCTCTCTATGACTGTCTCAAACCCATCGTCGAAGAATAGGTTTTAGAGTTCTGATTCTCGAGACGACCGTGTAGTCGCCGACAAAAGAAGTGAATATCGGTAATCGCGAAATTTCGGCGAAATCGACAATCGGTCGCCAGTTTTGTTGAGGAAATCACAAACCCCGCGTGGATCGTTGTGTGGCTGAGGCGCTACGTCGTCAGCACCCGAGGCGCGGGGTTTTCTTTGTCCCCGAGGCTCTTCGGGTCCTCGGGATTATCAATAACAGACACTTGCCCCGCCGCTAGGAGCCGGGGCGAATCTGTCGGCTAGCTAGAGCGGGGCAAGTGCGGTTGGGTGGTGTTATTGGTGGTCAGGGTGGCCGCTGCGGCGTGGCCGAAGGGACTACCTGGAGTTGTGGCGGTCGATGGCTTCTTGATAAATCTCGACCGTCTGGCGGGCGATCGTCTCCCAGGAGAACTTATCGAGGCAGCGCTGACGTCCGGCTTTGCCGAACTTGTTGGCCAGCTCGGCGTCTGAGATCACCTGGTTGATCTTTTGCGCGAAGGCGGACTCGAAGTTGGCTACGTATGTTGGGTCTTCAGCCTGGTCAGGGTCATAGGGGACAAGCAGGCCGGTGTTGCCGTCGTCAACGACTTCCGGAATCCCGCCGACGGCTGAGGCAACCACGGCTGTCTCACAAGCCATCGCCTCCAAGTTGACGATCCCCATCGGCTCATAGATGGAGGGACAAGCGAAGACGGTAGCGTGAGTGTTGACCTGACGCACCGCCTCGCGCGGCAACATCTCCGAAACCCAGATCACCGGGGCTTTGCGCTGCTGCTTCAACTCGGCGAAAGCCTGATCGAACTCGGCCTTGATCTCGGGGGTGTCCGGCGCGCCAGCCAGAAGCACGATCTGGGTGTCGGGATCAATCTCCGCGGCTGCCTTGACTAGGTGGACTAGGCCCTTTTGGCGGGTGATGCGTCCGACGAAGACGACCGAGGGGCGATCCTTGTCCATGCCGATCTTGTCGAGCCATTCGGTGCCGTGATCTGGTTTGAACTCTTCGGTGTCAATACCGTTCATGACCACCTTGATCTTGTCAGGATCGAGTTCAGGGTAGGCCTTGAGCACGGACTGACGCATCCCGGCAGAGACCGAGATGATCATGGTTGCGGCATCGAATGCGGTCCGCTCCGCCCAGCTTGATAGCCGGTAGCCGCCGCCGAGCTGTTCCGCCTTCCACGGGCGGTCAGGTTCGAGGGAGTGGGAGGTCAAGACGTGCGGAATGTCCTGGAACAAGCCGGTGAGGTGACCGGCGAGGTTGGCGTACCAGGTGTGGGAGTGGACGATGTCGACGTCCGGGATCGCATTGACCATCGACAGGTCCGCCCCGAAGACACGCAGTGCCGCGTTGGCTCCGGCCGGGAAGTCTTCAGCGTGGGCGGTAGCGCCGTCACGAGGTTCACCCATGCACTGGACATCGACGTCGATGAGGTTGGCAAGACGGGGAACGAGTTGAGCGACATGGACACCAGCCCCGCCATAAATCGATGGGGGATATTCTCTCGTAAGGATGGAAACTCGCATGGCCCGATCTTGTCATATTTTGCCGATGTCAACTCGCAAACTGACGTATTCGAGAACACTTTAGCCAGTGTGTGAGCTTATTCCTATCGGAAGTAGACGATTCTTCGATTCCGCTTGTGCTTATCGGGTTTTCCGCATAGTTTGTGATTATGGCGACGCGATCAAAGGTGCTCTCGATAGTTTTGGCTGGCGGCGAAGGTAAGCGGCTGATGCCGTTGACTGCTGACCGGGCGAAACCCGCCGTTCCTTTCGGCGGAACATACCGGCTGATTGACTTCGTGCTGTCCAACCTCGCGAACTCTGGCCTCACCCAGATCTGCGTGTTGACTCAGTACAAGTCTCACTCACTCGACCGTCACATCTCGACGACGTGGCGCATGTCGACGATGCTCGGTAGCTACGTCACCCCTGTTCCTGCCCAGCAGCGGCTCGGTCCGCGCTGGTTCCAAGGCAGTGCTGACGCAATCTACCAATCTATGAACTTGATCATCGATGCTGAACCCGACTATGTCGTGGTCTTCGGTGCCGACAACATCTACCGGATGGACATCTCTCAGATGCTCCAGGCCCACATCGATTCTGGCCTGGAATGTACGGTGGCTGGGATTCGGGTGCCCCGCAAGGAGGCTAGCGCCTTCGGCATCATTGACGCAGACGAGTCTGGACGCATCATCAACTTCTTGGAGAAGCCCTCCGATCCGCCGGGCTTGCCGGATTCCCCTGACGAATCCTTCGCGTCGATGGGTAACTACATCTTCAACCGCGACGCTTTGTGCGCGGCCCTCGAAGCTGACGCGATCAACCCGACGGCCCGCCACGACATGGGTGGAGACATCATCCCATCCTTCGTTGAACGCAACCAGGCCCAGGTCTACGACTTCACCGATAACCGCGTCCCGGGCGCGACTGAGAAGGATCTGAACTACTGGCGTGACGTCGGCACCATCGACGCATTCCACGAAGCCCACATGGATCTGGTCTCTGTCGTCCCGGATTTCAACCTGTATAACCGGGATTGGCCGATCTGGACCCAGCAGGCACAGCTTCCGGGCGCGAAGTTCACCATGCGCGGCACCGCCGAAGATTCCATCGTCTCTAGCGGATGCATCATCTCTGGTGGTGACGTTGACCGCTCGGTGCTGTCCCCGAATGTCCGGATCGACAAGTGGGCTCGCGTTAACGAATCTATCTTGATGGATAACGTCAAGATCGGCCCGCACGCAGTGGTTCACCGCGCGATCCTCGACAAGAACGTCGTGGTCCCCGAAGGGGCCGAGGTCGGTGTCGACCCCGATAAGGATCGCGCCCGTGGTTTCTTCGTCAGCCCCAGCGGGATCACCGTGATCGGCAAAGGCATCACCGTTCCGCTGTGATGGGCGGTATCTTCTACTAAAACTCGAATCCGGTGCTTGCTTCGGCAAGCACCGGATTTGTTCTTGATGGCTGAAGATGCGGGTTTGGCGGATGGGGCAAGGTCAGTGCGCGCAGCGGTCGCGCAGGCGACTAGGCCCGGCACCGTCGAAGCTGCCAGCCGGGATCGTCCGGCCCCGCCGTTTCAGCCCTTGATGCTGATCAATAAGCCGTCACCGAGCGGGATCAGTGCTGTGGTCAACTCTTCGGTCGCTGAGACCGCTTCGAGGGCTTCGCGGATGATCACCGTCTCGTCGTCCTCATTGTCGACGTCGGCAACCAGACCTTTCCACAGTGCGTGGTTCATGATAATGACGCCGCCGTGGCGCAACAGACGCAACGCCTGATCGAAGTATTCGACATATTCGAGCTTGTCCCCGTTGATCAAGACGACGTCGTAGCTGCCGTCTTGAAGTTTCGGCAAGACTTCGAGCGGAATCCCGTTGATCAGACGGAAACGCCGTGCCGCAATCCCGGCGTTGGTGAAGGCGCGGCGGGCTTCGTGTTGACGATCCGCCTCGGGGTCGATGGAGGTCAAGACGCCGTCGTCTGTCATGCCGGCGAAGAAAGCCAGGCCGGTAGCGCCAGTGCCGGTGCCGATTTCTACCACAGCTTTGGCTTGGACGACTCGGGCCATCAAGGTCATCGTGGCCAAGGAACCGTCGGAAAGTAGGTCAGCGCCGAGGAAGACGGCAGACTGACGGGTCTCGACGATCGTGGCGGGAGCCGGGACAAAATCCTCAGCGAAGTTCATAGAATCTGGGGTGAGGGTAAAACCCATCCTCTTGGTGGAATCAGTCACGGTCAAAGCCTATCTGTTTCCGTGGCGACAATATAGTGACTTCAACTAGTGCTTCAACCTTTCGGCTAGTCTGGTCGCCGAGGGACGAGTTGCGTCGAGGGCAGGGGTCGCGTCCAGCGATAACCGCCTGATTCGCTAGAGTGGAACCGAAGGAGGTCGCGATGAGTGCCCAAACCGATGCAATTTTTGGTTCATTGATCACTGCGATGGTGACGCCGTTTAGTGACTCCGGCGCGATTGACGAGGCTGCGACGCGCGCACTCGCTACACATCTGGTTGACCGGATGCGCAACGACACCGTCTTGGTCAACGGCACGACCGGGGAGGCTCCGACGACGTCGGACGCGGAGAAATCCCGGCTGATTGCCCTAGTCAAGGACGAAGTCGGCGACCGGGCGAAGGTGCTGGCCGGGGTCGGCTCCAATGACACCTCGCATACCATCGAACTTGCCAAGGAGGCTGCCGAGGCCGGAGCTGACGGCCTGCTAGTGGTGACCCCTTACTACAACCGTCCACCCCAAGACGCATTGGTTGACCACTTCACTGCGGTTGCTGATGCCACCGAACTTCCCGTCATCCTCTACGACATCCCGAAACGCACCGGCACCGAGATCGCCCCCCAGACGTTGACCACCTTGGCTAGACATCAGCGCATCGTCGGGATCAAGGACGCAAAAGGCAAGGTTGTCGAATCCGCACGGGTGATGGCTGAAACCGGTCTGCACTACTGGTCAGGAGATGACGCGATCACCTTGCCGCTGCTCGCTGTGGGGGCTGTGGGCGTCATCGGCACCTCCACTCACTTCATCGGGGACCGGGTCAAGGCGATGATGGCTGACTTCCAAGCCGGAAATCTCGACGCGGCACTGTCCGAATACCGTCAACTTTTACCCGTGATGGAAGGTGTTTTCGCCACCCAGGGATGTATGCTCGTCAAGGCTGGTCTGGCATACCTGGGGCTCCCCGTGGGTGGTTTGCGCCCCCCGCTCAAACCTGCGAGTGCAGACGAATCTGCGGCCTTCGCGTCACTGCTCGACGCGGCTGGGGTGGAACGGATCGCCTAGATCCGTGGTAGCTGTGACGAACGCGTAAGGTGGGAATGTGTCCTCTGGTTTCTTTGGGATAGGGCTGGGCGAGATCGCCTTCTTGATGATCCTCGCCGTGCTGATGTTTGGCCCGGAGAAGCTACCCGAGTTCGCCCGCAAAGCCGCCCGCGTGGTCAAGTGGGTCAAAGACATCGCCAATAACACCACCAACACCTTGAGGACGGAACTCGGTCCCGGCTACGAAGACCTGACCTTGCAGGACCTCAACCCCAAGGTCTTTGTGCAAAAGCACTTGCTCAACGATTTGCAGGACGAGTTGTCGTCGGTGCGGAATGAACTCGATGACGTCAAGAATGTGATTAGCGGAGCCAAGACCGAGTCGTCGACCTTGTTGACTGACGTCAAACAGACGGTGACTAACGCCGGAAAGTCCTTAGATAAGGCCCAAGAAACACTTGATCAGGTCACGACTGAGGTAGAGATTGCTGCAGCAGCCACCACACCCTTTGACCCGGAGTCAACCTAGCCCACCCGGGTAGCCCGGCTAAACCGGGGGCTACCCAGGGCAGACGTCGATTATTGCTGGACCGGGGTGACGCCTAGCGGAACCCCGAGGAGGGTCTTCTTGTGTGCCGCCAAGGTCTTTGCGGCAGCCAAGATTGCCTGGGCGGAAGGACGTTGAGGGTCGGTAGCCGTCACCGGCATCCCGTCATCGCCTTGTTCACGCAACTGCTGGTCGATCGGGATCTGCGCCATCACCGGGACCTCGTAGCCGAGACGCTGCGACAAGGCGTCGGCGACACGCTGACCGCCGCCTGATCCAAATAGGTCCACCCGGTGCGTCTGTGAACAGTGCGGGCAGGTGGTTTCCAGGTAGGCCATGTTCTCGATGACGCCGATGACGCGCTGTTCCATCATGCCGGCCATGGTTCCAGCCCGCTCGGCAACCTCAACCGCTGCCTGCTGCGGTGTGGTCACCACGATGACCTCGGACTGGGGGACCTTCTGACCCAAACCCATGGCGATGTCGCCGGTTCCTGGAGGCATGTCGATGAGCAGGAAGTCCAGGTCTCCCCACACCACGTCACCGAGGAGCTGGGCGAGGGCACGATCGAGGATGGGGCCGCGCCAGGCGACGACCTGGTCGGGGGACTGTTTGAGCATTCCGATGGAGATGACTTTCAACCCCATCATCGGGACCGGGACAATCATGTCGTCGATCCCGGTTGGGCGGGCCTCTTTGAGGCCGAGCATGTCGGGGATGGAGTGGCCGTAGATGTCGGCGTCAAGAATGCCGACGGATTTGCCGAGGGAGTTCAACGCCATGGCTAGGTTGACGGTCACCGAGGACTTGCCGACGCCGCCCTTGCCGGAGGCGATCGCGATCACCCGGGTGCGGTTAGCTGGATCGGCGAAGGGGTTGGTGGGGCCGTTATCGGCTCCGCCGCGCAACTTCTGGCCAAGTTCGGCGCGCTGTTCAGGCGTCATTGCACCCATGGTCACGCTCACACCGGTTACCTGGTCGACCGCGCCCACCTTCGCCTTGACGTCGGCCTCGATGGTGCTCGACATGGGGCAGCCCTTGATCGTCAACAGGATCGATACAAAGACGTGGTTGGCGTCGTCGATAGACACCGACTCCACCATGCCCAGCTCCGTGATCGGGCGGCGCAACTCAGGGTCGATCACCTGGGACAAGGCGGCATATACCGCTTTGACAAGCGGATTCTCCTCGCTACCTGCCCCGCATCCGGCGGTCTCGGCACGCTCACTATTGACTTGGTCGCTCATTGGCGTCTTCCTCTTCTTCAAGCTGGCTGAGTAACTTCCGCAACTCAGAGCGTAGTTCTTGCTTTAGTTCGTTGGTCAATTCGTTCTTAATCTCTGAGCGGACGAAATCGCGGGTAGCCAATTCGCCGACGCTCATCCGCAGCGACGCGATCTCTCGTGCCAGGAAGTCCATATCTTCGCGTGACTGCTGGGAAACTTGTCTGTCTTCTTCCATCGACATCCGGTCGCGGGCCTCTTGACGGTTCTGGGCAAGCAGGATCAAGGGAGCCGAGTAGGCGGCTTCGATGGAGAGCATCAAGGTCAACAGGATGAACGGGTTCTCGTCGAAGACCAGGTGATTAGGCATCCAGATATTCCAGGCGATCCACACGATCAGGAACAGCGACATCCACACTAAGAAAGCGGGCGAGCCCATGTAGCGGGCAATCCATTCGGCAAAGTTACCGAAGGCTTCCGGATCGACGCGGAAAGATGGCCGTTTGAACCTGGTCGGACGCGACGGGGTGGATAGCGGGTTGTTGAGGTCATTCTTGTTAGCCACGGGCCACCTCCTTCTCGGTTAGTCCTTCCTCGGGTTTCCACATCGACAGATCGTCCATCTGGTCACCTCGCCAGTCATCGGGCAACATGTGGTCGATGAGGTCATCGACGGTGACCGCCCCGACGAGCTGATCGTCGTCGTTGACTACGGGAGCGACGACGAGGTTATAGGTGGCGAAGTAGCGAGACACCTCGGCTAGGTCAGCGTCGGCAGCCAGCGGTTCGAGGTCGGTGTCGATCAACCGCGAGATCATCAACGACGGCGGTTCGCGCAACAGCCGCTGGAAGTGAACCACACCGATGAACTTGCCCGTCGGGGTATGCATCGGCGGTCTGGTCACGAATACCATCGATGCCAAGGCTGGGGTGAGTTCTTCGGAGCGGATTCTGGCGAGGCAGGTTGCGACCGTGTCGTCAGCCGAGACGATCACCGGTTCGGGCGTCATCATGCCGCCTGCGGTGTATTCCGCGTACAACATGAGTTGGCGCACATCCCTGGCGTCCTCAGGTTCCATGTGAGCCAGCAGGGTCTCAGCGATGGAACTGGGCAGGTCATTGATCAGGTCGGCTGCATCGTCGGGGTCCATCTCTTCCAGCACGTCAGCGGCACGTTCCACGTCGAGGCCGGTCAACACCGAGATTTGTTCCTCTTCGGGTAGCTCCTCGATGGCGTCGGCTAGTAGCTCGTCGTCGAGGGCAGCGACGACTTCTTCGCGTCGATCAGGGTCCATGTCGTGAAGTTCTCGGGCCATGTCGGCTGGTTTCATCTCCAGCAGGTCGGCGACGGCGAGATCGATGTTTTGTTCGGTGTTGAGCACCGACACCGAGATTTCGCGCCAATCCACGACGAAGGAGTTGCCGCGCCCGCCGAAGATTCTGGAACCGGATGTGGTCTCCCGCAAGGCGGCCTCGACGATTTGCCAGTTTTTCGCCCTCTCTTCGGACATCGCGACGTCGTAGATCGAGGCTTGGCGTCCGTCGGGCATCGTGATCACCCTGTCGAAGAGGTCGTCGACGACGAGGGTCTCGGAGTCGCGGCGGGCAAACCGTCTGGTGTCGACAACACCGACGATGCTGATCTGCGCCGAGGTGATCGAGTGGATGCGCACCACTGGGATGAAGACGCGGCGTTTAGCGAATAACTCCACCACGAAACCCTTCACCACGGGACGGCGTCCGCCGGTCCGGATGTGAACGACCACGTCGCGGAGTTTGCCGATCTGGTCACCGCGTGAATCCATCACTGGGAGGCCACGAATTCGAGAAATAAAAACTGACTGAGTCATCACGCCTTCCAGGCTACCTGATAACGGTCAAATCAAGACCCCTGCGTAGCTGAGGAGAGGGGTCACTAGACTGGGGGCATGACGAATGTGGGTGCTTGGTTGAGTGGTGACAGCGGCCATCGTGGGGACGGGGCAGGTCTTGGCGTCGATGCAAAGGCGGGTAACAGCGTCGGCGGCGTCGGTAGTGGCTTCGGCTTCGGCGGTTGCGCGGGCAGGGGTGCCCGTCCGGTACGCGCGCGCAGGTCGGTCCTTGCTGTCCCCGGATCGAGCGACAGGTTCATCGAAAAGTCTAGGTCCTTGCCGGTTGATGCCCTCTTCTTGGACTTGGAGGACGCGGTGGCGCCGGGGGCGAAGCAGGAGGCTCGCCGTCGTATCGTCGACGCCTTGCAGTCTCCCCTCGGTTGGGTCGCAGAGACGGTCACGGTCAGGGTCAATGATTGGACTACGCCGTGGACGGTGGCAGACCTCGTCGCCGTGTGTGAAGCAGCCGACAAGATCGACGCCATCGTCTTGCCGAAAGTCACCTCCGCCGACCAGGTGCGCGCCCTCGACATGGTGGTGACTCAACTCGAACACAACTGCGGTGTCCGGCCTGGAAAGATCGGGTTTGAACTACAAATCGAGGAGGGTCTAGGCCTGCTTCATGTGGAGGAGATTGCGAAGGCCTCTGCCCGCACCGAGACCCTGGTCTTTGGCCCCGGAGACTACATGGCGGCGATGGGGATGAGACAGGTCACCGTCGGCTCACAACCTGACGGGTATCTGGCCGACGCCTTCCACCACGCGCTGATGACGATTCTCACCGCCGCCCGCGCCTACGGGTTACAAGCCATTGACGGCCCCTTCGTCGCCATCGACGACCCGGACGGGTTCACCGTCGCGGCGAAAAGATCGGCAGCCCTCGGCTACGCCGGGAAGTGGGTGATTCATCCGTCCCAGATCGAGACCGTCCACCAGGTGTTCAGCCCTTCTGCCGACGCGATCGAGCGTGCCCGTCAGATCGTGTGCGCCTATCGTCAAGCGACCGAGACTAACCACGTCGGCGCAATCCGGGTCAATGGTGAGATGGTCGACGAGGCCGGAATGAAGGTGGCTTTGACGGTGCTGGCCCAAGCTGGCATCGCGGACGCGCGTCTGGAGCGTTGAGCTAAGCTAGTTCGGTAATCTGATCACGGGTCGTCACGAGGTGGTGGTCCCAGACGCGGGAGGAAACATGGATCCATTTGGGGGGCGCGCCGCCGCAAACACTCAACTGCGTCAACCTCGAACGGTAGCTGTGTTTGACGAGTACCTCAAGGCGTCTCGCGCCCTGCGTTACCTCATCGACAAGGGTTTATCGAGCGATAGTCTGCGACTCGAAGGCCACGATCTCAAGGTCGTCGAGCGGATGTCGAAACAGTTCCCGCTAGCCAGTTTCCTGATCCGAGGTGTGCTCAACGGCATCGTCTACGGCGCGTTGCTGATGCTGCTGTCCTCATTCACCAAGACCGAATGGGTGAGCGACCCGATGATGCGGGTACTAGTCAGCTTCGGGATCGGCATGGCATGTGGCCTCGTCATCGCCGCGCTGCAATACCTCGCTTTGCGCGGGCGCAACCGGGCAGTCGAGCGGATCATCGTCGCAGACACCTATAAGGTACTGGCCGAATCCGACATCGTCGTCGATGCCCGTTCCCTGCTCTACCAAGCCAATGCCCAGGTACAAGCCGATCGTCGCGGAATCCCGGTCGAGCGGCTCTACCAAGCCGACCAGCACGCCAATCGGCAAGCGGATCAGCGGGTCGATCAGCCCGCTGATCAGCCCGCTAATCCCCGCCAGGATCATCGCTTCGGCCAAGCCAGCCAGGCAGACTCATCGACGCAGGGCAGCGACACCGACCCGAGCGAGGCCACCTCGTGAGCGCGCCGAGGTATCAACTCCAAGACGCCGCTTACTGGGATATCAGCTACGAGGACGCGGACAAGCCGCTATTCGGGGAAAGGCCTAACGAGTTCTTGCGCCAATACGAGGTGATCTTGCATCGTCACTCCCGCCTCTTGGTGCTCAGCGACGGGCAAGGACGCAATGGGGTGTGGCTGGCCAATCAGGGGCACCACGTCGTCACCGTCGACTGGTCCGAGGTTGCCGTCGCCTCGGCCAAGCAGCTCGCCACCGCCAAAGGCGCCGTCCTCGAACAGTACTGCGCAGACGTGCGCGACTTCGTCAACTCCGAGCACGCCGGGGGAGTGTGGGACGGGGTAATCGGTATCTTCGCCCACCTGAATGAGTCGATGTGGAAGGCCGTGGCTGCCGCGATCGTGCCGCGTCTGACCAGGTTCGGAACCGTCTTGATCGAGGATTTCACCCCAGCCCAGTTGACGATGAACTCCGGCGGGCCGACCCAAGCCGAGTTCACCCAAACCAGAGAATCTATCCAGCGGGTCTGGCACCAGATTCACTTAGACACCAAGATCACCGAACGCAGGGTTTTTGAGGGACGCGCCCACCGTGGTCAGTCATCGGTGATCCAGGCGATCGGACATCGCGGCTACCCGTAGACCCGGGCTGCGTGGCTAAGTCGCGTTCTCGGCCCAGGCTCTCGTAAATGATCTGCCAACGGCTTGCGCCTTCGGCCCTCGCTAATCGCGAGGCAACGTCTCCGCCCGGGACCTTCGGGTGTTTCCACCCCGGGTCTTCGCGTGTTTCCACCCCCGGCCTTCGGGGGTGGTGCTGGACTAATCCTGCTCTTGTCCAACGCGCGGTTTCACCCGCCGAAGCAGTCCTTCCCTTCCCACACCTCGGCCATCCACCGCTCCACCGCCTCGGCGGTGCGCGGCAGCTTGTCGGAGAGGATGCGGCAGCCGTCCTCGGTAATCACGATGTCGTCTTCGATGCGCACCCCGATCCCGCGCAACTCGTCCGGAACGAGCTGGTCGGTCTCCTTGAAATAGATGCCAGGTTCGACGGTGATCACCATGCCCGGTTCGAGGACGCCATCGCGGTAGTTTTCTTGACGGGCGCGCGCACAGTCGTGGACGTCGAGCCCGAGATGGTGGGAGGTTCCGTGAACCATCCAGCGCCGATGCTGTCCACCGTCAGCCGAGAGTGATTCCTCAGCGCTGACCGGCAGGATTCCCCATTCTTCGAGCTTGCGGGCAACGACGGCAATCGCGGCGTCATGGACGTCGTGGAAGGTAGCGCCAGGTTTGGCTGCGGCCATCCCTGCCTCTTGGGCTTCAAGGACGGCGTCATAGACTTTGCGCTGGGCTTCGGTGAAGGTGCCGTTGATCGGCAAGGTACGGGTGATGTCTGCGGTATAGAGGGAGTTCACCTCGACCCCCGCGTCGATCAGGATGAGTTCACCGTCGCGCAGATCGCCATCGTTGCGAACCCAGTGCAAGGTGTTGGCGTGATCCCCGGCAGCGCAGATCGACCCGTAACCGACCTCATTACCTAGGTGGCGGGCATGAAGGTCGAAAACCCCCTCAATCCAGCGTTCACCACGCCCTTTAGCCACGGCTGCGGGGAACTGTGAGACGACGGCGGCGAAGCCGATGGCGGTCTTGTCGCAGGCCTCTTGGAGCTGGCTCACCTCGAACTCGTCCTTGACAAGGCGAAGCTCAGAGACGAACACCTCGAGAGTGGCGTCATCATCCTCACCGTATGCAACAGATTCGCAACTGTTTCGCAACTCATCGATGGTGGCGGTCCAGGACGGGTCAGCTTCACGCAGGATGCGCAGCCGGGCGGGTTCAGCGGCGAGCACGTCGTGAAGTTCGTCGATGGGGCGGGTCGCGAAACCGATCAAGGCCGCCATCTCTTCGAGGGATTCGCGTTTGCCGACCCACATTTCCCCGTAGCGGGCGTCGGAGTAGAACTCGGGGTCGGTGCGGGGTGCGCGCGGCTTGAAGAAGAGGGTGGTCTCGGCAGTATCGCCGGTCGCGTCAATCACGAGCACCGCGTCAGGTTCGCGGTCTTCGCCCAGCCCAGACAGGTGAGCGAAGGCTGAATGGGGGCGGAAGGGGTAGTCGCAGTCGTTGTTGCGGGGACGGAGCTGCCCGGCGGGGAGCACCAAGATGTCACCCGAGAAGGTTTCGGCGACTCTATCCCGACGTGCCGGGGTGTGGGCGGCGGCGGGAAGTGGCTGGGGCAGGTTCGGGTCGTAGTCGTCCCAGTCCTGGGGGATGAAGGCGATGAAAGCCTCAGAAAAAGGGGACTGCCGATTGGGGAGTTTCTTGTTGGTGTCCTCCACGGACTCGGTGATTTCGCTCATTTCCTGCTCGTTCATCGTCGACTCCTGCGATTGGTTTGTTACTCCGCCGATTCCGCTGCGCGCCGACTATCTGCGCTGTGCGGTGGTCGCCGTCTAGTCTATCCTCGTTTCGCTTCGATGATTTCCCGATCTATTCTGCCGTCTTCAGGCGTCCATCACCTCACTTCGATAAGGTCTGGCTATGACCGAACTCTATATTGTGCGACACGGTGAAACGGAGTGGAGTAAGTCCGGCAGGCACACCATCTTCACCGATCTGGACCTGACCGATCACGGCATTGATGAGGCCAAGCGTCTGCGCGGTCTCCTTGACCCGTCGGAGTTTGATCTAGTGTTGAGTTCGCCGAGGCTCCGGGCGCGCCGGACGGCAGAGCTTGCCGGTTTCACCGACGTCGAAATCGACGAGGATTTGATGGAGTGGAACTACGGCGACTACGAGGGGCGCACCTCGGTGCAGATCCGAAAGCAGGTGCCAGGGTGGCGGATCTGGACCCACCACATCCCCGGGGGTGAGCAGCACGGCGAGGTGATGGAGAGGCTCGGCAGGGTCGCGGAACGGATTCGCTACTCGGAGGTGGATAAGGCGATCTGTTTTGCCCACGGTCACTCGCTGCGGGTGCTGGCGTTGAGCTGGCTCAACATTGATATCTCGCGTGGGGCGTCATTCCCGCTCAAGACGGGTTCGGTGTCCATCCTCGGATACGAGAAGGAATCCCCGGCTATCCTGCGCTGGAACTCATAGCCGGCTGAGCCGTTGAGGGGCCAGCCGTGACGGCAAGTTCTGCCTTCGTTGAGGTTCGGGCCGGGGTAACACTCGCCTGGCATGTGACTCACGGTGGAAAATCCGTCCCGTCCGGGCGTGGTGAAGCGGGGCGGGCAGGTGTTAGGCATAACATGCCAGCGTGAGTTGTGGTCATTCTCATTCGTCGCGCAAGACAGATCGGCTGGTGGTTTCGGCTAACACGGTATGGGTGATGATCGCGATCCTTGCGGTTATCGCCTTCGTGTCGGTGGTGATCATGGTCGCGACCTGGCCGAGTCGGGCACAGATTCAGCAGTTGAAGGCGCAGTTCCCCAGCGCCGTGGTCGGGGGAGCGTCCTTCGAGGACGCCCGGGTGGAATCGATAAGTGATTCGTGCACGATCGAGATGGACCCCACTCAAAAGATTGCCTGCATCAGCGTTGTCGTCCGGGTTGAAAGCGGGCCGGATCAGGGCAGCACCCAACAGATTGAAATCCCTGGGGCAGGAGCCGAATCCGGGTTGAGTGTCGGAGACGACATTGAGGTGATTCGGGTCCCCGGGGATGAGTCGAGTGCCGTCCATTACGAATTCTCAGGCATCCACCGAGGGCCGCTGGTGATCGGGTTTGGGATTGTCTTCGTCATCTGCGTGCTCGCCGTCGCCGGGTGGAGGGGTTTCCGGGCTCTGCTCGGCTTGGGTATCTCGATTGCGGTACTTGCCTTATACATGCTTCCGGCGGTGGCCGTCGGCCATCCCGGTGCCGTCGTCGGGCTGGCGGGTGCGGTGGCGATCATGTTTGTCGTGATCTATGTCGCCCACGGGCTTTCCATCCGCACGACCTGCGCACTCATCTCGACGATCGCCGGTCTCTTCCTATCGACAGTGCTGGGCACGGTGGCGGTTTGGTTGGGGCGTCTATCGGGGAATATCGATGAAACCGACGCCACCTTCAAAGCCTTTGCTCCCGACATCGACATGCGCCAGTTGTTGATATGTTCCCTCGTCGTTGCCGGGCTTGGTGTGCTCAATGACGTGACGATTACCCAGGTGTCATCAGTGTGGGAGCTACGCCAGGCGGCTCCTGATATGAGTATTGGCCGCCTCTACCAGGCGGGAATGAGGATCGGGCGCGACCACATTGCTTCGACGATCTACACGATCGTCTTCGCCTATGCCGGGGCAGCGATCACAACCTTGCTGGGGGTGGTGTTGCTCTATGATCGGCCACTGGTCGATATTCTCAGCGCAGAAATGTTCGGCTCGGAAGTGCTGCGCACCCTAGCATCTGCCATCGGATTGGTGTTGACGGTGCCCTTGACGACGGCGATCGCCTGCCTTGGCGTCAAGTCCAGCAAGACCGGTATCGCCAAGGCTGTCGCCGCTAACTAGGGACGTGTGTACAGACATTTATCCCTGTTGTTACCTTGACTGTCGCGCGAAGCCGGGTCTCATCTGAAACGTGAGTTGAGGTCGAATGCGGAGCTGATTGCTTCGAGTGTGTCGGTGTTAAAGCTGATGTTGAGCCGTTTGGTCATTGTGTGTTGCCACCTTCGTGATAGTGGAATAGGTCGTCGGGGATTGCTATTGCTCGTGAGCCTGTGATGGTTTGGTGTGGGTGTTGTCGTACTCCGTCGACGATGATGGGGGCTGCGAGGACGATGGTTTCGCCGGGTTGGGTGTGTTGTGCGAGTAGGTTGACGTCGTCGGGGGTGGCGATGTCGTCGAGGACTTTCAATAAGGCGTGGCCTTTGCGGGCGTCGAAGATGGTGTCGTCGTCGGGGTGGAGGAGGTGGAATCCGAGGTTGGCTGCTATTGACTCGATCAGGGTTTGTCCGGTCGCGTCGGTGGTGAGTATGACGCGGGCGAGTTGGGGTCGCAGTCGAAGCAGGAGGGGGACAGGTGTGCTATCTGGAATCCGCCGCCTTCTCGCCAGTTGATGACGTCTTTGGTGCGGGGGATCCCGCCGGGGTCTTGGTTGTTGATGACCTTTTCCAGTCGCGGGCGGGTGAAGGTGGTG
>JAEZZG010000061.1 GCA_023442485.1 Actinomycetes bacterium | reverse complement strand
GTTGGTGTCACTGGCGGCGTGAGTGTTGGTGGGGCGGGTGTTATGGGCGGTGTGGGAGCGGACGGTGGTGTCTGCTGGGGTTCGCCTGGAGTCATCCGTGTTGTGGGTGGTGGCGTCGGTAATCGCGCGAATCTCGGTGAAGAAGATCTGGCGCACCGCCCGGAGTTGTTCGTAGAGTTCTTCCCACAGCAACAGGCACGCAGACTGGGAGTGTCGATAGAAGGTTGCCCGCGAGACTCCCGATGCCTGGCACACCTCGTCAACCGAAACGTCTTCGAGGGGTTTCTGCTGGGCGAGAGTGGACACTGAGCTCAATAAAGCAGTTCTGCTGCGCATGATGCGAGCGTCCACGGAGGTCATGTCAACATCTTAGTCTGAGGTGGCTGACGAAGCTTCGGGAGGCCGAATGGGGAAGTTGAGTCTAATACGCTCAACTTTTGGAATAACGTAGTGAAATGGCGGGTTATAAGGGATGTCAGGTGCGCGGACACCGCGCAACACCAGGATTGGCCCGCACAGGGCAGTGTGAAAGGAAAACGCCATGACTACTCGCTTTGGCTTCGACCCATTCAAGGAAATCGAGAAGATGATTAACGGGCAGTTCTCTAGCCCGCAGAATGCAGCCGTCCCGATGGACCTTTACAAGGATTCAGATACCTACATCGCACAAATTGATATGCCGGGCGTCGATCCAGCCAGCATCGACATCGATATTGAAGACCGGACGATCACCGTCCGTGCTGATCGCAAGCCGGTACAACTGAACCCGGAAACTGGGGAATGGATTTCGCGCGAACGCAGCTACGGAACCTATGCCCGCCGCCTCAACGTTGGTCCCGGTCTTGCCCTCGACCAGGTGGAAGCCCGGTATGACAATGGCGTACTCAGCCTCATCATCCCGGTCGCCGAAGAGGCAAAGCCGCGTAAGGTGCAGGTGAAGCTAGCTGGTGGCGAGTCTGCTCCTCGGGTCATCGAGGGAGAATCTGCTCCTGACGGTGAGTGAGCCTGTGTAATCGATGCTGCCGGGCTTGGGCTGCAGGGTCCGGTGCAGGAGCCGGCGGGTGGCGTCGGCTGCCGAGCGTTGGCCTACGCTAGAGCCTTGGAGTTGAGGCCGCAGGTCAACGCCTCGGGGCTTGGGCTACGGCCTGGCTACGGAATTTAGGCCGTGGGCTAACGCTTTGGCTAAGTCTGCAGGGTCAGCTAATGGAGGTGCGACACAAGTCGTGCCTCCAGCCCGTTTTAAGGTCCAGCCCCAACGCGTCCCGGTCTAAGGGCGGGGATTGGATGGTGGGGGGATTTCATGGCGGGGGATTGACTGGTGGGCGAGGATGATAACCGGGGAGGACCCGGGCGATGTGGGATACTCTCTTGCCCACAGCGCGAGGGTCCGGTAGTGATTCTCGGCGGCAACTTATAACCTGGATGAGTGGCCTACCTGACTCCGACTGTGGGTATCGACTTTGAAGCCGAGATCGAGATCAAACGATCCAGATTCTTAGGTTTCGCCCGTCGCATCAATGACGAAGCCGACGCCCGCGACTTCATATCATCAATCCGCAAGACCTTCTACGACGCCCGCCACGTCTGCCACGCCTTCGTGCTCGGCCCATTACGCGATATCCAAAGATCATCTGACGATGGAGAACCCGCCGGAACCGCAGGCATCCCTATTCTTGATGCCATCGTCAAACGCACCGTCATGTCCCAGACGACGCCAACCGATAGCCCATCCTCAGCCACACTTGACACCGCGCCAGGAACGGGGGCGCAAACCCCTGGCCTTTACAGCGCCGAAGACGCCACTCAATTTCAACCCCTTCAGGTCTCCGATGTCTGCGTCATCGTGGTTCGCTATTTCGGCGGGATCAAACTCGGTGCCGGAGGGCTCGTCCAGGCCTACTCCGACACCGCAGCCGCGACCTTGGACGCGGCCCGCTTCGTCCTCCGCCAAGAGATGCAACTACTTAGTCTCGAGATTGATCCCGGACGAGCCGCAAAACTCGAGACCTCGCTGCGGGCACTCAAATACTCTCTCCAGCCCACTCAATACAGCCAAGACGGGGCGAAGCTGACCATCGCCGTGCCAGCAACACAGGCAGCCCTCAAAGAGATTGAGGCCCGAATCCAGTCACTGACCTCAGGCAGTGTCCGACTCGAACCTCAATCAACATGTTGGGTTGACTGTGAATGGCCCACCTAGACTTCACCGTCTAGGCGAGCCAACACCGCTAGTCAATCGGGCTTTCGGCGATCTTCCACACCTCGGTGGCGTAATCGCGAATCGTGCGGTCAGACGAGAATCGTCCAGACTCGACGATATTCACCCAGCATTTGCGGGCCCAGCCGAGACGGTCCTCGTATTCCGCGAAGGCACGATCACGCGCTTGGCGATAAGCAGCGAAATCACCCAAGACGTAGTAGACGTCAGCCGGCTCCCAAGCGATCCCGGTCATCAACGAATCGCGCAGTTCATGGAACATCCCGGTGCCGCCATCATTGAGTGAACCATCCACCAAGGCTCGAATAACGCGAGCCAAGCCAGGGGTGTCCTCGACGATCTGGCGCGGATCGTAGTTAGCCTTTAGCTGGCCTAATTCTTCTTCCTTCGCACCGAAGATGAAAGCGTTATCTAGGCCGACAGAATCAACAATCTCGACGTTGGCCCCGTCCAAGGTGCCTAGGGTCAATGCGCCATTCATCATGAACTTCATGTTGGAGGTACCCGAGGCCTCCTTACCAGCCGTCGAGATCTGTTCTGAGATGTCGGTTGCTGGAATGATGTGCTCAGCCGGGGTCACCGCGTAGTTCTCGATGAAGACGACCTGCAGCTTGTCGTTCACCTCGGGGTCGCCGTTGATCAGCTCACCGATCGTGTTGATGAACTTGATGATCGCCTTGGCTCGGCGGTAACCCGGGGCGGCCTTCGCGCCGAAGACGAACAAGCGCGGGGTTGGCACCAAGGACGGGTCTTCCTTGACGCGGAAGTACAGATCCAAGATGTACAAGGCATTCATCAACTGGCGCTTGTACTCGTGGAGACGCTTGATTTGAACATCGAAGATGGCGTCAGGGTTGACCTTGATGCCGTCGCGACGATACAACCACTCGGCGAATGCGTGCTTATTGGCCGACTTTACGTCATTGAGACGCCCCATCAGGGCGTCGTCGCCAGCGCGATCGCGGTAATCCTTCAACACGGACAAGTCCGTCACCCAAGCGTCCGAGCCGGTGATCTCAGTCAACAAATCCGCCAGCTTCGGATTGCACTGACGCAACCACCTGCGCGGGGTGACGCCGTTGGTCTTGTTGTTGAACCGCTGTGGCCAAATCGAATACCAGTCGGCCAGGGTCTCTCGTTTGAGGATCTCGGTATGCAAGGCAGCGACGCCGTTGATGGAGAAGGCCGCGTAGCAGGCGATCCAGGCCATGTGAACCTTGCCGTCGTGGACCGGGGACAGGTAATGAATCTTGTCGTCACTTAGACCCCGCGATTGCATGTCTTCGCGGAAGCGGCGGTCAATCTCGTAGATGATTTCTAGGACGCGGGGGGCGATTCGCTCAAAAATGGAGATGTCCCAGGTCTCTAGCGCCTCAGCGAGCACGGTGTGGTTGGTGTAGGCGAA
>JAEZZG010000025.1 GCA_023442485.1 Actinomycetes bacterium | reverse complement strand
GTGTAGGAGTAGGTGTAGGAGTCGGAGTCGGAGTCGGCTCCGGCTGATCAGCCACACTCACCTGAACGACCTGTCCAGCCTCATTCGTGTCAACCTCGACGGTGAACTCAACGTCTTCGGTCACCTGGTAACCGTCCGGGGCAGCCGTCTCGTGCAGAACATAGGTGCCCGGCAACAAGTAGTAGTTATCGCCGTCAACATAGATGTGCCGCTGCCACTGCTTCATCGCCTCGGGTTTGGCCGCAAGCTGCTTCAAATACTCGACGCTCGCTTCCTGATCACCAATAGCGATGACACCGTCTTCATCCGTCCTCAGGTTTTCCGCGACGGTCACGAGTTTCCCACTGGGGTGACGGTAACTGAGCGTAAACTCAGCTCCTTCGAGCGGATTACCGGTCACTGCGTCAGTCTTGAGGATGCGCACCTTGGCCGGAATCGGGCGGTAAGTCAGGTAGTAATGCTTGTTATCGAGGATCTGTCCAGATTCCGACATTGCCCGCGACATCACCCAGTTCCCGCGTTCGCGGTAGGTGGAGCCTTCGGGCAGTTTGTCGAGGTCATTGTCGATGTAGACATATCCGGGAATCTTGGTGTTGACCAGGGTGCTCCATACTGGCTCCCGGTCAGTGTCGGTGAAGAATTGTGACGTCAGGAAATCCGCAGATTCCTTGGTCACGCCTTTGAGGACGTCACCGGAGACACCCTGGATAGCGGCGGAGTAATCCCCTTCAGGACGAAGGATCGGCGAACGCGGCTCATAGGGGGCCACCCTGTCTCCTTCTTGGAGGTAGAAGAAGGAGGGGCCTGAGGAGGTCGGGTCGGCTAGGTCTTGCAGGTCCTTGACCGAGAAGGCTGCATCGGAATAAACCGCAGTTCCGGCGCTACGCTCGGGCAGGGGCTGGTCAGGGGCTAGGGCTCCTTGCGGAAGTTCTAGCTCGCCGCTGTCACTGACGGTGGCCTTGTCGAAGCCTCGGTAGGCGAAATCGTCGACGAAATGGAAGTCAACCGAAGCCTTGGCGTTGAGGTAATGGACGTCCATACTCGATTCGACCTTGGAGGTTCCGCTTGAGTTTCGGGTTTCTTTGATCGGGTGGACGATCATTTGGGCGACGTTGTAGGGACGATCGAAGGTGGACTCGAATCTCAGGTACTGACGATGGGTGATCTCGTACATGCCGATGATGGGCTGGCCGCGTCTGACGTCGTCAGGGGTTGAAGAGACCGGATGGGCTGTGTCGCCGTTGAGAATCCCGGTGGTTGTGGCGAGGAGATACGGCTTGGAGATTAGCCCGCCGTTGTCAGCGCGGGCGGCTGGCCACCCACCTGCCCAAGCTGAGAATGAGGTGCGGGAGTATGGCCAATCCTTGTTGCCTACGACGGGTTCAAAAACGACGAAACCTTCGAGTTTGATGAGGTCTTTGACGTTGCCGAAGCCCTTGGTTGAGATAACAGTGCTTCCGTCAGAGTAGGTGGCGCGGTAGGTCACGTACACGTGGTCGAGCTGGTTATTCTCCCCTTCGGTGCGCGAGGCGAAGTAGCGGTCGAGTTCATCGTCGGAGACGACGTCAGGGAACGGGTTCGTGGTGGGCAAGGTGCCGTCAAAAACGGTGGTGTGGTTGTTGTTTGTCCACACCTCCTGATACGGGTATTGACCGTCATTTGGAGCTGCGACGGCGAATGACGACGACACCATCCCGGCGAGCACGGAGACGATGACTACCAGGATGAACAGGCCGGAATAGGAACGTGAATGCGCGAATACTGATCGATTCAACTTGCCCCCCCATAGATGTGAATCACCGAGTTACGAAACTGTGCGCGGTGAATTGAAAATAGATTTCCCCTAGTGAACACGCATCATCGGGCGCGTTCATTCGCCCCAAGTCTAAGCAACGACCGCCTTGAGCACAACCGCTCAATTCGATCGTGACGGGCTTGGCACAGGCAATAACGCGAGCTTGGGTTCACTGTGTCGTAAGCGTGGATGGCGGGATCAAAACAAGATGGAACAGAGGCCAGCTACATCAATCGAGAACTCGACGAAGGCTTATCTGCCGCACCCGGGAGCCGGTTACTGAACCTGACTCCTTTCAGTAACTCCGGCTTCAACCTCGGCGTGGCGGTGGTCATCATCGCGTTGATGACGGTGTTCTCAATGAACATGATCATGCCGGTTTTCATGCAATCATCACTGCAGTTCACCCCTTTGCGCGCAGCGATGACCTTACTTCCGGCTTGTTTGGTCTCATGCGTCCTGGCCCCAATCGCGGGCAAGATCTTCGACAAATACGGGCTGCGTTTCATGGTGCCATTCGGGATGGCCGTGATCGTGGCATGTGTCTTTGGTCTGTCTCGTTGCGGCGAGGGGACGACGTCGGCAACCCTGATCGCCCTCTATGCCCCCACCATCGCAGGCTGCGCCCTGGTGATCGGCCCCGCCCAGTCCTATGCCCTATCGCGGCTAAGTCCGAGTCTCTACCCGCACGGCACCACCATTGTTAGCACCGCCTTCCAGTTAGCCGGGTGTTTCGGATCGGCCCTTTTCATGGGTGTCTACGGGATTGCGTCGGTATCTAAGGCAGCGCACAATGCGCCGGTATCCGCAGCGGCCGCATCTGGATTCCAGGCAGCTTGTACCGTCGCAGCCCTATTGACCCTGGTTGGGTTCTTGCTGTCGGTCGCTTTGTCGATCAACTCGGCGAAAACCCAGCGTCGCGGGCGACATGCGGTGACGCCAGACGTGGCCCCGGCGGATACTGCTGGCACTGAGTCGTCACTACACACGGCGTCTACGGCGGCCAGCGTCATGGAACGCCAGGTGTTTTCGGTGCCTTCGACGGCAACCGCTTACCAGGCATTGATGGCCCTGGTCGACAAGCGCACCTCTGGGATGCCAGTTCTCGACGATTCAGGTCGCTTGGTCGGTTTCATCACCGATGGCGCACTGCTGCGCGTCCTCGCTCCCGCGGGACAAGACACCATCAATATGGCCTACGTCTACGCCTTGTGGGTGCAGGGGAAGGATGTCGGCGAAAGGGTCAAGGAACTCAAGGATGTGCCGGTAATGGATATCGCCTTCCGCCGAGTTCACTCTGTCGACCAGGGGGCGTCACTGCAAGAAGTGTGTGCCACCTTGTCTGATCGTCACATCAAGAAGGTTCCCGTCACCGACGGGGATCGGGTAGTTGGCGTGATCAACCGCACTGAATTACTACGTTCCATGCTCGATCTGGGATAGCCACCTTCTCGCCACCGTTGCGGAACGGTTGCATAACCGTTGCATGTAAGGCGTGCTCTGACCACATTAATGACCGTAGGCGCGGATCATCTCATCCGCCTACGGTTGTTTCCACCACTGTTTTGCCCCTAGACGACGTGGAGCTAATCCGCCCCTAGTGCCCGACGACGCGATCGAGGTGGCTAATGAAGGCTTCCCACCACGATTCCAGGAATCCGCGCATCGATTCGTCGGCGATCGAACCGTCTGCAGCGAAAGTTGCCTCATCGACGGTGAGGTAGACCTCAGGCTGACCGAGGAGGTTGATGTTGAGGAAGCCGAGGATCGTTCGCAGATGCTGCTGCGCGAGGGCGGTTCCCTGCTTTCCGATAGAGGCCCCGATAATCGCCCCGGCCTTTCCGGTGAACGAGTTCTGACCCCACGGACGGCTGGCAGTATCGAGGGCATTCTTCAAAACACCAGGGATGGAACGGTTGTATTCAGGGGTGGCGAAAATCACCCCATCCTTAGATTCGATTGCCTTCTTAAACTTCAGCCCCGCTTCGGAGAAGTTGCCGTCATTGCCGTAGTCATAGAAGGGCAATTCCTTGATCGAGATTTCCTCTACTTCTACACCTGCAGGGGCTAGGCCCTTCACGGCTTCAGCGAGCTTGCGGTTGATCGACGATTCGGCAATTGAACCGACGATGTATCCAATCTTGTACGTCAAGTCTCACCTCTCACAATATGATTTACACTTCAATCATATTTCAGTGTGACAATCCGGTCAAATTGTTGACTATTGAACCATCTTGACGTGTGCAAGAAGCAGGGGGCCAGGTGGCAAGCGGAGACGTGGGCTTTGGGCCCGACCTAGGAATTGGCAACGTGGGCTTGGGGACCAGCTTAGGAGTCGACGACGCGGCATTGGGTAGCTCGGCCTAAGAGTCGACGACGCGGACATGCGTGGCCCGGTCTAGGCATCGCCGCCGTCACCACTAACCGCCCCTTCATGACGGTTTTCACCGTCGCTGCCGTGTTTGCGTTTGCGTCGTCGCCATGCACGCACGAGTTCGGGGGCAATCGGGATTGGTGAACGCGACTTCCTCCCCTTCTTGCCATCTGGCTCGGTTGCGAGTATCTGGGCTCTGGCGAGGTCTGCGACAACGGTGGACGAGACGTCTTCGATGATCATTGCGCGTCTCAATTCCCGCTCCCTTGCCATCAGGCGACGGTGTTCGGCGCGCAGCTGCGTCCACTGCGAAACACACATCCCGATCATGATGAAAGAGAAGGGGAAAGCCGCCAGAATCGCTAGCGACTGCAGAGCCGCCATTCCAGTGTCGCCGCTCGACGCACCCAGGACGGCTGCGGTGACTGCCCCAACGAGGGTGGCCCAGGTCAGTCGTACCAACAGGGCCGGATTGGGGTGGCCACCGGTGGAGAGCATGGACATGACGAAGGAGCCGGAGTCGGATGAGGTGATAAAGAAGATGATCACGACGATCATCGCCAGGCCGGAAAGCAGTTGCGAGGCGGGTAGGGCCTCGAATGCCTGGAAGAGGACGGTGTTGATGTTGACTCCGTCGCTACCGATGAGATCGACACCGCCGAAGAGTTGTTCGTAGAGGCCCAGCCCACCCATGATCGCAAACCACAAGAAGGTGACTAGGGTAGGCACCGCCATCACGCCGAGGATGAACTCGCGAATCGTCCGACCTCGCGAGATCCGGGCGATGAAGATGCCGACGAAGGGCGACCACGACATCCACCAGCCCCAGTAATAGGTCGTCCAGGAAGTCAACCACGAGTTTCCGGCAACACCTTGGAACGGCAAGGTCTGGAAGGACAGCTCCACTAGTCGCGACAGGTAGACGCCGATATCTTGAACGAATTCGTTGAGGATGAAGATGGTGGGGCCAAGCGCCGCAACCGCGAAGGCGAGCAGGGCCGCCATCACCAGGTTGGCATTGGAAAGGAACTTGATTCCTGCATCGAGACCGGTCGCAACGGAGGTGGCGGCCAATGCGGAGATGACGATGACCAGCACGACCAGCACCGTCTTGGTGGCGAGGAATCCGGTCAGATATTCGATACCGGCGGCGACCTGGTTGACACCGAAGCCGAGGGAGGTTGCCACACCGAGGACGGTTCCGAGGACAGCCACGACGTCAATGACGTCACCGAAACGCCCCTCGATGCGGCGTTTACCTAAGACGGGTTCGAGGGTCCACCGGATCGAGATGGGGCGGCCGCGCCGGAAGTGGGCGTAGGCGATAGCGAGCCCCACCACGACATAGATACTCCAGGCGTGGAATCCCCAGTGGAGGAAGGTGGAAGCCATGGCTTCGCGGGCAAGTTCGGGCGCGGAGCCTTCGACGCCGGGGCGGGGTGAGGCAAAGTGGGAGAGGGGTTCGCCGACACCGTAAAAGACGAGGCCGATGCCCATTCCTGCAGCGAAGAGCATGGCGAACCATGATCCGAGGGAGTATTGCGGCTCATCGTCGTCGCGGCCTAGTTTGATATCTCCGAATCGAGACATTGCGACGGTGATCACGAAGACGACGAACCCGGTTGCGGTGAGGACGTAATACCAGGAGAAGGAGTTGATCACTCCCCCAGACAGGAAAGAGATCACCGACTGAAGCTGGTTGGGGATTGCGATGGCTGCGATGACGAGGGCGACGAGGATGCCAGCCGCCGGATAGAAGACGCCGCGAGCGATCTTTTGGGTCGAGGGGTCGTTGATGTCTTGGACGGCCGGGGTGGCTACATCTGGCTCGGTTGGGTGTGAATCTGGCGTTGCAGCAGGGGTGGCGGGGGGGTCGACTGCGGAGGCGTTGCCGTCGGTGAGGGGGTCGTCGGCTGGGGTATCGATCACGCCGTCTTGGTTCATAGCAGCGTCTTGGGTCGTAGCAGCGTCTTGGGCGGGCACGGGATGAAAATCATCAGCGTGGCCGGGTGTGGGCGAGACGGGGAGCATATCCGGGTTGGGGGTGGATTGCTGGTCGGCAGACGCGTGCGGGTCTGGGGACGAGTTGGAGGGACGGGGGCTGGTCGATGATTCGGGAGAGGACAAAACACTACCTCGGTAGACGATACTCTTGCGTCCTCCATCCTTACGATTGGCTGGGGGAGACGGCAAGGCATATCCAGAAACCACCCACTTTAGGCGGTGATTATCGCCTGAATTGCGATTTTGCTTGACAATTACCTCGAAAGCATGGAATGGACCATCCGGATACAGAGTTCGCGAACCCCGAACCGCCTCTCTCAGCCAATCAAACTGAGAACCCCCAGAACGAACCTCACCGGCTCAGCCACGGAAGGAAACTGTCGATATTTTACGCTCTCTGGGGGTAACACATGGCAACTTCAAGAGCCCTCTGGCGGTTGGTGCATCGGTGATCAGCGTGGTAATCAACCGGGAACGCGCCACCGCAGATAGTGCCGGAATCTTGGATTCACCCCCGGCAACCGCCACCACTTCGGGGATGGACGCTATCTGCCGGGCGAAGAACTATGTGTGGAGCGCCGAGGCGGAGAAGTTCTTGCTTCAGAATTGGTGATCGCCCATTGTGACTAGGGCACTACCCATCAAAGAGCCGGTAACCGGGCTCTGAAGCAGGAAAGGCATTGCCGACGGGTTAGGTGGATCGAATGCGATTGCCTAACCCGTCTTAGTTTCAAGGGCTCGACTCCGCCGGGGCGCTGTCTCCGAATATCCAGCCTAGCCCCAATCCGGCACCACGGCCAGGCCCCCAACCCAGCGTCAGCGACATGTCGCACGAGTCGACACGTAGTCCGAATATGTCGAAATCCGCCTAATTTTTCGACATATCGACCCTAATGTGTCGAAAACCAGCTCTTTTTTCGACACATATCGCCTAGGATGCTCACATGTGGATCGACGCCCAGACCCCATTCAACGATTTACCACCGCTGCCGCCCAGCCTGGATCGGCTAGAGTCAACCGAAGTCCTCAAAGCAACGACCATCGCGGGGCGTGCCCTAGGAAAACTAGACGGCATGACGAACCTCTTACCCGATCCCGGCATCTTAGTGAACTTGATTCCATTGCTTGAATCTCAGGCGTCGAATGAGATTGAGAACATCGTCACAACCAATGACGAGCTGTTCCGCGCCGCCCACGATGCTCTCAGCCATGAATCACCTCAAGCCCGCGAAGCCTTGAAGTACCGCACGGCCCTATTCACCGGCTTAGACTCCTTGCAGCATCGTCCGCTAACGGCCAATACTGCGAAACTGATATGCTCTACGATTCTCGGCCACGCGGTTGATACCCGTGCTCACCCCGGAACTTTCGTCGGTTCGCCCCGTAGTCGGATTCCGATCTATACGCCGCCAGAGGGCCAGGACGTCATTGAAAGACATTTGACGGCCTGGGAGCGATACCTCCACGATCACGGCGACACTGACCCACTAGTGGTGATGGCTTTGGCCCACTACCAATTCGAAGCGATCCATCCATTCACGGACGGTAACGGGAGAACCGGGAGGATCTTGAATGTGTTGTTCTTGATTCAATCGGGGCTTTTGAAGTTCCCGATTTTGTATCTGTCCGGCTTCATTGTCCGGCACAAGGACAAATACTACCGCTTACTACGAGATGTTACGGAACGCGCCGAATGGGAAGCGTGGATCATTTTCATGCTCGAAGCCATCACCTCTACCGCTACATGGACGGTCGACATCATCGAAGCCAGCGCCCGACTCCAAGCCGAACTAGAGAAGCAGATCCGCGAAACCCTTAGCGGTAATGTACCTGTGGCGGAACTAGCTCGGGTGCTGATGTCTGCACCCTTCGCCAAGATCGAGAATGTTATCGAAACCTGTAAGGTGCACCGTCAGACTGCGTCCCGGTGGCTCAAAGAACTCAGCGAGAAGGGAATTGTGTACCCCTTGAAGGTGGGTCGCGGTAAGAGATTCGAGAACTTCCGTTTCTTGGACTTGTTGTTCAATACTCCCCTGCCGGAGTGAAGGGCGGATCGGCTGACCGTCACACCACCGGCCACACCACCCGTCACACCGTCTCGCCGACCCGACCGTCAGTGGCAGACCACCTCGCCAGCCGAGTGGGCCTGGGATTCAACCTGGAAGGTCGCGTGCTCGATCGGGATCGGGAAGTGGGTCAACATACATTCATGGAGCAGGGTTAGAACCTCCTGCCCCCTCCCTTGTTCGAGGACGTCATCAGCGACTATGACGTGAGCCGTCACCAGCACAAAACCCGACCTGGGCTGCCAGATGTGCAGATCGTGAACCCCTTCAACACCTGCAACACCTTCAATGTGTTCCCTGATCTCGTCCACAGACAACCCCGACGGGACCGAGTCCAGCAACATCGCGGTCGCCTGCCTCAATAGCACCCAGGCGCGAGGAACCATGGCTAACGCGATCACCAACGAGATCACGACATCAATCCAGGTCAGGCCAGTGACCGCCACCAAGGCACCGCCGACGATGACCGCAACCGAACTCGCAGCGTCGATAGCGACCTCTAGGAAGGCCGCCTTGATGTTGAGGTTGTCGTTGCGTTTCCCAGACAAGACGATCATCACGACGATGTTGCCGACTAGGCCAGCCACAGCCCAGCCAGACATCGCCCACCCGTCGACAGCTTCCGAAACCCACAGACGGCCCACCGCTTCGACACCGATCACAACGCAAATTGCGAAAATCATGATCGATTGGATAGCAGCGGCAACACCCTCGACGCGGATCAGCCCGTAAGACATCCCCGAACTTGCCGGGCGAGCGATCAGACGCGAGGCAAGCGCGGCGATCACCAGCCCCAGAGAGTCCACCGCGACGTGGCCGGTGTCGGCAGCCAGGGCCAGTGAGCCACTCCACACCGCCCCGATACCTTGAGCCACCAGAATCGCCAGCGTGATTGCACACGAGATCAGCAAACGAACCCCAGAGGCACCCACACCGTGACTATGTCCGTGTGCGTGCCCGGGTGAGTGGGAAGAACCAGACATATCGAAACTCCACAGATAGCTTCAGTAACCACCCTCCACACTAGAGGCAGACACCCCGCTCAAGTCGACGACACATCAACCTCAGACATGCAGTCTCGAACTAGGATAGCGGTGTTCGACTCTTCAGGAGGATTCCATGTCTGCGGCCATTCAGCCCGCCCACACTGGCGAAACCTGCGGCAACCCGGACGTCTGTGCCGCCGCCGACACCACGAAAACTGCCCCGACTACGCCAGTCACGACTGACACCATCGAGGTTCAGCTCAGCCACCGTACTATCCGCAGCTTCACCGACGAACCCGTCACTAACAACGAGGTTGAGTCGCTGCTCACCGTTGCCGGACAAGCCCCCACATGGGCCTTCTACCAGCAACGCACCATCATCCACATCAAGGACCCGCATATCCGCAACACAATTGCAACCGTGGCGAACCAGGCATACGTCGGTGGCGACCACGGTGAGCTCTTCGTCTTCGTGGCCGACCTATATCGCAACCAGCAGATTCGGCGCGAAAAGGGTGCCGACGACGAATGGCTCCACACTATGTCTGCCCTGATGACCGCCATCTACGACACCACCTTGGCTGCGCAAAACATGGTGGTGGCGGCAGAATCGATGGGGCTGGGCACCGTCTACCTTGGATCGATCGGCCGCGAACCGCGTACCGTCATCGACCTACTCCACCTGCCGAAGATGACCTACCCGGTCTTTGGCCTCCTGGTGGGCCATCCTGACGAGGAACCCCAGTTCAAACCGCGACTGCCGTTGGGTGTGTGCACCTCGGTTGATCGCTACCCCGAGGTGGACTCCTATGCGCAGGTGCTGGTCGATTATGACGAGGCCGTCCACACCTACTACGACCTGCGGAACCGCAACCGGCGCGTGGACGAGTTCACCACTCAGATCGCCACGAAACTCGGCCTAGGTGGCGCAGACGTGACCGATGTGCTGGCAGTGTTGCGCGAGCAGGGCTTGGCACAAAGATAGGTCCACTGAAATGCGTCATCTGTTTTGAGCATTTCTATTCACCATAATTGATGGAGACACCGTGTCGCTATCCTTGTGGGTGAGGGTTGCGGCTGCGCAAGCATCGACCTTCCTTCGTTTCCACAGGGAAGAAAGAGCTCATGACCGCTAGCAAAAACAGATGTGGCTAGGCCTCGTCGTCTTAGCTTTGGGGGTTGTCCTGATTGTCATTGACGGGACCATCGTCGGGGTCGCCCTTCCATCGATCATCAAGGGCCTCAACTTGACCCTCACCGCCGCCGAATGGGTCAACGCCCTCTACTCGGTGGTATTTGCCGCGCTTCTGCTCACCTTCGGCAAAGCCGGAGACCTATTCGGGACGGCAAGACTCTTCCGTGCAGACATTGCGGTGTTCGTCATCGGCTTGGTTGCTGCGTTTAGGGTTCGCGCTTCGGTATCGAAGAAGCCGGCCGTTGCCGTAGTCGGCGATTCCACTGCCGAATCAGCCGGGTATGACGAAGGTGGCGAGTGGGACTTGCCGGTCACTTAGGCTTCAAACATGGCGTCTTCGCGCCCTTCTTGATCGGTGGACTCCACGGTGCCCACCTCGCAACCGCGGCCACAGTGGGCAGCGTCGCGGACAATGGCGAGGTCGTTAGGGTCAACGATATCTCTGGTGGCGAGGGCTAGGATGCGCAAGCGATGGGCATCTAGCCTGGCGGCCATCTCGTCATCGACATCCCTGCCCACCACGTCCAGGAACCTTAACAGATTCGTCATCACCGACACATGCCCGGCGCAGTAACGCCTGATCCCGTTAGTGAAGGTGTCAATCATTTCGGCGACGGTTCGACACGCCACCCACACGATCACCTCACGGTCGGGTTCATCACTACGCGCCGAGTGGGCCTTAGTGCCAGCCACTGAAGAGACGCCTGAGTCCGCCACCGAGGTGCCACCAGTGGTCCCCGGTGCCGCCTCGGCCCCTGCACGCTTGGCGCTTGGGTCGTCGGCGTAGACCACCATCGGCACCACCGGATCTGCCATGAGGGAACTCAGCACTCTCGACGCCTGGTAGATCGCGTGATTAGCCGTCGCAGGGTCATTGATCCCAGGCGAGAGGGCTCGAACCGCCATGTCGAGCATTTGTTGAAGGCCGAGGGTGAAGTCTTGACCGGAGATGCGTTCCGATGAGATGTAGACCACGGTAGGGATTTCTAAATCTCGCGGCTTGCCGTCGCGGGTCCATAGCCACCCGATCACTTGACCGCCATGGACGGGGTCGCCTGGACGAGCGTCGATCACCGCGCAGGCCCCGTGCTCTTTCGCCCATGCGCCGAGATAGCTCACGTCGATGGCTTGGATGTAGCCGAAGGATTTGGCGTGATAGGGCACCGCATCGTCCGGGATAACAGGTCGAGGCTCAGCCGCAGAGACGGCGTGCATGACGGCAGACCGGTGCCGAGGCACCCTGCCTCCCATCATCTCCGGCATCAGCTCGGACCGCTCTTTCTTCTTAGTCGAGGCCTGGTTGGGACGGGCACACCTCAAGACGCGCTCTGCCGATGCGTCAAGAATCGAATCGACACGGACCATATCGACCACGCGCGAGACATACCAGATGAAGGTGGCGACCGCCAGGAAGATGCCAACCATCGCTGCGGTCATTGCTAGTTGCGGGGCCTGTTGAGAGTCCTTGGCACCGATCGAGCGCGACACCATCATGCAGTAGGAAAACAAGCCGACATAGACCGAGAGGATGCCTCTGACTGCTCGCGACGAAATGAAGTCGCGAAGGAGCTGCTGGGAGAAGTTACCCGAGGCGACCTGCAAGACGATCAGCGTCATCGAAATCGTGGTCGTCAAAACCGTCAATGTGGTGGAGGCGATGAAACCGATCATGGAAGACGCGGCGGCAGAATCCCCCGGCCATAGGAAGGGGGCGAGGATTGTTTCACGCGAGATCGACACCGACGTCAGCGCGATCCCCAGTGCGATTCCTAGAGCACCAGAAAGGAGGGGCTGAACCCATAACCGGGATGAGAGAATCTGGCGCAGACGATTGAGGAAGAATCGCATAGCCTCATCCTAATCATTGCCCGCGCTGCCATTAGTGATTGGGGACAATACCGGTCTCGATGACGTCGTGAGCACCGGAAGGTGCGGCTGCCCACAAATTAGACGCCATGCCGCAGCCGTCAAGGGCTCTGCACAAGAAGAACGATGGGCGCTACCGCCGAGTCGTAATGGGCCCTACAGACGATTGGCAGGGCGGTAACGTGCTGGCGTGGGCCCTATGCGAGTGACGATGCACCCGACACGCATGCGACGACGGACCCCGCACCCGAATCACCTCAGGTTCATTGACACATCACGGATAATGCGGAGCAGATTATAATCTCACCCCCTCGGGTGTACCCAAGCAAAGTTTCCTGATGATTTCCTGAAAATTACATTGGCCCTAGTGAGCCGATACTTAAGCTTCGATAGATTCCGCACATGAGCAAAGTCCCCTCCCCCAAGAAGTCCTTGCTAGCTATCGGTGCGGCTGTCACCGTGGGTACAATGCTGATCAGCTTTTCGCCTATGGCTAGGGCCGACGACCCTCAACCAGAGCAGAAGAAGCCCTGGGGCATCTACACCTTGAATCTGTACGGAGACCAGTCTGAGGCATCTCACAATCTGACCATGACGCAGATGGCATCGTACAAAGACCCGGACACCGGAAAGATCACGGAACTTCCGCAACTAATCACGCCTTCCGGTGAAGAGGGTGTAAGCGGAACTACCAAGCCCAAGACAGGCTTCGGCCACTCCTACGCGTATCTGTATGACTTCAACAACGGCGGCATCGAAGAAGCCAAGCCCAACAACGGTATCCGCTCCGTGTATAGGGCAATGGTTGACGGCAAACCCCTCTATCTATCGATTTCGGTTGGTATCAACAAACAAACCTACCCCGAGCTCAGGGGCAAGAACCTTGCCGAGTTCAACTTCGACCATGTGACGGCACCGTATTTCGTGTCCTTCTACCCGCGTCTTGAAGCGAACGAAAATCGTGACGTCAAAGTCACCATCAAGTCGCACAGCGTGTGCCGCCCCGACTCAGACACCACCGTCACGACGACGATCAAGGCTAACGGCTCCGACCCGTCTGCGAATCCGGTCTACGGCACCTACACCCACAACGCTTTCTCCGGTTGGGACGGAAACCGGGGTGCAATTCCCGTTGTCGACTTCTACAACAAGAAGCTTTGTGACGTGAAGTTCGACATGACGAGTGAGGATATCGAAGGATACGTCCAGGTCCCCGTCGCCTCCGAGGTCGCTGAGCCTGGAATGGAATATAACGACTACATCCACCGTGGCATTTATGTTGAGTACCGCAAGCTGCTCACGGTGAACTTGGTCTCTGCTGATGGTGTTGACCCGGCTTTTGAGAAGGCCACCACCGCAGTCTACGACTCCCCCGTCAAGGGCTCCGAGATTGACGATCTCAACATCCCTGAAGGTGCCGGATACTGGACTCTTGAAGGTTCAGAGGAAAAGGTCGACCCCTACACCTACAAGGTGACCGAGAACACCACGTTTGTGTACCACAAGAATGCGGAGCCGACTCCAACACCGACTCCAACAC